>NZ_FOWL01000022.1:0-112142 GCF_900115445.1 Variovorax sp. OK605
CTGTCCAAGCTCTGGCGCAATGCCGCGCTGCTGCTGCTGGCCGTGGCCGTGGCGCTGGGGGCGGCCGTGTCCATGAACCGGGAGCTGGCGCCGCTGATGCGCAACAACGTGCACCTGCGCTACATGATGAACCCCATCGCGACGCTGTACTCCACGGGCTCGCTGTTCATCAAGCCGCTGTTCAAGCGCAGCGGCAAGCTCATCTCCATCACCGCCGGCACCGCGCTGGGCACGAGCTACGCGGCGCAGGCCAAGCCGCCGCTGTTCGTGCTGGTGGTGGGCGAGACGGCGCGCGCCGACCACTTCGCGCTGAACGGCTACGCCCGCGACACCACGCCCGAGCTCGCCAGGCGCGGGGTGCTGAGCTACCGCGACGTGCACTCCTGCGGCACCAACACGCTGGCCTCGGTGCCGTGCATGTTCTCGCCGCTGGGCAAGCAGGGCTACGAGTCGCGCAACGACGACTACGAGACCCTGGTCGACGTGCTGCAGGCCGCCGGGCTGGCCGTGTTCTGGCTCGACAACCAGGCCGGCTGCAAGGGCGTGTGCGCGCGCATCCCGAATGCATCGGCCTTCGACGGGCTCGACGCGGCCACCAAGAAGGCGCTGTGCGACGGCGACGAGTGCCTGGACGACGTGATGCTCAAGGGCCTGGACGAGCGCATTGCCGCGCTGCCCGCCGAGCGCCGCGCCAAAGGCGTGGTGCTGGTCATGCACCAGATGGGCAGCCATGGGCCGGCCTACTACAAGCGCTCCGCACCCGACGTGAAGCGCTTCCAGCCCGAGTGCAAGACCAATGCGCTGGCCGAGTGCGGCCATGCCGAGCTGCTCAACGTGTACGACAACTCGATCGTGCAGACCGACCGCTTCCTGGGCCAGACCATCGACTGGCTCAAGGCCCAGTCCAAGAGCTACGACCCGGCGCTGCTGTACGTGAGCGACCACGGCGAGTCGCTCGGCGAGTACGGGCTGTTCCTGCACGGCGTGCCGTACAGCTTCGCGCCCGAGGCGCAGAAGCACGTGCCCATGGTCACGTGGTTCAGCGACGGCATGAACGCGCGGCGCAAGCTCTCGCGCTCGTGCATGGAGGCGGGGCTGGACGCACCGCTCACGCACGACAACCTGTACCACACGGTGCTGGGCGTGATGGACGTGACCACGCCCACCTACAAGCCCGCGCTGGACGCGCTGGCCGCCTGCCGCGCCAAGGGTTGAGCAGGGCCTTGGGCGCTCGGTCCCCCGAGCGCTCGGGCCATGGGGTACCGGCTACTTCTTCTCGCGGGGCAGCCGCCCCATCAGGAAGAACTCGTGGTTCGGCTGCATGCCGCTGAAGCTCGCCAGGCGGTTGCTCAGGCCGAAGAAGGCGGTGATGGCCGCGATGTCCCAGATGTCCTCGTCGTCGAAGCCGTGCGCGTGCAGCGGCGCGAAGTCGCTGTCGTCGATCTCGTGCGAGCGGTCGCAGACCTTCATCGCAAAGTCGAGCATGGCGCGCTGGCGCGGCGTGATGTCGGCCTTGCGGTAGTTCACCGCCACCTGGTCGGCCACCAGCGGCTTCTTCTCGTAGATGCGCAACAGCGCGCCGTGCGCCACCACGCAGTACAGGCACTGGTTGGCCGCGCTGGTGGTGGTGACGATCATCTCGCGGTCGCCCTTGGTGAGCGAGCCTTCTTCCTTGAGCATCAGCGCGTCGTGGTACGCGAAGAAGGCGCGCCATTCGGCCGGGCGGCGCGCCAGGCCCAGGAACACGTTGGGCACGAAGCCCGCCTTCTCCTGCACGGCAAGGATCGCGGTGCGGATGTCCTCGGGCAGGTTCTCGAGTTCGGCGAGCGGGTAGCGGGTGGTCGTCGTCATGGCGTCTCCGGTCTGGTCGTTGATTCGTCGGTTGGCTGAAAGCGCCCTGAAAGCGGTCTGAAAGGCGCGAGGCGGCTTCCATCATAGGCAAGACACTTTCCTACAAGACACGGCGCGCGTGGTCGCGATGATGAAGGCTCGCACAACAACACGCGGCCCGCTGCCGCACACAACGCGATGAAAGACGTGTCGTATTCCGACCGGCGGGGATTCCTGCGCCGGTCCATCGCCATCGTGCCGGCCGCCACGGCCTTCGGCGCCGGTGGCGTCACCGGTGCCGCGCTGGCGCAGACCGCCGCCAAGGCGCCCGCTCCCGCAACCAGCCCCGGCACGCCCAACGCTCCTTACACACCCGTGTACTTCAACGCCACCGAGTGGGCCTTCGTGCAGGCCGCGGTCGCGCGGCTGATTCCGTCCGACGACGCGGGCCCCGGCGCCATCGAGGCGGGCGTGCCCGAGTTCATCGACCGGCAGATGGAAGGCGCCTTCGGCCATGCGGCCACCTGGTACATGCAGGGCCCGTTCATCGAGGTGTCGCCGCTGTTCGGCTACCAGAAGAAGATGCCGCCGCGCGAGGTGTACCGCGCGGGCATTGCCGCCACCGACGCCTACTGCCGCAAGCAGTTCGGCGACAAGCCCTTCGCGCAGCTCGCCGCGGCGCAGCAGGACGACGTGCTCAAGGGCCTGGAGGCCGGCAGCGTCATGCTCGACGGCGTGGGCGCCACCGACTTCTTCGGCTTCCTGTTGCAGAACACCAAGGAGGGCTACTTCAGCGACCCCATCCACGGCGGCAACAAGAACGCCGCGGCGTGGAAGATGATCGGCTTTCCCGGCGCGCGCGCCGACTACGCCGACTGGGTCGACCGGCCCGGCGTCAAGTACAACCTGCCGCCGGTGAGCATCGCCGGGCCGCAGGGCTGAGGGCGCGCACACCATGGCAAACATCAAGAAACCCGGTGTCGACGCGGTGCTGGTCGGCTTCGGCTGGACCGGCGCGATCATGGGCATGGAGCTCACCGCCGCCGGCCTGAAGGTGCTGGCGCTGGAGCGCGGCGAGAACCGCGACACGCAACCCGACTTCGCCTACCCGCGCATCACCGACGAGCTGAGCTACGGCATCCGCGGCAAGCTGTTCCAGAACCTCTCGCGCGAGACCGTGACCATCCGCCACACGCCGGCCGAGATCGCGGTGCCGTACCGGCAGCTCGCGTCCTTCCTGCCCGGCGACGGCGTGGGCGGCGCGGGCGTGCACTGGAACGGCCACCACTGGCGCGCGCTGCCGAGCGACCTGCGCATCCGCAGCCACTACGAAGAGCGCTACGGCAAGAAGTTCATTCCCGAAGGCATGACCATCCAGGACTTCGGCGTGAGCTACGACGAGCTGGAGCCGCACTTCGACCAGTTCGAGAAGATCTGCGGCACCTCGGGCAAGGCCGGCAACATCGGCGGGCAGATCCAGGCCGGCGGCAACCCGTTCGAAGGCGCGCGCGCCAACGAATTCCCGCTGCCGCCGCTGGCCTCCGTCAACAGCGCCCGGCTGTTCGAGAAGGCCGCGCGCGACCTGGGCTACCACCCGTTCCCGCAGGCCGCGGCCAATGCCTCGCGCGCCTACACCAACCCGCACGGCGCGCAGCTCGGGCCGTGCAACTTCTGCGGCTTCTGCGAGCGCTACGGCTGCTACATGTATTCGAAGGCCTCGCCGCAGACCACGCTGCTGCCGGTGCTGATGAAGCGGCCCAACTTCGAGCTGCGCACCAGGTCGCACGTGCTGCGCGTGAACATGTCGCCCGACGGCAAGCGCGCCACCGGCGTGACCTACGTGGACGCCGAAGGCAACGAGGTCGAGCAGCCCGCCGACCTGGTGGTGCTGTGCGCCTACCAGTTCCACAACGTGCGCCTGCTGCTGCTGTCGAACATCGGCAAGAAGTACGACCCGGCCACCGGCGAAGGCGTGGTGGGCCGCAACTACGCCTACCAGCTCAACGGCGGCGCCAGCCTGTTCTTCGACAAGGACCAGCCGATGAACCCCTTCGTCGGCGCGGGCGCCAGCGGCACCGTCATCGACGACTTCGACGGCGACAACTTCGACCACGGCCCGGCGGGCTTCGTGGGCGGCGCCAGCATCAACTGCATCAACACCGGCGGGCGCCCGATCCAGCAGCTGAGCCTGCCGCCCGGCACGCCGAGCTGGGGCGCGGGCTGGAAGAAGGCCGCGAAGGAAAACTACCTCTACCAGGCCGGCGTGGGCAGCCAGGGCTCGGTGATGGCCTACCGCGACAACTACCTCGACCTCGACCCGACCTACAAGGACGTGCACGGCCAGCCGCTGCTGCGCATGACCTTCGACTGGAAGGCCAACGACCTCGCGATGACGCAGTTCATCGGCACCAAGGTCGAGCAGATCGCCAGGGCCATGGGGCCCAAGCAGCTGAAGATGAACTTCCAGAAGGCCGGCGCTCACTACGACGTGCGCTACTACCAGTCGACCCACAACACCGGTGGCGCCCCCATGGGCACCGACCCCTCGACCAGCGCCGTGAACCGCTTCCTGCAGGTGTGGGACGTGCCCAACGTGTTCGTGATGGGCGCCAGCGCCTTCCCGCAGAACTTCGGCTACAACCCGACCGGCATGGTGGGTGCGCTGGCGTACTGGTCGGCCAAGGCCATCCGCGAGCAGTACCTGAAGAACCCGGGAGCGCTGGCATGAGCGCGCGACGCCTGTATGGCGGCGTGGCCGCGGCCGTGGTGCTGCTGTGCGCCGGGGCCTGGGCCGTGGCGCAGAAGGCCGAGGCACCGGCGGCCACACCCGCGGCGGCACCGGCGTCCGCGCCCGTGGCCAATGCAACGCCGGCAGCCGCGCCTGCCGCGCCTGCTGCCCCGGCCGACCCCGTATTGGAGCGCGGCCGCTACCTCGCGCGTGCCGGCGACTGCGTCAGCTGCCACACCGCGCCGGGCAAGCCCGCCTTCGGCGGCGGCCTGCCGATGAAGACGCCGTTCGGGACCATCGTGTCGACCAACATCACGCCCGACCCCGAGGCCGGCATCGGCGCCTACACCGAGGCCGAGTTCGCCCGCGCGCTGCGTGAAGGCGTGGCCCGCGACGGCCACCGCCTGTACCCCGCCATGCCGTACCCGTCGTTCGCCCGCGTGAACGACGAGGACATGCACGCGCTCTTCACCTTCTTTCGCGGCGGCGTGCAGCCTGTCGCGCAGAAGCCGCCGGCCACCGACCTGCCATGGCCCTTCAGCATGCGCGGACTGATGATCGGCTGGAACTGGCTCTACCTCGACAAGGGCGTGTACCAGAGCGACACCGCACGCAGCGCCGAGTGGAACCGCGGCGCCTACCTGGTGCAGGGCCTGGGCCATTGCGGCGACTGCCACACCCCGCGCAGCATGCTCGGCGGCGTGAAGGCGGCCAGCGACAGGAAGGGCGAGCTCTTTCTTTCCGGCGCGGTCATCGACGGCTGGTATGCGCAACCCCTGCGCCACACCGACCGCCCGACCATGGCGCAGTGGTCGTCCGAAGACATCGTGCAGTACCTGCAGACCGGGCGCACCAGCCACACCGCAGCATTCGGCGCGATGGTCGACGTGGTGCAGAACAGCACGCAGCACATGTCCACGCAGGACCTGCAGGCCGTGGCGGCGTACCTGCAGTCGCTGGGCATGAAGGACGATGCGAAGGGTGCGTCTTCCCCGTCGTCTCCGCCATCCCCGTCGTCCCCGTCGTCCCCGTCGTCTCCGCAATCCCCGGCCTCGCTGGTGGCGGCCGCGCCCAAGCACCCGACCGCGCTCGCGTTGCGCAACGGCACCGTCGAAGGCAACAGCGGCGCCATGGTCTACCTGAACAACTGCAACGCTTGCCACCGCTCCGACGGCACCGGCGCGGACAAGACCTTCCCGGCGCTGGCCGGCAACAGCGTGGTGAACGCGAAAGACCCGACCTCGCTGATCCGCCTGGTGCTCGCCGGCTCGGCCATGCCCAGCACCGCCAAGGCGCCATCGCCCATCGCCATGCCCGACTTCGGCTGGCGCCTGAGCGACGCCGACGTGGCCAGCGTGCTGAGTTTCGCGCGCTCGAGCTGGGGCAACCAGGGCGAGGCCGTGACGGCCGCGCAGGTGGCCAAGGTGCGCGACACGGTGAAGCCGGTGGTGGCGAAGAACCCCTGAGGCTGAGGCGCCCGAAGTACGGCGGAGCCCGACGGGGCCCGCCCGCTACTTCAGCGCCTTGCCCGCCGACGCGCCCAACGGCGTGTGCAACTGCGAGGCCACCCATGCGCCGGTGTTGTCGTCGCGCCCCTGCAGCAGGTAGCGCGTGTCGGCCTTGCCGTGGTTCTGCACCGCCAGCGCCGAGAACTTGCCGATGTCGGTCTTCGCATCGCGCAGGCGGTTCACGATCAGCACCTTCTTCGTGTCGGGGAAGTCGGCCATCATGTTCTGGTCGCCTTCGCTGTCGCCCGCCACGAAGCTCGGGCCGTAGCCGTACCTGGAGACCAGGAAGCGCCGGATGTTCTTCGTCTTGCCGGGCCCCTGCGTCTGGTCGTAGCCGCGGCGGAACTCGGGCTGGATCACGCCCTTGGCGTCGCGCTCCAGCTCCATCGCGAGCACGCGCTCGGGCGGGTTGTTGTAGCCGAAGGCCGGGTTCGAGGAGATCTCCTTGATCACGTCGACGAACGAGGCCGAGCACACCCACACGTCGAAGCCCGCGTTGCGGAAAGCCGCATAGAGCTGCTGCATTTCGGGCTGCAGGCGCAGGCCGTTCTTCCAGCTCACAGACACCACGCCCGCGCGGCCCGGCAGCGCGGCCGGCGAGGTCCACTTGACCTTGGCGACCGGCTCCTTCAGCTGCCACGCCACCGTGTCGGCCGTGAGCTTGCGCACCTGCGCCTCGGTCATGCCGACGAAGAGGTACGTCACCCACGGGTAGGCCGTGTCGTGGTCGAAGGTGTCGCCGATGGCTTCGTACAGGTAGCGCACCTTGGTGATGAAGGCGCCGTAGTGCGGGCTCATCGCCACCACCGCCAGCGACTGGTCGCCCTTCAGGCCCTTGTAGTTCTGGTACAGCCACGTGTAGCTGGCGACGATGTCGGGCACCACGCGGTCGATGTTCACGGCCTGGCCGGCCGCGTTGTTGTACGCGGGCAGGAAGTCTTTTTTCGGAATGTTCTTGCGCAGCGCCACCTCGAGCTGCGCGGGCGTGGCGCCGAAGACCAGGTTCTCGAGCTGGTAGATCAGCGAGGCTTCCTCGATGTCGAGGAAGACGCTGGTGTTGTCCCAGTCGAACACCACATACGGCGGCTTGGCCGCGTTGTAGCCGGGGCTGGCCTTGCCCTGGCTGGCGATCAGGCCTTCGATCTGCGCGCGGTTGAACGCGTCCCAGTGGCCCGCATCGAGGCCGGCGCCTTTACCGGACGAGAGGCTGGCGCAGCCGGCGGCGACGAGCGCGGCGGCCATGGGGGTGAGAAGGACGAGACGGCGTTGCATGCGTTCCCTGTAGTTGTGCGTTGTTGAAGAGAGCCACGGAGCGTATGCAACGCCTGTGACAGTTCCGCGCGGAACTACGCATCAGTCGTGCCAGCGCGCTCGGGAGTTGGCATGCGCGGATGCCGACCACAGCACACATGGCGCGTGACGGAAGCTGTATTTGTTGGCGTGAATCGCGACTGCGTGGAGTGCGCGGCGTCTGCAACGCCGGCGCTCTTATCTACAGTGAATGCCCTGTCACTCAAAGCGCCGGCAAGGGCGCAAGCAAGGAGCAACCACACAGCAGCTGCACGAATGAATGAAGAACCGCGTGCCTCGCGGCGGGTTGTCGGTGCTGCTCAAGCAACGATGCAGATGCGAGGTATCAAAGGCGACGGCCGGGGTGTAACTAGCACCCCGGCCGTCTAACCAAAGACGTGCAACAACCTCTAAAGGAACGCACAAAAATGGCTACCAAGACTATAGCCCGGCCTCGCTCGCCCGGACCTTCCCCCGACGGAACCGCAACGGACCCGGCGGACCTCCTCGAAAACACACTCGCCCAACTCGAATCCCTGCTGTGGGTCTGCCACGGCGAAGACATCGACTGGTGCAGCGGTGAAGGGCCCCGGCAACTGGACAACCTACTGTGGCTCGCAGCCGAACTGGCACGCAAGGCCGGCGAGCTGTTTCAGTTGAGCGAGAAGGCGCGACGCAAGGCGCCTGAAACCGGCCCCTGATTGACGGCCGGTTTGACAGGCCGTAGCGGTGCTCGCGGCCTGTCATTTGCGTCATCTCCCATCCGCGCCAAATGGTTCCACGCAAAGCGCGCGGATGGGTACCATCGGCCGGCACCTGACGTTCAGGGGTTCGCTTCGACGCAGTCATGAAAACACTTGGGAGAGATCGATGCCGCCGCTTTTTGACAAGCCGATCGGGCAGCTGGAACCTGATTCGCCATCTGCCTTGCACGACGTTCAGGAGGCGCTTCATGCGCACGCCGCGCGTATTGAAAGCGAGGACTGTTCGGGCACCGCGCTGCTCGTCGGTGCCGAGCTTCTTCGTTGGCACGAAGACATGCACTCGCACCCCACGCTCAAGCTGCTTGGAGGGTTCGTGGTGGACGACCCCGGCATAAGCAACCACCACGTCTTGCTGACCGCCGCGCCGCTCGCCGGCGCGGTTCTGTACCTGAATCACGACGGCGACACGCGTGTGGTCTTTGGGTCGGTTGAGGCGTTTCTTGAGGCGACCAGGCAAGCCCGGGCGAGGGGGGGCGATGTGGAGGAACTTCATCCTCGAATTTCTCCCTCCGCGACCGATCAGGAAGGCCTGACGGCGCTTATCAGGCGGTTGCTCGAATCGCCGGAGGACGAGGATCTTGCTGTGCAGGTTATTCCGTCGCTGGATTTGCTTGATCTGGATTTGCTGCGTGAATCGGCGACGCACGAAAATTTCTTCATTTCCGAGGCTGTTGCCATGGAAATAGAGAAACGGCCTGATGAGAAATTGCGCGAAATTGCAGTGCTGTGCGCGGAACACAAGCATCCGCAAGCAGCGAAGGCTGGAAAAAGAGCATTGGCCGTTGAGGAAAGACGGCGCTTTGAACATGCCGGGCCGTCGCAAAGCTAAGCACTTGGGCCTTCGGCCCATTCAATCGCCTCATTCGTTGCGCCGCTGTAGAAACAGGATTTGAAAAGATCGGCTGAACATGCCCCCATCTTATTTTTTCAAAAGACACATAATGAAGAAAATATTTGTTAAAAGAGCTCTGATTGGTGGATTTTTATTGCTGGCTGGAATGACCTCAATCGCTCAATCCTGGCGGTCAAGTGTTCTGGATCTAAGCTACAAAATCGGAAGACCTACTTTTCCTGCTGCCGCATATAAGAATATCGGTGTTGCCGAATTCAAGGCAGAAGTACGTAAATCTTTCCAGGACTCAGGGTTTTCTTTTGTTTCTTCGGAGGATCGGAAGGATGGCGCAACAATTTTTCAATTCAATTTGAATGTCGACCCGAAGATCGGCTTGAAGCCAAAAATTCTTGTGTCCACAGATGCGCTACTTGATGGCAAAAAAAGATGCAGCCCTTGCTTCCTGCGATTTGCAGAGGTCAGTAATGCGACGGAAATTAAGGAGCTGCCCTGGATGGCGCAATATGATCTGAGTACGCAGCTGGTGACAGCAATCGACAAAGCGTACGTCAATATCGAAGCCCGCGGGCTCAATAATTTGGATCCCGCGTTTGGCTTCAATTACATGGCGCAGTGGGAAGGTGAGAAAAACCTGTTCGGCAACTCCTACGTCGGTATGACCTTGCCGGCTCTCAAAGAGCGAATTTCTCAGGCCTTTCGAAATGCCGGCTTCGTACCCGTTGAACGCGACATCGATCCAAAGGCTCCAACGGTCGATTTGACTTTTATTTTTCCCATAGACCCGGCCAAGGAGGGTGGCGCGGTTTATGAGGTGAGCATCCGCAGTCAATACGATGCGGATGGGCATTGCTACCCCTGCGAGATCAGCGAGTACTACGACCCTTACCAGCAACTTCCTCCAGCGGGTTTGTCTGGCGTTTTGAACCGCGCAACCCTCGAGTCTCGATTTCAGGCTGCCAGAGATAAGGCATATGAAAGTATTCGGGTCGACCTCGAACGCTCCCTGCGGCCCCGCTCCGGGTTTTCAGTGCCAATGAAATCGGCACCCCTTGGATCGACTCGCCCGAAGCCTGTCCCCATGGTCGTGACGTGACAGCTCAGACGCAGCCCGTGTCCGGAAATATCGCGGTCGCATCGCTACGGCTGGAGCGTTGGCTCATCTTTGGCAATTTGTTTGCAGCGCTTTCAGCTGGTGCGCTGGCAGCATGGTCCGCCCCCATGATGCTGGCGATTCTTTATATCGATGTATGGCTGTTTGCCAACCCCCATGTCGTCGCAACCTACACGAGAATCCACGCAATCTCGTCAAGCATTAGAACTCACTGGGTATTGATTTTTGTCGCGCCCATGTTGATATTGGCAGGCCTGACCCTCATTGTTCTTGCATATGAAACGGCCGGGCTGTTTGCCCTTTATTTTGTGATGCAGGCGTTTCACGTTGCCCGCCAAAGCCATGGAATAGCGAAGCGCTTCGATCACCGGCTGCAGATGCCTTATCAAAGGCTGCCGTATTTTCTGATCTATATCTTCCCTGTGTGGGGATACCTGCATCGCAGCGCTCAGGCACCCACCAGTTTTCTGGGATATCCAATCTGGCTGGCTCCTGTCTCGCAGGAGTTGGTGCTTGGAATTTCAATTACGGCCGTCGTCTGTGCATTGTGGTGGCTTGCACGCCTGTGGTGCTGCAAAGGCACGGGGCCGGCAAACGAACTGTTCAACGGCTTTATATTTTCTCATCTATTGGTTTCGTTGGTGGCTTATGTCTGGATTGATGACATTACCGTTGGATGGTTGGTGGTCAATGTTTGGCACAACATTCAATATTTGATTTTTGCGTACCGCCAGCAGCAAAAGAATAGTGGAGTGAAATCAGAGCTCACTTCGACGCAGCGATATTCATCGATTGTTCGCCTGAAGCCTGCAGCAATATTCTTCGGGGTGTGTGCAATTTGCGGGGCTGTGTTGTACGCCATAGCCAGCAGCGTTGGCGAAAGCCTGCTTTGGCTGGGAATTCCTACCATTCTTATCGCGCACTTTGTTTTGAATTTCCATCATTATTTGGCGGACAGCTTGATATGGAAACGCCGTCGCGCTGGCGGCTCGAAGGCTGAAATTACGATGCGGGCTGAGACTCCTAAATTGTCGAGTGCGCGGCAGCGTTGATGGATCTGCCTAATTAAGGATCTTAGGAGAATTGCGGTGAAATTCGAACTTGACGATGGAGAGGAGCGGCACAAATAGGCGCCAGTGATGGCGGGCCACGAACGGCCATTCGCTGGCATCGTCTGATTCGCGATCCAAGACGGCTTTGGTCACCGCTTTGCCATTCGCGTGCTATGAATCCTGAAGCATGGAAGTGCTTCTAAAAGGGCTGTCCCTCGCGCGGGATACCTGTGACGGTGACAGGAGACGGCGCGCGTGTGGCTCGCTTGAAGATCGATGGCGAAATCCCGGTGTGCTCCTTGAAGAAACGGGAGAAGTTTCCCGGAGCGGAAAAGCCCAGGTCGAGCGCGACGTTCGTAAGCTCTCCTCCCTCGCTGACGCGTCGCATTGCCTCTTCGACACGCACCCCGCTCCAGAACACCTGCGGCGTTGTGTGCAACTGGTCGCGGAAGAGTGCGAAGAAATGCGCGCGTGACAGGCCGACCTTGGCAGCGATCTCGTCGATGGTTGTTTTCTCCGAGACATGCGCCCGCATGTGGGCAATGGCCGCGCGAAGACGGTGGTCCAGCATTACCCCGATACCACCCGCTGCGGGCGCTGCTTCTCCACCCGTCGTGGAGGCGGCGATGGCGGCCTCCAGCAGGCGCTCCACCTCCTTGTCGACCTGCTCGCGTCCAGCGCCAGCGGAGATCATCAGGTCCAGCACTCGCCAGCAAGAGCGCCGCAGCGCGTCGCGAATCGGCACGCGCGGAGAGGGAAACCGGAAGCTGCGGTCCTTTGCTTGACCAAGCTCGTCTAGCCAGTCCTTCTTGATCATGAAGACGATGAACAGGCTCGATCCGCTGTCGTCCAAGCGGACCATGTCGTGCGCCTCGAAGGCGTTCACTCCCAACGCCACGCTCTCGCTGTAAGGCACGACTTCCGTGCCGACGTGTGCGCAGGCACGCGCGCCGCCCAGCCAGAGGGCGAGCTGTGTTTCCGAATGCGCGTGCGACACCAGGTTCGCGCTCGCCTCCAGGACGATCGCTGTGCCAAACGCGCCTTCGTGGAGTGCATAGGCTTCCTGCATCTGTGTGCTTCATCGAGGTCGTTTCGTCGATTGTTCCTTTCCACGCACCCGACCGATATGGCGCATCGGGTAAGTCCTTAGAAGCACATCAGACGATTCGATACGCCGTCAGATCGGCCGATAAGCGCATCGGGCTTGCAATTTTTAAAGTTGGCGCACCGCTAAAACTCAGGAGCAAATCTTCATGCGCATCGCCACTTTCACGAGCGGAGGGCACCGCAAGGTCGGTCTCGTCTCCGCCGACGGCAAGACCGTCACCCCGCTGCAACTCACGCAGGCCCAAGCCGACAGCGGCGTGCTGACGCTGATCGAGTCCCTCGCCGAAGGCGGCTCGCTTCCGGACGCCGCCGGTCCCTCCGTCAATCTTGGCGATGTGGTGCTGGATGCGCCGCTTCCCAAGCCGCGCCGCAACCTCTGGTGCGTTGGGCGCAACTACCATGCGCACGCCAAGGAACTGTCGGCCTCGGTGTTCAAGGACAACGCGGCCAAGACCGACGAGTGGCCCATCGTTTTCACCAAGGTGCCCGAGTGCGTGGTGGGCCCGCACGACGATGTGCTCGTGCCCTCGGAGGTTTCCACGCAGATCGACTACGAAGCCGAGTTGGCCGTCGTTATCGGCAAGGGGGGCAAGAACATCACGCGCGCCGCCGCGATGTCACATGTGTTCGGCTACACGGTCGTCAATGACGTGACCGCGCGCGATGTGCAGATGCGCCATGGGCAGTGGGACATGGGCAAGTCTTTTGACACCTTCTGCCCTATGGGCCCGTGGATCGTCACGGCTGACGAGTTCGACGGCACGAAGACGCGGGTGCGTTGCTGGGTCAACGGCGAGCTGCGCCAGGACGGGCCGACGGAGAACATGATCTTCGACATTCCAACGCTGGTCGAAACCATCTCGCGCGGAATAACGCTCTACCCCGGCGACGTCATCGCCACTGGCACGCCGGCCGGCGTCGGCATGGGGATGAGCCCCCCGCGCTACCTGAGTGCTGGCGACGTGGTGCGCGTCGAGATCGACCAGCTCGGTTCCATCGAGAACAAGTTCGTCTGAAGGGTCTCTCATGACGACTCAAGTTCTGAATGACCTCACCGTTGAGGTCGACGGCGAAGGCGACGCACTGTTGTGCATCCACGGGCTCGGCGGCTCGTCGAACAACTGGACACCTGTGCTGCCGGTGCTCGGCGGGTTTCGCCGCATCAGGCCCGACCTGCCGGGCAGCGCGAGGTCACCGCTGCCGGCTGACGGCAAGGCGCTGTCGATCAACAGCTACGTAGACGCGATGACGGAACTGCTCGCTGCGCTCGACATCGGGTCTGTGCACGTGATGGCTCATTCGATGGGCACGATCGTTGCCCAACACTTGGCGCTGCGCCGCCCAGGCACAGTGAAGTCCTTGGCGCTCTTCGGCCCTCTTGTTGCGCCTCCGGACGCCGCGCGCCCCAACATCGCGGCCCGTGCCAACGCGGCGCGGGGTGGTGTGGCGGCCATGCAGGAAATCGCCGATGCCATCGTGAAGGGCGCGACAAGTACGCAGACCAAAGAGCAGCAACCGGCAGTACTCGCTCTGGTGCGCGAAAGCGTCATGCGGCAATCGCCCGAGGGCTACGCCCAAAGCTGTGCAGCTCTCGCCGATGCGCAGTCGGCCGCACTTGAGCGCCTCGATGTACCCACGCTGCTGGTTACTGGCGACCAGGACGGCGTGGCCCCGGAGACCAACGTTCGCGTCATTCAGCAACGCATCGCCGGCAGCCGTCTCGTCGTGCTCGACGGATGTGGCCACTGGACGACTTTCGAGCAGCCGCAGCGCTGCGCGCAAGAACTCGAAGCCTTCTACGCGGCGCTTCACTGAGGCGGCGCAAGACTCCATTTCGACAACCCATGGCCGGCGCCACAAGCCGGAGGAGACAAAGATGACCCGTTTTGCATTCACCAATGTCCGTATCTTCGATGGTTCGGGAGAAGACCCCTACACCGGCGACCTTCTTGTCGAGGGGAAACGCATCGTCGAAGTGGCGCGCTTTCCGAAGCGCGTGAGTACCGACGACGCCCGCGTGATCGACGGAAAAGGCCGTTTCCTCATGCCAGGAATGACCGAGGCGCACACGCACTTCTCGTGGAACGACCAGCCGTCGCTCGCGGCCATCCAGTTCATGCCGCCCGAAGAGCACATGCTCTGGTGCGTGCGCGTTGCCAAGCGCTACCTTGACATGGGCTGGACCTCTGCCATCGGCGCAGCGGCGGCCAAGCCGCGACTGGACGTGGTGCTGCGCAATGCCATCGAAGCAGGAGAGTTCCCCGGCCCGCGCTACCTCGCTGGCAGCCAGGAGATCACCACCATCGGCGCCTTGGGTGACAACACGCTGCCGCATATGAAGTTTGAGGAGCTCAGTTTCGGCCGCGTATGCAGCGGGCCTGAAGAGATCCGGAAGTCGGCTCGCACCTTCATCAAATACGGTGTAGATCACCTGAAGATCAACCTGTCTGGCGAGTACATCGCCGGCCTGCCCGCAGAGATGTCACCGTTCGCGGAAGACGAGGTCGCCATGCTCGCGCAGGAGGCCAAGCGCTACGGCAAACGCATGGCTGCGCACGCGCGTTCGAGCGAGTCGGTCAAGCAGTGCGTACGCCACGGCATTGAGATGGTCTATCACGCCAGCTTTGCAGATGCGCAAGCGCTCGACATGCTCGAAGAGGCGAAGGATCGGCACTTCGTCGCGCCTGGCATCGGCTGGCTCATTCGCACGACCTACAACGCGGCGGAATACGGCATCACCGAAGCCGTCGCGACCCAGATGGGCTACAAGCGCGAGCTCGAGGTTGCCTCTGCATCACTGCGCGAAATGCACAAGCGCGGCATTCGCATCTTGCCCGGCGGTGATTACGGCTTTGCGTGGATGCCACATGGCACCAACGCCAACGATCTGCAATATTTTGTCGACTACATCGGCATGACGCCAAAGGAAGCGTTGATGGCGGCAACACGGCTGGGTGGTCAGATCATGCTGCAGCCCGACGAGCTGGGACAGCTGAAGGCAGGATTTTTGGCAGATATCGTTTTGGTAGACGGTGATCCGCTGCAAGACTTGTCGCTGCTGACAGACCCCTCCAAAGTGCAACTGGTGATGAAGGATGGCGTGATCCACAAGGACTGCGCGACTCCCGTACCCTCGCACGCTGCTCTGCATCTTGAAGGGGGCGACACGCCGTTGCAAGAACAGGGCGTCAAGGAGGCATTGGCGGAGATGCACTGAGGCTTCCCTTGCCGAAGGGTTCGCCGACGAACGCTTCGCCAAATGCAGGGTGGCCGCTTCAGCCGCGTCAAAGGGCGAAGCGCGGGCAACAGGTTTCGAGCGACTCGTACATCCGCTGCGGGGCCCGAAGCAAGCCTCGCAAACTTTCGCAGCACGAATCAAACGAACGCCTACCTTCTGCTAACCCGCGATGCGTTCAGCCTGCTGCTCGATAAACCCGGCCACACGCCGCACCAGCGCGGGCTCCCCACCCGCAGCCGCGACGCCAGCCGCCGCATGCACCGCGACCGTCTCGCCAATGGCAACAATCACTTCTTCCGCCTCCCCAGCCGTCATCCCAAAATGCGGCGCCGCCTCCCGCGCCAGCGCAAGGCTTGAAGCATGCTGCCCCGGAAGAATCGCCAGTTCCTGATACGCCGTATGCCCGCCCAGTTGCATCACCAGGCCAAACGCCGGCGACAACCGCCACAGCCCGTCTTCGCCTCGCAGCGCGCCGTGGTTCTTGACGTGGTCGTCGCTGTTGCCCACCGCCAGGTTGAACACCAGCCGGCGGAACAGTTCGGCCAGGTCGTGCTGCGGCTGGCGTGAGATGCGCCGCAGCAGTTGCGCGAGTTCAACGTAGCTGCCCCGGCTGGATTCATACGGCACGCCGAGCAGCGCCGAGGCGGAGAGGTAGTGAAAGCGCCGCTCGTCGGCCGCCGGGCCCTGGCGGTCGAAGCGCTCGACCAGCAGGGCATGCCCCATCGCAAGCGGCTGCAGCAGGAAGGGCGGCACGTCGATGCCGCAGGCGTCGGCCAGCCAGAGGGTGGCGGCTTCGATCACTTCCACGTCGTGGTCGTCCCCGCGCGACGCGAACTTGGCGATGCAGCGTTTGCCTTCGTGCACAAAGGCCGCCTTGGGGCGGGCACCGCCCAGGCTGCCGCCGCGCAGCAGCAGGTGCATGTCGGGGCCGATCTCCATGCCGGCTTCGACACGCCGGGATGCTTCGGCGAGGGCCTCCAGCGACAGCATTGCTGAAGGCGGTTCTTCGCTCTGGATGGGCAGCGCTTCGGAGAACACCATGGCGCCGATTCGGTCTGCGTTGGTCAGCAGCAGTGCGTTGATGTCGGACGGCGGCTTGCCCTGGCGAATTTCGAGCACCTTGCGGCCCCAGTTGTCGGGCAGCGCATCGCGCAGTGTGAGTGGCATGGCGCCGCCGTCGCGGATGCGGGTCTCCGGCAGCACGAAGGTGGCGTCACGCAGCGGCAGGTGTTCGGGGTTGAGCGGTGCGGCCGCCGGGTCTTCGAGGTAGCGCCGGCCGTAGGCGAACTCGCCGGACTCCATGACGCCGCGGCGCGCGATCTTCATCAGGCCGGCGGGCTGCACGCGCTCGCCGGTGTGGTGCGCGAGGCCGACGTAGACGCGCCGTTCAGCCTGGGCATGTGCGTGGGCAGTGGTGTCGTCAGAAGTCAAGCTCGTCCTCTGCGATCACGCCCGCCGCAGTGCGCGTGGCCGACTTGCGCACACGGCGCTTCGCGGCCAGCCCGGCGGGGGCAGGGGCCACCCTGTCGAGGGAGTCGATTTCTCCGAAGAGCCACAGCGCGTGCGCCAGCAGGCCGATGCTGGTGGTGGCCTTGCCGGATTCAAGTGCACGCAGGGTGTTGGGAGAGCACAGCAAGCGCTCGGCCATTTCGGCAATCGTCCATTCGCGGTGCACCCGGTGCGCGCGAAGGCGCTGGCCCAGGTTTTCAAGGGGCTGGACGGTTTGCGAGGGCAGGGCCGAGAGGCTGTAACTGCTTTTTGGCATTAATAAAATGACTGTTAAACGGCTTAAGAGTCATTTAATTGCGTATTTGTCTATCTTGAAAGCCTACCAGCCCGGCCCAGCTCCGCCTGACCACCCTCATGCTGCGTCAGCAACGCAAGATCGCTCTCGTCTTTCAGCGCCACCCCCGTCAACCCCCTGCGCAATGACTCGCGCATCAGCCATGCCAGCTTGAACGCGGCCGCCTCGTACGCAAGCCCTTCGGGCCGCACGTTCGAGATGCAGTTGCGCTCGGCGTCGTGCCGGCCGCGCTTGGGCGAGTGGGTCAGGTAAATGCCCAGGCTGTCGGGCGAGCTCAGCCCCGGGCGTTCGCCGATGAGCATCACCGAGAGCGCCGCGCCAAACAGTTCGCCCACCTCGTCGGCCAGCGCCACGCGGGCCTGCGTGGCGATGACGACGGGCGCGAAGCTGGTGTCGGGCGGCAGCTGTGCGCGCAAGGCAGCGAGCAGCGGCGCGGCGTGGCGCGCCACGGCGAGCGAGGAGAGGCCGTCGCCGATCACCACGCACACGTCGCAGCCGTAGCGCCTGTCGGCCAGCAGGCGGGTGGCGTCGTCTTCGTCGAGTTGGCGGCCCAGGTCGGGGCGGCGCAGGTAGGTGGTGCGGTCGGCCGCCTGGCTGCGCGCGCGGGCCACTTGCCAGTGCTGCGCGGTCAGCGTGGTGTCGAGGGCATCGACGTCCAGCGCGGCATGGATGGCGTCGCGCGCCATCGCGTGCGCCCAGCCGAAGCGCAGGGTCTCGTCGGTGGGCATGCCGGCACCGGCGCGGCCCAGGGCCAGCCGCGCGGGGGTGGCGGAGCGCCATTGCGCCCAGGGGTTGGGGGTGACGGGGTCGGTCATGACGTGGGTGCGGTCCGTGCCGTCTGCGTCGTCAATGCGGCCAGCCCGCTCATGTCGGCCAGCAGCCGGTTGGAAGAGGGCGGCGCGAGCTGCCCCGCGCCGTCGGTGATCTGCATGCGCTGCAGCCAGGCCTCGAACTCGGGTGCGCGCTTCAGGCCCAGCGTGTCGCGCAGGAACAGCGCGTCGTGGAAGGAGGTGCTCTGGTAGTTGAGCATCACGTCGTCGGCGCCCGGAATGCCCATGATGAAGTTGATGCCCGCCGTGCCCAGCAGCACCAGCAGCGTGTCCATGTCGTCCTGGTCGGCCTCGGCGTGGTTGGTGTAGCAGATGTCGCAGCCGATGGGCAGGCCCAGCAGCTTGCCGCTGAAGTGGTCTTCGAGTCCGGCGCGAATGATCTGCTTGCCGTCGTACAGGTACTCCGGCCCGATGAAGCCGACCACCGTGTTGATGAGGAAGGGTTTGTAGCGCCGCGCCAGCGCATAGGCGCGCACTTCGCAGGTCTGCTGGTCGACGCCGAAGTTGGCGTTGGCCGACAGCGCGCTGCCCTGGCCGGTTTCGAAGTACATGACGTTGTTGCCGATGGTGCCGCGCTTCAGTGACAGCGCCGCCGCGTAGGCCTCGTCGAGCAGCTCGGGCGTCACGCCGAACGAGAGGTTGGCCTTCTCGGTGCCCGCGATCGACTGGAACACGAGGTCCACCGGCGCGCCGGCCTCGGCCAGCTTGAGCGTGTTGGTCACGTGCGTGAGCACGCAGCTCTGCGTGGGAATCTCGAAGCGCTGGATCACCTCGTCGAGCATGTGCAGCAGGCGGCCCAGCACGGGCATGCTGTCGGACGCGGGGTTCAGTCCGATCACCGCGTCGCCCGCGCCGTACAGCAGGCCGTCGAGCGTGGAGGCGGCCACGCCACGCAGGTCGTCGGTCGGGTGGTTGGGCTGCAGGCGCACGGCCAGGTGGCCGGGCAGGCCGATGGTGTCGCGAAAGCGCGTGACCACGCTGCACTTCTTCGCGACCGACACCAGGTCCTGGTTGCGCATGAGCTTGGACACGGCGGCCACCATCTCGGGCGTGAGGCCCGGTGCGAGCGCGCCGAGCGTGGCGGTGGTGGCCGCTTGCGAAAGCAGCCAGTTGCGGAAGTCACCGACCGTGAGGTGCGCCACCGGCGCGAAGGCCTGCGCGTCGTGGCCGTCGATGATGAGGCGCGTGATGTTGTCGCTCTCGTACGGGATCAGCGCCTCGGTGAGGAACTGCCTGAGCGGCGTGTCGGCGAGCACGTGGCGCGCGGCCATGCGCTGCTGCGCGGTGGCCGCGCCGATGCCCGCGAGGTAGTCGCCCGAACGCGCCGGGCTCGCGAAGGCCAGAACCTGCCGAAGGTCTTCGAAGCTGAAGACCTGGCCGGCGATGGTGGTGCGGTACAGCATCTTTTCGGTGTGCGGCTTCGCCTGTCAGGCGCCGGTGGTCGAAGACAGCATCTCGTCGGGCGCGGCGGCCTCGCGCTGCCCCGAGGTCAGCAGGAAGTAGCCGTAGGCCGCGGCCATCAGCACGATGAACAGCAGCGTGAGCATCGCGTTGAACCACACCATCGCGCCCAGGCACACCACGCCCAGGCCCAGCGCAATGGCGGGGAACACGGGGTAGAGGGGCGCGCGGTAGGTGCGCAGCAGCCGGGGCTCGCTGCGGCGCAGCTTGAAGAGCGCGGCCATCGAGATCAGGTACATCACGATGGCGCCGAGCACGGCCATGGTGACGATGTTGGCCGTGAGCGTCTGCCCGCCGAACTGCACCCACTCGTCGCTGAAGATGGCAATGACGCCGATCACGCCGCCGGCCAGCAGCGCGCGGTGCGGCGTGTCGAAGCGCGGGCTCAGGCCGGCGAAGTAGCGCGGCAGGTAGCCCGCGCGCGCCAGCGCGAAGATCTGGCGCGAGTAGCCCATGATGATCCCGTGGAACGACGCGATCAGCCCGAACAGGCCGATCCACACCAGCATGTGCAGCCAGCCGCTGTTCTCGCCCACCACCGCCTTCATGGCCTGCGGCAGCGGGTCGTTGATGTTGGCGAGCTTGCGCCAGTCGCCCACGCCGCCCGCGAAGATCATCACGCCGAAGGCCAGCACCACCAGCGTGACGATGCCCGTGGTGTACGCGATGGGAATGGTGCGGTGCGGGTCGCGCGCCTCTTCGGCGGCCATGGCCGCGCCCTCGATGGCCAGGAAGAACCAGATGGCGAACGGGATCGACGCGAAGATGCCCGAGATGGCCGCGCCGTTCAGCACGCTGCCGCCGGCCCAGCCGTTGGCCGTGAAGTTGGCCAGCGTCCAGCCCGGCGTGACCACGCCCATGAACACCAGCAGCTCGACGATGGCCAGCACCGTCACGAAGAGTTCGAAGGCCGCCGCGATGCCCACGCCGATCCAGTTGAGCCCGATGAAGATCACGTACGCGCCCAGCGCGAACCACTTCGGGTTGATGCCCGGGAACTGCACGTTGAGGTACGCGCCGATGGCCAGCGCGATGGCCGGCGGCGCGAACACGAATTCGATCAGCGTGGCAAAGCCCGCCACGAAGCCGCCGTTGGGGCCGAACGCGCGCCGCGCATAGGCGAAGGGGCCGCCCGCGTGCGGAATGGCGGTGGAGAGTTCGGTGAAGCTGAAGATGAAGGTGGTGTACATGGTCGCCACCAGCACCGTGGCCACCAGGAAGCCGAGCGTGCCGGCGGTGTTCCAGCCGTAGCTCCAACCAAAGTACTCACCCGAGATGACGAGCCCGACCGCGATGCCCCAGAGCTGGAAAGGGCCGAGCACTTTCTTCAGATGGCCGTGGCCTCCCTGTGCGGGGGAGGCGGCCGGCGTGGCGTCTGTGGCGGGCATGGAGCGTCCTCTCTTGGTGGATGGTGACAGTGCACCAGCAGCAAAGCAAGGGCTGTTCCAACGCAGGGACAAGCCGGTGAAAGGCCCCGAATATCCCCTTACAGGCGCGACACGGGCGCTGGCCATAATCGGGGCCTCTCAACCTTCGAGGTGTTTCGTGAAGTCTCTTTTCTGTGCCGCGCTCGTGTCCGTTCTTGCTGTTCCCGCTGCCTTCGCGCAGTCCGCCCCGGTGACCACGCCCAGCGGCCTGATCTACCAGTCGCTCAAGGAAGGCACCGGCGCTTCGCCCGCGGCCACCGACGTGGTCAAGGTGCACTACCGCGGCACCTTCCCCGACACCGGCAAGGAATTCGACAGCTCCTACAAGCGCGGCGAACCCACCGAGTTCCCGCTCAACGGCGTGATCCCGTGCTGGACCGAAGGCGTGCAGAAGATGAAGCCGGGCGGCAAGGCCAAGCTGACCTGCCCGCCGTCGATTGCCTACGGTGCGCGCGGCGCCGGCGGCGTGATTCCGCCGAACGCCACGCTGAACTTCGAAGTGGAGCTGGTGTCGGTCAAGCGCTGAGCTGGCTTGAACTGACTTGAACTGAACTGCGGCCTGGCCCGGCCGCGGGTGGTTCAGATCTGCGCCATGCCGCCGTCGACGAACAGCTCCGCGCCGTTCACGAAGCTGCTGTCGTCCGAGGCCAGGAACACCACGGCCTTGGCGATCTCGTCGGGCGTGCCCACGCGGCCCAGCGGAATGCCTTGCGCCTGGCTTTCGATGAAGCCCGCCACCTGGTCCTTCGTGAGGCCGAGCAGGTCGTAGGCGGGCGTCGGCACCACGCCGGGGCTCACCGCGTTCACGCGGATGCCGGCATCCTTCAGGTCCACCGTCCAGCTGCGCGCAAAGCTGCGCACCGCGGCCTTGGTCGCGCTGTAGACGCTGAAGGCCGGCGTGCCCTTGATGCTGGTGATCGACGCATTGAGCACGATCGACGCGCCCTTTGGCATCAGCGGCAATGCCTTCTGCACCGTGAAGAGCAGGCCGCGCACGTTGGTGTTGAAGATCTTGTCGAAGTGTTCTTCGGTGATCTGTCCCAGCGGCAGCAGGCTGCCGCCGCCGGCATTGGCGAACAGCACGTCCAGGCGCCCCTTCTGTTGCTGGATGGCGGCGTAGAGCCGGTCGAGGTCTTCGAGCTTGGAGACATCGCCGAGCACGCCCGTCACGTTGCGCCCGATGGTCTTCACGGCTGCGTCGAGTTCGGCCTGGCGGCGCCCGGTGATGAACACGTAGGCACCTTCGTCCACGAAGCGCTGTGCCGTGGCCAGGCCGATGCCGCTGGTGCCGCCGGTGACGAGGGCGATCTTGTCGTTGAGCTTGAGGGTCATGATTTCTTCCTTGGTGGTTGTCGATGGAAGGAAGTTTGGGCGCGACCCCCGTGCGGACCAAGAGCCCGCACGCCATTTGTTTATTCACGATTCACCAATAATCCGGCGATGGACCAGATCACCGCCATGCGCGTGTTTGCCCGTGTGGTCGAGGCCGGCACCTTCACCCGCGCCGCCGACTCGCTGCAGATGCCCAAGCCCACCGTGACGAAGCTGGTGCAGCAGCTCGAAACCCGCCTGCGCGTGAAGCTGCTGCAGCGCACCACGCGCCGCGTGACGGTCACGCCCGAGGGCGCGGCCTACTACGAGCGCACCGCGCGCGTGCTGGCGGAGCTGGAAGACATCGAGTCGGACCTGACGAACGCGCAGGCGCATCCGCGCGGGCGCCTGAGGGTGGACATCGGCTCCTCGTTCGCCAACATGATCCTGATCCCGCAGCTGCCGGCGTTCCATGCGCGGTATCCGGAGATCGAACTCGAGATCGGCGTGAGCGACCGGCCGGTGAACCTGGTCGGCGATGCGGTCGACTGCGTGATCCGCGCCGGCGAGCTGACCGACCAGTCGCTGGTGGCGCGCCGCATCGCGACCCTGCGCTTCGTGACCTGCGCGACGCCGGCCTACCTGGAGCGCCACGGCGTGCCGAAGACGCCGGCCGATCTGGGCGACGGCACGCACCGTGTGGTGGGCTACTTCTCGTCGCTGAGCAACCGGCCGATTCCGCTGCGCTACGGGCGTGACGACGAACGCGTCGAGATCCACGGCCATACCGTGGTGGGCGTGAACGAGAGCACCGCGCACCTGACGGCGGTGCTCACCGGCATGGGCGTGGCACAGGTCTTCGACGTGATGGTGGCGTCGCACCTGGAGAGCGGCGCGCTGGTCGAGGTGCTGCAGGGCTGGACGCCGCCGCCGTACCCGCTGCACGTGGTGTACCCGACCAACCGGCACCTGAGCGCCAAGCTGCGCGTGTTCGTCGACTGGGCGGTGGAGCTCTTCGCGCCCTACAACGCGCGTGCAGCGCGTTGAGGGCGACCCGCGCGCAGCGCATCGAGGGCGACCCGCGCGCAGCGCATCGAGGGTGGCCCGCGCGCAGCGCGTCGAGGATCACCCGCGCACGCCGAGGCCGATCACCCCGGCTGGTACTGGTACAGCCAGGTCTCGGTGAGCGTCTGGTCGCCGACCTTCAGGTACATGCGCATGTCGACCGGCTCGTTGCCTTCGGGCGTGAAGTCGAACTGCGCGCGCCAGTGGCCCGGCACGCCGTTGGGCACGGCCTCGGCGAACACGTACGAGAACTTGCCGCGCGCGGCCGTCAGCACCACCTCGGGCTTCACGCCGAAGGGCACGGTGGCCAGCGGCTCGCCGATGAACTCGACCATGAACTTGCGCACGCCCTGCGGACGCGGCTGCCCCGGCTGCCCGCCGCGGCCGATGCGCGTGGCCACGCAGCGTGCGAGCGGTGAAGGAAACGGCTCCTGGTCGGTCCAGTGCAGGCGGTACTGCAGGCTGTAGCTGGAACCCGCCTTGGCTTCGGCCTTGGGCACCCAGAAGGCGACGATGTTGTCGTGGATCTCGTCGTCGGTCGGGATCTCGATGAGCTGCACCGAGCCTTCGCCCCAGTCGCCCAGCGGTTCGATCCACAGGCTCGGGCGCTTCTCGTAGTTCACGCCGTCCTGGTAGTGGTCGAACGCGCGGTCGCGCTGCAGCAGGCCGAAGCCGCGCGGCCGGGTGTCGGCGAAGGCCGAGGCGCGCGTCTGCGTCGGGTTGTTCAGCGGGCGCCAGATGCGCTCGCCCGCGCCGTTCCAGATGGCCAGGCCGTCGGAGTCGTGCACCTCGGGGCGCCAGTCGATGGCGGTGGGCTTGATGGTTTCCGAGTACCAGTACATCGAGGTCAGCGGCACCAGGCCCAGGCGCGACACGTCGCGGCGCAGGAACATGCGCGCGTCGATGTCCATGATCACGGCCTTGTTGCGCTGCATGACGAACTTGAAGACGCCGGTGACGCTCGGCCCCTCGAGCAGCGCGTAGACCGTCATCGAGGTGGTGTTGTTCGCGGCCGGCGTCTCGAAGTAGAAGCGCGTGAAGGTCGGAAATTCTTCCGCCTTGTCGGGCACCGCCACGTCGAGCGCGAGGCCGCGCGCCGACAGGCCGTACTGGTAGAGCTCGCCGATGGCGCGGAAGTACGAGGCGCCCAGAAAGGCGACCCAGTCGTTCTTCTGCCAGTCGAGCTTGCTCTGGTCGCCCAGGCGGCTTTCCTGCAGGCGGAAGCCGGCAAAGCCGGCGCCGGGCGGCAGCGCGCGCGCGGGGCTGTCGGGCGGCATCGAGAAGTACGAGGGGTTGTAGAGCACTTCGCGCGCGAAGGCGTCGCCGTCGGTGTTCTCCAGCACGTGCATGCGCACCGGCGTCTGGAAGAAGCGCCCGAGGTGGAAGAAGGTGACCGGGAACGCGCCGGGGCCGTCGCGAAAGAGGGCGTTGGCGGGGTCGAACTTGATCTTGCCGTGGGCGTCGTAGTCGATGCGGTCGAGCACTTCGGGTGCCAGCGGCGCGGCGGCCACGTAGGGCTTGGCCGCGAGCGTCTTGGCCTGCGCCACCAGCGCGTCGAACGAGAAGGGCGTGGGTTGGCTCAGTTGCAGGCCGTTGGCGGCGAGCGCCTCTTCGGGCAGTCCGAGGGCGGCGAGTGCGGCAGCGGCACCGCCGGCGGCAAGGAAGGATCGGCGATCAAGCATGTGGTTCTTGAGGGTTGCGAATCTTGCGAGTCTGGGGAGAGAGGGGAGAAGCGGAAAGTGGGTGGCCTGCAGGGTCCGCGGGCTTTGAAACCATCGTAATGCAGGCCGCGCCACGGGGATTTTCCTCCGCGACCGGGAACAGCGCCCAGCTTGCGCCCCGCCGCGCCCGCGGCGCGTCAGCCATTCCGCGCACCCCGGGCCGGACAAAGCCGCCAATTTGCGGGATTCCGCGAAATTGTGCGTTTATGTATCGGCCTCGTCGACCGCCTGCAGCGCATACACCGCGTACAGCGGCACGCCGAGCAGCAGCATCACCATCGGCGCGAAGAGCGTGTAGGGCAGGCCGATGCCCTCGAGCACGCGGAAGGTGGTCTCCAGGCGCAGGCGCGGATGGGCCTGCGCCAGCTCGCCGGTGCGGCGGATGCCCCAATGGAACTCCGCGCCCGTCGCGCGCACCGACGGATGTTGCTTCGCCCGGCCCACCGCGAGCCAGCACATCGCGTCGAAGGCCAGCACCGAGCCCGCGGGCGCGCGCTCGCCGAAGGTGGCGAGCACCGCCTGCACCTGCGCGGGCTGCAGGTACATGAACACACCCTCGGTGAACAGGAACACCGGCTGCGCGTTGCGCTTGCGCGGCAGCCCGAGCTGCTCCCACCAGTCGGGCGCGGTGAGGTCGAGCGTGCGCACGTCGTGGCGCTCGTGGGTCTCGGGAATCAGCTCGCGGCGCAGCGCGAGCACCTCGGGCAGGTCGGCGTCGGTCATGCGGGACCTGCCGTCGTCCAGCCACTGGAAGTAGTGGCTCAGGCCGCAGCCCATGTTCACCACGCGCGCGCCCGGGTGCTGCTTGAGGAACTCCTGCGCCAGGCCGCGGAAGCGCCGCGTGCGCGAGAGGATGCCGTAGATGGTGGCCCGGTCTTCCGGCAGCGCCTGCCCGTCGTCGCGGATGCGCTCCAGGATGGCGGCGGCGTAGGCGTCGCCCACGGCCACCTGGGGAAACATCGCATCGCCCGAAGCTCGCGCGGCCAGCGGAATACGCAGGGTGGAAGGAACTGCCGACAGGCCGCGCGCGGGTTTGGGAAGGGTCATGGATGCTCGGAATGGACCAGCCGCCAGTCTGGCCGCTCCGGCATCGGCGGGCAAGTCAGTCTTTGGTTGTGCCGGCCGGCGCATGGCGCGCGTCGACGTAGGCCCAGGCGTGCAGGCCCGAGGCCAGCACGACGCGGTCGCGCCGGTAGTCGTCGACCTCGTAGGCATCGGCATGCGCCAGTTCGGCCGGCGTGATGGCGAAGACGGCACCTTCCACGGCGTCGCCGGGCACATCGCTCGGCGTGACGATGGGGTGGTGCGTCTTGCCGCTGGTCGCGACCACGGCCGGGTCTTGGATGGCGAGCTGCGCGAGCCGGTAGCCGGGCAGGCTGTCGGCGTTGCCGTCGAGCGTGCGGCCGAAGGTGGCGACCTGCACGGCGGGAAGTTGCAGGGTGCCGTAGGAGAACAGTTGCTCGGTTGCTTCGGTCATGGCTCAGTTCGTGACCAGCTCGGCAATGGCCGCTGCGTCGTTCGCAGGCGGCACGTCGTCGGCCATCAGCAGGTCTTCGTAGAACGCGCCGAAGGGCCGCGTGGGGTGCGCGATCTGGATCTCCAGGATCCAGATGCCCGTGGCCGGGCACAGGCCGAAGTCGCCGAGCTTGCCGGCCTGGTAGATCGCATGCGGAAAGTCGCAGACGCGGTGGCCCTTGATGTCGAGGTTCAGCCGCCAGCCCATGGCCTCGGCGCGTTCGGCGGCGTAGGCATAGAGCGCCTGCCCGCTGAGCCGGTCGGCGCGCCAGCGCTCGGCCACGTCCTGCCACAGCACGCGCGCGGCCTCGGCGCAGGCGTGCATCTGCGGGTCGTCGCCCATCACGAAGGTGTCGCCGGCATCTCCCTCGTGGCCTTCCCACACCGGGCCGATGTCGACGAAGAAGATGTCCTGCGCGCCCAGCACGCGATCGGGGTCGGAGGTCTCGCGGAAGATCTTGAGCGTGTCCTCGCCGAAGCGGATGACGATCGGGTGCCAGTTGCGCTCCATGCCCAGCTTCTGCAGCGTGGCCATCGCGAGCTCGTGGGCCTGCGCATGCGTCATGCCGGGGTGCATGCCCGAGGCGATGCGGCTCACCGCGCGCTGCGACAGCGTGCGCGCCGCGCGCATCGCGCCGAGCGAAAACCGGGTGCCCGTGGCTTCGGTGCGGCCGGTGTCAGGTCTTGTCATTGGCAATGTCCAGGTTCAGGTTCGAGTTCAGGTTCAAGGGGTCAGCAGGCTGGCGGAACGGGTCGGCCTGGGTGGCGGCCCGCGGGATTGCGGACGGCACCCACGCGGACCACACCTGCCCCGGCAGCGCGTGGTTGCGCGGCGGCGGTGCCTCGACCACGCTGCCCAGGCTCACGAAGCCCGCGAGGAATTCCTCGGGCTTGACGCCGAGCTCGGCACTCAGGACCGGGTCGAAGCAGCGCTCGCCGCTGAGCATGATGGCGCCGAAGCCGAGCTGGTGCGCGGCATTGAGCAGGTTGCCCAGCGCGGCGCCCGCGCTCAGCCACTGCTCGCGCGCGGGCACCTTGCTGCGCGCGCGGGGCACCACGATGAAGGCCAGCAGCACGGGCGGGCGCGTGGCGTGTTCGCGCGCGCGGCGCAGGTCGGCCGGCGAGGCCAGCGGATCGCGGCGGCGCTTTTCGGCCTCGAAGCGTTCGGCCAGCGCGGCACGCTGCGCCTCGCGAAACTCCACCACGCGCCAGGGATGCAGCCCGCCGTGGTCGGGCGCGCGCAACGCGGCCTGCAGGATCAGGTCGATGTGTTCCGCCCCGGGCCCGGGCGCGCGCAGGCGTTTCGGCGAGACGGAGCGGCGTTCCAGCAGCGGGGCGATGGCGCTTTCCTGTTGCACGGCATGCAGCTCGCGGCGCAGGTCTTCGCCGTGCTGCAGGAAGCTGCGCGCCCAGGCCAGCACCTGTTCGCCCTGCGGCGTGAAGCCCTGAAAGCCGCCTGCGCGCGGGGGTTCGAGCAGTGCGTGGCCGTATTCCTCTTCGAGCGCGCGGATCGCCTCGCTCAGCTCGAGCTGCGAAACCTGGCTGGCCTGTGCGGCGCGCCCGAGGTGCCGCGCCTGCCCGAGCGCGACGAGGCAGCGGAGTTGACTGGTGACCATGGCGTGCGTGTTCTGTGTTCCAACGATGCTTCGCTGTATTTTACGGAGCATAGCGATGAGCTGCGGCATCGCTGCCGGCACGCCCCGCGGGAGGCCGGGGCTTGCGTGCGGTCTTCAGTGCGCCGGGGGCTTGCCGCGTTGCCGCGCGAGGTGGCGGTAGACGGTGCTGCGGTGCACGCCCAGCCGGCGCGCGGCCTTCGCCACGTCGTGGTCGCTGCCCTTGAGGGCTTCGTCGATCGCGTGGCGCGTGATGGCCATCAATGGTTCGGCATGCGGCGGTGCGGCGAAGGTGTTCGCGTTTGCGTCCGCGCACGCCGCTGCGGATGCGGGCGCCGGTGTGCCGAGCAGGTGCGCGGGCAGCATGGCCGCCGTCACCGCATCGCCCGCGTCGGCCAGTGCGACGACGGCGCGCAGCGTGCTGCGCAACTCGCGCACGTTGCCGGGCCAGCGGTAGGCGGCCATCGCCTCGAGCGCGTCGCTCTCCAGCCGCAGGTGCCTGGCCGCGCCGCCCGACTCCATGAACATGCGCGCGATCAGCGCATGCCGGTCGGCGCGCTGGCTCAGCGAGGGCAGCGCCACCGTGAACCCGGCCACGCGGTACATCAGGTCGGCGCGAAAGCGGCCCGCCGCCACCAGCGCGGGCAGGTGGCCATGGGTGGCGCAGACCAGGTCGAAGTCGACCGCCACGCCCTGGCCGCCACCCAGCGGCGTGACCACGCGTTCCTCGAGCACGCGCAGCAGCCGCGTCTGCAGGGCCAGCGGAATCTCCGCGATCTCGTCCAGGAACAGCACGCCGCCGTGGGCCTCGCGGATGCGGCCCGCCATGCCCTTGCGCCGCGCGCCGGTGAAGGCGCCTTCGTCGTAGCCGAACAGCTCCGACTCGATCAGCGTCTCGGGCAGCGAGGCGCAGTCGACCGCCACGAAGGGCCCCGCGGCGCGGCGGCTCGCGGCATGCAGGCGGCGCGAGAACACCTCCTTGCCGCTGCCGGTCTCGCCGTTCACCAGCACCGGCACGCCTTCGTTGAGCACGCGCACGGCCTTGCCGAGCAGCGGCTGCACGGCGTCGGCCTGGGCTGTGGCTTCATGCATGGCAGGCGCTGGCGCATTCGTCGGGGCACGTGCCAACGGCCGGCCCGCGGCGGGTGCATGCGAACGCTCCATCACCGTGGCAATCTGCCGCCCGTCCGGCAGCGTGAGAAGGCTGCGCCGGTGCGCCATGCGCGGCCAGTTCGTGCCCAGGAAAAGCTCGGCGTCCAGGTCGAGCAGGCCGTCCCACGAGCGCCCGAACAGTTCGAGCGCCACGCGGTTGGCCGCGACGATGCGTCCGCCCTCGATCACCATCAGGCCCTCGCGCGCGGTGCCGATCAGCGCCGGGCGCGCGTGGAAGCGCAGTACGTGGCCGCTGGCCTCGGCCAGCAGCATGCGGTGCTCGACCTGTTGCGCCGCCATGCGCACCAGCCCCAGCGCATGCTGGTTCACCCGCACCGTCTCGCCCGAGATGTCGAGCGCGCCGGCCACTTCGCCGCGCCCCGTGAAGATGGGCGCCGCCGCGCAGCCCAGTGCGCCGTTCTGAGCCAGGTAGTGCTCGCCGCCCAGCACCATCAGTGCCTCGCGCTCGGCCAGCGCGGTGCCGATGGCGTTGGTGCCGCGGTTGTGCTCCGACCATTCCACGCCGGGCTGCAGCGCGATGCGCTCGGCCTTGGGCAGGAAGTCGGGGCTGCCGACTTCCTCGAGGATGAGACCGCTCGCGTCCGACAGGATCACCACGCAGCCGTTGCCGGTCGCGTGCTCGGCCAGGCCGTCGAGTTCGGGTTGGGCGCAGTTCAGCAGCCGCATCGCCTGTTCGCGCCGTTCGCGCAGCAGGGCCAGCGCCATCGGCTCGGGGTCGATCGCCTGGTGGTCGACCGGGCGGCTGCGTTGCCACGAGCGCGAGATGTGCGGCGCGATCCAGGGCGCGGGGTCTCGCCCCTGCCCGAAGAAAAGCTCGCGGGCCTGCTCCACTCTGACCGATGGCAACTGCGCTTCGCTCATGCGTGTCTCCGATAGGCGTTTCGCCTTGTGCGACATCCTAGTCGCTATGTTCGCGGGAACATGTCGCAGATTGCGAATGAAAACCCGCTGCGGCAGCCGGTTGCCAAGAAGAAGTACTCAGGGAATGTCCCGATCCGCGCGGGTACGTGGCTTGCGGTTGTCCATGCGGGTCGCCGCACGTCGCGGCGCCACCAACCCTGCAACCCTGCAACCCTGCAACCCTGCACTGGAGACAAAGACATGGACATGCTCGAACCGGGCAAATTCGGTACCGCGGTGCCCTTCAAGAAGCGCTATGGCAACTACATCGGCGGCGAGTGGGTCGCGCCGGTGGACAACCAGTACTTCGAGAACATCACGCCCGTCACCGGCAAGGTCTTCTGCGAGGTGCCGCGCTCCACCGCGGCCGACATCGACCGCGCGCTCGACGCCGCGCACAAGGCCAAGGGCGCCTGGGGGCGCACCTCGACCACGGAGCGCGCGAACATCCTGAACCGCATTGCCGAGCGCATCCAGGAAAACCTGTCCATGCTGGCCGCGGCCGAGACCTGGGACAACGGCAAGCCGATCCGCGAGACCATGGCGGCCGACCTGCCGCTGGCGGTCGACCATTTCCGCTACTTCGCCTCGTGCATCCGTTCGCAGGAAGGCGGCATCAGCGAGATCGACCACGAGACCTTCGCATACCACTTCCATGAGCCCATCGGCGTGGTCGGCCAGATCATTCCGTGGAACTTCCCGATCCTCATGGCCGTATGGAAGCTGGCGCCCGCGCTGGCCGCCGGCAACTGCGTGGTGCTGAAGCCGGCCGAGCAGACTCCGGTGTCGATCCTGGTGATGATGGAACTCATCGGCGACCTGCTGCCGCCGGGCGTGCTGAACGTGGTGAACGGCTTCGGCGTGGAGGCGGGCAAGCCGCTGGCGTCGAGCAACCGCATCGGCAAGATCGCCTTCACCGGCGAAACCACCACCGGCCGGCTGATCTCGCAGTACGCGAGCCAGAACCTGATTCCGGTCACGCTGGAGCTGGGCGGCAAGTCGCCCAACATCTTCTTCGCCGACGTGATGGAGCGCGACGACAGCTTCTTCGACAAGGCGCTCGAGGGCTTCGCCATGTTCGCGCTGAACCAGGGCGAGGTGTGCACCTGCCCGTCGCGCGCGCTGATCCAGGAGTCGATCTACGACCGCTTCATGGAGCGCGCACTGAAGCGCGTGGCCGCCATCAAGCAGGGCAGCCCGCTGGACATGGCCACCATGATCGGCGCGCAGGCCTCCAGCGAGCAGCTCGAGAAGATCCTGTCGTACCTGGACATCGGCAAGCAGGAGGGCGCCAAGGTGCTGATCGGCGGCGAGCGCCAGAAGCTCGAGGGCGACCTGGCCGACGGCTACTACGTGAAGCCGACCGTGTTCCAGGGCCACAACAAGATGCGCATCTTCCAGGAGGAGATCTTCGGCCCGGTGGTGTCGGTCACCACCTTCAAGGACGAGGAAGAGGCGCTGTCGATTGCCAACGACACGCTGTACGGGCTGGGCGCCGGCGTGTGGAGCCGCGACATGAACCGCGCCTTCCGCATGGGCCGCGGCATCCAGGCGGGCCGCGTGTGGACCAACTGCTACCACCACTACCCGGCGCATGCGGCCTTCGGCGGCTACAAGCAATCGGGCATCGGGCGCGAGAACCACAAGATGATGCTCGACCACTACCAGCAGACCAAGAACCTGCTCGTGAGCTACAGCGAGAACAAGCTGGGCTTCTTCTGATGGCGGGCGATGTCCTGCGCGTCACCGCGACCGAAGCCGCGCTCGCGTTGATCGACAGGCTCGCCGCCAGGCACGGCCCGCTGATGTTCCATCAGTCGGGCGGCTGCTGCGACGGCAGCGCGCCCATGTGCTACGGGCGCGAGGAGTTCATCGTGGGCGACTACGACAAGCTGCTGGGCCACATCGGCGGCATGCCGTTCTACATCAGCGGACCGCAGTTCGCGTATTGGCAGCACACGCAGCTGATCATCGACGTGGTGCCGGGGCGCGGGGGCATGTTCTCGCTGGAGGGGCCGGAGGGGGTGCGCTTCCTGACGCGCTCGCGGCTGTTCACTGACGAAGAGTGGGCGGTACTGGCGGCGGAGGAGGCCAGGTAGGCAGACAGGCCCCGGACGTCGGGGCGCGTGCGCCGATAGACTGGCGTGCTCGACATCCAAGGAGCACGCCATGAAGATCAGCGCACGCAACGTCCTGTCCGGCAAGGTCATCGCCATCGTCCGCGGCCCCGTCACGACCGAAGTCACGCTGGAAATCGCGCCGGGCGTGCAGATCGTCTCGACCATCACCAGCAGTTCGGCGCAATCGCTGAACCTTGCGGAAGGTGCCAATGCCTATGCGGTGATCAAGGCGTCGAGCGTGATGGTCGGGACCGACTGAGCATCGAAAAGCTGCTGTCGGAAGGCCTGCCGCGCGATGGGCAGGTCAGGGTAAACAGGCATAAAACAGAAATTGTGCATAAAAATAATTTTGTGCATAATTTCAGCCATGCCCAGTCCTCTCACGCCCGCACCCGCCGTCGACAGCTCCGTTCCGCTTTCCGAGCAGGCCTTTCGCAGCCTGCGGCGCGACGTGCTCGTCGGCCATTTCGAAGCCGGCAGCAAGCTCAAGCTCGATGAACTCCAGGGCCATTACGGCTTTTCCAGCAGCCCGCTGCGCGAGGCGCTGAGCCGGCTCGCGCAGGAGGGCCTGGTGCGCGCCGACGAGCGGCGCGGCTTCCGCGTGGCGCCGATTGCGCTGGACGACCTCAACGACATCACGCACATGCGCCTGATGCTCGACGTGCAGGCGCTGGGCAGCGCCATCGCGCATGGCGACGACGCCTGGGAGGCCGCCATCGTGGCCGCCTTTCACCGCCTCGAGAAGATCGAATCGCGCTTCGGCGACGGTGCCCTCGTGCTCGACGACGAGTGGAGCGAGGTGCACCGCGGCTTCCATCTCTCGCTGCTCGCGGCTTGCGCGTCGGAGCGGCAGCGCATGTGGAGCGCCAGCCTGTTCGACCAGGCCGAGCGCTACCGGCGTTTCTCCGCGCGCCACAGGCAGATCGCGCGGCGCAAGTCCAACGAGCACCGCAAGCTGATGGACGCCACGCTGGCGCGCGACGGCGACACCGCCTGCGCGCTGCTCACGGAGCACATCCAGAGCACGCAACGCAACGTCGAGGCGGCGTTGCGTCGAATGCAGGCCGCGGGCGCCTGACACCGCGCGGGCCTTCGCGCCCGCATGCCTTTCAAAGAACGACAGGAGACAAGACCCATGCTCAAGGTCGATCGACCCACGCCTTCGCATTTCGGCATCTACGTGAGCGACCTGGAGCGGATGGTGGCCTTCTATACCGAGGTGTTCGCGCTCACGGTCACCGACCGGGGCGTGGGCCGCACCTTCAGGAACCAGCTGGTCTTCATGAGTGCCAGCCCGCACCAGCACCACCAGCTGGTGGTGGCGTCGGGTCGCCCGGCGGACGCGGTGTTCAGCACGGTGATGCAGCTGTCGTTCGCGGTGCCGGGCCTGCAGTCGATGCGCGACATCTGGGCGCGAGCGGCGGCGCGCGGCGCCACCGACATTCGCGGCCTCAACCACGGCAATGCGCTGTCGGTCTACATGCTCGACCCCGAGGGCAACATGCTCGAGGTGTACGTCGACACCCCGTTCTACGTGGCACAGCCGCATGGCGATCCGCTCGACCTGTCGAAGAGCGACGACGAGATCATGCGCGAGACCGAAGCCATCTGCCGCAGCGACCCGAGCTTCATGCCGCTTGCGCAGTGGCAGGCGCAGTTCGAGGCCCGCGCGCCGCATGCGGGCGGCTGAAAGCCCCTCGTCCGTTATCGCCTTTCCTCCTTCCTTTCACGCCATCGATCCATCGGAGACCCCATGAAACTTCTGTCGTTCATTCATCTTGGCCGCGAAACCTGGGGCGCCGTGGTCGGCGACCAGGTGGTCGACCTGGGCCGCGCCATGCCGCAGCACGCCACGCTGGCCGACTACATCGGCTCGGGTGACTACCTGCGCGCCGCCGAGCATGTGGAGGGCAAGGCGGGCGATGCGAAGCTGGCCGACATCACCTTCCTGCCCGTGATCCCGCGCCCGGAAAAGATCGTCTGCGCGGTGCGCAACTACATGGACCACCACCAGGAGGTGCTGGCCGCGGGCATGCAGCGCGAGCTGTCGGAACAGCCGCCGATCTTCCTGCGCGTGTGGCGCTCGCAGTGCGCGCACAACCAGCCCATCGTGCGGCCCGACGTGTCGGAGTCGCTCGACTGGGAGGGCGAACTGGCCGTCGTCATCGGCAAGCAGGGCCGCAACATTCCCGAGAGCGAGGCCTATGCGCACGTGGCGGGCTATGCCTGCTACAACGACGCCAGCGTGCGCGAATGGCAGTTTCACGCCAAGCAGATCGCCTCCGGCAAGAACTTCGAATCGACCGGGGGCTTCGGCCCGTGGATGGTCACGGCCGACGAAATTGCACCGGGCCGCGAGCTGAAGCTGGAGGTTCGCCTCAACGGCGAGACGGTGCAGTCCAGCCACACGAGCCACATGATCTTCAGCATTCCGAAGCTCATCGCCTACGCCTCGACCATCTTCACGCTGGTGCCGGGCGACGTCATCGCCACGGGCACGCCTGCCGGCGTGGGCTGGAGCCGCAAGCCGCAGCGCTTCATGAAACCGGGCGACGTGTGCGAGGTCGAGATCGAAGGCATCGGCACGCTGCGCAACCCGATCGCGGCGCAGCAGCACTGACCCTGCCGCAGCACGCACCCTGCGGCAACACCTTCCGGAGACGCGGCGGCACGCACTGCCGCGCCCGGCACAGGCATCGAAAAAATTGGAGACAAACCATGCAACGCAGACATTTCGCGGCGGCGGGGCTCGGCCTGGCCGCAAGCCTGGCACTGCCGGCCCGTGCGCAGGGCTATCCCGAGCGGCCGATCAAGGTCTACCAGGGCTTTGCGGCCGGCGGCAACGCCGACACCATTGCGCGCGTGCTCGGTGCCGAGATGGGCAAGGGCCTGGGCCAGCCCTTCGTGGTGGAGGCCCAGACCGGCGCCGGCGGCACCATTGCCGCGACCACGGTGGCGCGCGCCAAGCCGGACGGCTACACGCTGCTGCTGGCCACCGGCGGGCATGCGGTGGCGGGCGCGCTCTACAGCAAGCTGGCCTACCGGTCGGTGGCGGACTTCGAGATGGTCTCGACGATCACCTTCTTTCCGTTCCTGGTGGTGGTGCGGGCCGACTCGAATCACAAGAGCCTGCGGGAGCTGCTGGCGGCCGCGCGTGCGGCGCCGGGCAGCGTGTCCTACGGCACGGCCGGTATCGGCTCGACGCACCACCTGGCCGGCGAGCTGCTGAGCCGGATGTCGAAGACCGACCTGCTGCACGTGCCGTACCGCGGCGATGCCGCGTCGCTCACGGCGCTGCTCGGCGGCGAGGTGCCCTTCATCATCGCGCCGCCGACCATCGCCATGCCCAACATCAAGGCGGGCAAGCTGCGCGCCGTGGCCACGACCAGCCCGCAACGCTGGCCCGGCTTGCCGGAGGTGCCCACGGTGGCGGAGCAGGGCGTGCCCGGCTACGACGTGCGCTCATGGGCCGGGCTGATGGCGCCGGCCGGCACGCCGCAGGCCATCGTCGAGCGGCTCAACGGCGAGACGCTCAAGGCGTTGCAGGTCGCGTCGGTGAAGTCGCGGCTCGAGGACATGGGCGGCGAGGCGCGCGGTGGCACGCCCGATGAAATGAAGACCATGGTGGCCGCCGAAGTCCAGAAATGGGCGACGCTCGTGGCCGAAGCCAACATACCGAAACAGTGAGAACACCGTCATGTCCCTGATCCAGATCCGCAAGCGCAGCCTCAGCATCGAGACCATCTACCACGAGGGCGGCCCCGCGGCCGACACACCGTTGCGGCTGGCCGCGGCCTGCGCCGTGGTGCGCAACCCGTACGCCGGCCGCTACGAGCCCGACCTGATGCCCTTCATGGCCGAGCTGCGCTCGCTGGGCACGCTGCTCGCGCAGGAACTGGTGGATACGCTGGGCCGCGATAAGGTCGAGGTCTACAGCAAGGCGGCCATCGTCGGCGTGAACGGCGAACTCGAGCACGCGGCCGTGTGGCATGAAGCCGGCGGATGGGCCATGCGCGAGGTGCTGGGCGAACCGAAGGCGATCGTGCCGGCCTCCAAGGCCGTGGCCGCCACGGGCTACCGGCTGATGGTGCCGCTGCACTACATCCACGCGGCCTACGTGCGCAGTCACTACAACAGCATGGAGATCGGCATCCAGGACGCGCCGCGGCCCGACGAGATCCTGTACGCGCTGGTGATGGGAACCGGCGGCCGCGTGCACGCGCGCATCGGCGGGCTGAGCAAGGACAAGGTCGCCGTGCACGACGGCCAACGCTGAAAGGCTCCGCACATGAGCGACATGATGAAAGCGGTGGTGGTGCGCGTGCCCGGCGGGCCGGATGCGCTCGAGCACACCGAGCTGCCGGTGCCGCGGCCCGGCGCGCGGCAGGTGCTGGTGAAGGCGCATGCCATCGGTGCCGGCGGGCCCGACGTGCTCATTCGCAACGGCACCTACAAGTGGATGCCGCCGTTGCCGGCGGTGCCGGGCAACGAGATGGCCGGGGTCGTCGTTGCGGTGGGCGAAGGGGTCGCTGACCTGGCGGTGGGCCAGCGCGTGCTGGTGAGCTCGCGCGAACTGCCAGAGCGCGGCGGGTGCTACGCCGAGTACATCGCCGTGCCGGCCGGCGCACCATTCGTGCTGCCCGAATCCATTTCCTTCGACGACGCGGTGAGCCTGGGCAACTTCCAGCTCGCGCAGGCGATGCTGCAGGGCTGCGGCGGCAGCACGCCGGCGAAGAGCATCCTGGTGCCCGGCGCGGCCGGCGGTGTGGCCACGGCGCTGGTGCAGATCGCGCGGCACCACGGCATGCAGGTGATCGGCACGGCCTCGACGCAGCACAAGCGTGCCTATGCGATGGAGAACGGCGTCAGCGTGCTGGTCGACGGCCAGCCGGCCGAGCTGCCGCTGCAGGTCATGGCGCAGACCGGCGGGCGCGGCGTCGACCTGGCGTTCGACCACGTCGGCAACGAGCTGTTCATGGCCTGCATCCGCTCGCTCGCGCCGTTCGGCACCGCGGTGTCGTACAACATCGCGGGCGGGCCGCCCGCGGGCGACGTGTTCATGGCGCTGCGTGCGCTGCTCAGCCGCAGCCTGGCCGTGCGCACGTTCTCCATCCACACCTTCGACAGCGACCGCGCGCAGCGGCGCGGCTTCATGGACAGCGCCATCGCGCTGATGGCCGCGGGGCACATCCGCGCGCCACGCACCACCGTGATGCCGCTGGGCGAAGTGCGGCGCGCGCACGAGATCCTGGACGCCGGGACCTCGCTCGGCAAGCTCGTGCTGCGGCCCTGACGCGGGCAAGCACCCAGGCCGGTGCAATCGGCCCGGTGCAATTGGCCTGGCGCATTCGGACAACAAAGGAACACACCATGAGCACCCTGGACATCGTCGGCCTCTGCGGCAGCCTTCGCACCGGATCCCTCAACCGGGCCGCACTGAACCTGGCCGGCGCGTCGATGCCGCCGTCGATGGCCATGGAGGTCGCCGAATGGCGCGAGATCCCCGTGTTCGACGCCGACGTGTTCGCCGAGGGCTACCCCGCAGCGGTGCAGGCCTTGCGCGACCGTATCCGCCGCGCCGACGGCCTGGTCATTGCCACGCCGGAATACAACTTCTCGATTCCGGGCGCGTTCAAGAACATGATCGACTGGCTCAGCCGGGGCGAAGACCAGCCCTTCGCGCACAAGCCGGTCGCCATCCTGTCGGCCTCGCCGGGGCCGCTGGGCGGCGCGCGCGTCCAGTACGACCTGCGCCGCGTGATGCTGTTCGTCAACGCGATGGTGCTGGTGAAGCCCGAGGTCTTCATCGCGGGCGCGGCCGCCAAGTTCGACGCGCAAGGGCAATGCACCGACGAGACCACCCGCAAGTTCGTCGGCGACCAGATGAAGGCGTTCGAGAAATGGACCGGGGCGGTGAAGCGGATGGCTTGAGGCTGTCGATCAGCCTGCTCAGGCGTCGCTTGCCGCCACGCCCTGCGCTCCCCACACCTGCGGGTTCGGTGCCCACCGACGATCGGGCTCTCTCTCGAGCAGGGCACAGGCGTAGGCGCCCAGGTCCACCTGGAAGAAATCGGCCGCGGCCTGGGCGCCGCTGTCTTCGCGCGCCGCATTCGATGCGAAGTGCACGAAGGCTTCCCAGTTGCGTCCCATCTGCTCGACCAGGACCCGTGCGAGCTCATAGGACAGCAGGTTGCCGTCGTCCGTCCTGAAGAACGAGTCGCCCGACCAGAACTCCTGGATCTGCGCCTCGCCCCAGAACGCCCGGTGCTTGCGCTTCCATTCCTGGATCGTGTACGGGGAGCGCGGCTCGCCGGTGAGCCTTCGCTCGGTGTTGACGGCCAGCCCCTCGTCCAGCCAGCGCGGCAGCTTCAGGTGAGACAGCGCGCTGTGGGTCATCTCGTGGGCGATGACGGGCTCGATGGCCGCGAGGTCCGCGCGCTTTGCAAGGAAGTGCGCGCACCCCGCATCGACGAACATGCCGCCGCTGAACGCGAACTCGCCGCCGTCGGGGTAGTAGCTGGACACATAGGCGTAGTACGTCTCTTCGTCGTCCACGACCAGCAGGATGCTCTTGGCGTGTGCCTCGAAGTGCGCGACGCCGGCAAGCACGCGCTGGATGCGCTTGCGCGTGGACGCCACGTAGGCCGCCGTTGCGACGGCAACGACGTCTTCGAGCGACGACAGCACGAAGGCGTCGTCCGATTCGAAGAGGCGGAAATCGGGCCCGAGTGCATCCCTGAGATGCAGCAGCCACGCGCGCTTGCCCAGGGCGACAGCGGTGCGCTGGCGGTCCGCGTCGCCCATCGACGACGCCCATGCATCCAGCGCCTGCCAGTCGAGCAAGGGGAGTCCGTCGTAGAGCGCCATGTGATCGCGCAGCGCGAAGCCGGGCCCGTCGCCGAGTGCGATGTGTTCCGGCGCCTCGTCGTGGGTGAAGCCGTCGGGCCATGCGGTGGACGCGGCCTTTGCGGCGCGCGGTTGCCGGGGCAGGTGCGTCCAGGCCAGGAACGCGCCCATGAAAGGGAGAACCCAGACCGTGGCGAGAAGCATGTTTCTTCGCAGCGGGTTGTCGTCGATGGCGCGAATGCGCCTGCTCAGGTACACGTTCATGGCGAGCCATGCGGCGCAGATGCCGGCGATCAGCAGCGTGCTCATGGGGTGGCGCTCTGTGGCTGTTGGCAGCGCGTGGCGGTGCCGTTCGTGGCATGTGGCATTTGTTCTTCTCCGCCGGCCAGCATAGCGGCTGCGTGTGGCGCTACGGCCCGGCCTGGCGCAGCAGATGCGCGGCCAGCAGCTGCGCCGCAGGCGACAGCACGGCGCCCGTCTTCGTCGCCATCAGCAAGCGCCGCGTGGCCCATGCGTCGCTGAGCCGCACGACTTTCAGGTCGAGCGCCGCCACCTGCGCCTTGCAGGCCGCCAGCGGCACCACGCCGATGCCGAGGTTGGCCGCGATCATGTGGCACATCGCGTCGAAGCTGCGCACCTGCACGCGCAGGCGCATCGGAATGCCGGCCTGCTCGGCGGCGCGCGATGTGAGTTCGAGCAACGAGCTGCTGCGGTTCAGCCCCACGAACTCGTGCGCGAGGCAGGCCTTGAAGCCGACCTGCTTCGCACGGCTGCGCGCCAGCGGATGCTGCTTCGCGCACAGCACGACGAGCTCGTCGGTCTGGAACGGCGCCACGTCGAGCCCGTAGGCCGGCGTGTTCTCGGCGAACACGCCGACGTCGGCCAGGCCGTCGACCAGCGCACGCACGATGTCGCCGCTGAGCTGCTCCTCGACCTCCACGCGGATGTCCGGGTGCTGGCCCAGGAAGGTCGCGAGCGTGGCTGGCAGGAACTCGGTCAGCGCCGACATGTTGGCCCACAGCCGCACGTGGCCGCGCACGCCGCTGGAGTAGTCGTTGAGCTCGTTGCTGAACTGCTCGAAACCCTGGAAGAGCCGCATCGCATGCTGCATGGCCACATGCCCCGCGGGCGTGAGCGCGATGCCTTGCGCGCTGCGCTCGAGCAGCTTCGATCCGGCGGCGGCCTCGAAGTCCGACAACCGGCGGCTCGCCGCCGAAAGCGCGAGGTGGCACGCCTGCGCGCCCTTGGTGATGCTGCCCGACTGCGCCACCGCGCAGAACAGGCGCAGCGTCACGAAGTCGACGCGGGCGGGGTTGATGGAGTGGGCCATCGGCGGATTCTAGGGAGCGCGCAAGTGTCGAAAGTCACCATCCGGGTTGGAAGGAAAACAAAAGGGTTCGTTGACATGTTATGTCGGCAAACCTATAGTGAACCCCACAAAAGAATGTTGCGCTTCCATCGGTAGTCAACCACAAGGAGAGGTATGCAATCACTGCTCGATCAACTCAAGGGACTGGATGTGCTGGCCGGCGCAGAGATGGGCGGGCTGCCCGTGCAGCTGCAGCCCATTCCGGGCCGCACGCCGGTGATCCAGGTGAGCATCGAGGGACGCGACGAGCTGCCGATCTTCGTCACCAGTTCGGACATGCAGATCATCTGCATCTGCTACCTCTGGACCGAGGAAGAAGTGAAGCCCGAGCGCCGCACCGAGCTGCTCGAATCGCTGCTCGACCTGAACCCTTCGGTGCCGCTGTCGTCCTTCGGGCGTGTCGACGGCCGCTACGTACTCACCGGCGCGCTGGGCCGTGACGCCAGCGTGCAGGACATCGCACGCGAGGTTGCCGTTCTCAGCGACAACGCGCTCGATGCGCTCGACGCCCTGTCCGAATTCCTGAACTAAGCGGAGATCATCATGACAGTCATCAAGAAGCTGGTCACCTTGCTGCGCGGCAGCGCGCGCGAAATCGGCGAGAGCGTGGTCGACAGCAATGCCACACGCATCTACGAGCAGGAAATCATCGACGCCAAGCACAGCATCGAGAAGGCCAAGGGCGACCTCACGGGCGTGATGGCCAAGGAGATGCAGTCGGCCCGCGAAATCGAGCGCCTGAAGAACGAGGTGTCGCGCTACGAAGGCCTGGCGCTGGAGGCGCTCAACAAGACGCAGGAAGGCCTGGCACTCGACGTGGCTTCCAAGGTCGGCCTGCTCGAGCAGGAGCTCGAGGAGCAGGCCAAGGCGCACGCGTCCTACGCGCTGCAGGTGGCCAAGCTCAAGGAGTTGATCAAGTCGGCCGAGGCGCGCATCCGCGAGCACGAGCGCGAGATCAACATCGCCAAGACCACCGAGAGCGTGTACCGCGCCACGCAGTCGATCTCCGAGAACATCGGCAGCGGCGGCTCGCGCCTGGCCAATGCGCGGGAATCGCTGGAGCGCATCCGCGCGCGGCACGAAGACCTGTCCGACCGCATGACGGCCAGCCAGCAGCTGGACAACGAGTTCGGCCACGGCGCGCTCGAGAAGAAGCTGGCCGCCGCGGGCATCGGCAACGACGCCGACCGCACGGGCAAGGTGATGGAGCGCATCCGCGCGCGCCAGGCCAGCCCCGCGAACGCCGCCAATGCCAACGGCGCCGCTGCCGGCACAGGGACCGGAGCCCCATAACATGCGCGCCAAGCCGGTCCGCTGGCAGGGCTCCGACGAGGCGATACGCGCCGTCCAGGTGGCGTTCGACGTGGAAGAGGCCGTGCTCGAGGCCGTGCGCAGCGCGGCGTTCGAGCAGCACGTGTCCACGTCGGACCAGATCCGGCAGGTGCTGGGCCTTGCGACCACCTCGAAGCCGAAGCGGCCGCGCCTCACGGTCTCGCTGAGCGCGGCCGACTATGAATTCCTGGCCCAGCGCTACGGCCTGGCCGCCGACGACCGCCTGGCCATCAAGGAGAGGGCCACGCGCGACCTGATCGCTTTTGCAGGAGATGCAGAAGATGCCGCAGGGGGTGCAGGGAGTGCGCCCGCGGCGAGTGGAAAGAAGAACACCGGCACAGGGAAGCCGGGACGCGGCAAGTAGAACAACAAACAACAACCCGTACGCGGGAGGATCAATGGGCAATTTCATGGGAGCGGTGACGGGGTACCCCACCGCGATCTACACGGTGCTGCTGGGCGTCGTGGTGATCTACTGGGTGCTCGCGATGCTCGGCATGGTCGACATCGAACACAGCGGCCTGGACATCGACGTTCACATGCACACGCATGCCGACGGCGACGCCAGCGACATCGGCCACCTCGCCAGCTACGTGGTGGCCTTCGGCCTGAACGGCGTGCCGTTCTCGGTGGCCGTGAGCCTGCTGGTGCTCGTCTCATGGACGGTGTGCTGCCTCGGCGGCGAATGGCTGCTGCCGCTCGTGCCCACCCTGCCGCTGCAGCTGCTGGCCGGCACGGTGCTGCTGGTGGCCAGCGCGGTCATCGCCATTCCCGTCACCGCGGTGACCATCCGGCCGCTGCGCGGCCTGTTCGTGAGCCACACGGCCGTGACCAACGCCGCGCTGGTCGGCCAGCTCTGCCGCGTCGTCACCGGCGTGGTCAACGAGAAGGACGGCCGCGCCGAGGTGGCGCGCCGCGGCGCGAGCCTGAACATCCGCGTGTGGGCCGCCACGCCCAACACGCTCAAGCGGGGATCGCAGGCGCTGATCGTCGAATACGACGAGGTGGCCGGCCGCTACCTCGTTGCCGCGCGCGACGACCTCGTCGCCTGAGCAAGCCCGCTCGAGCGCGCCTTGCCGGCGCGCCGCACCGTTCACCTGTTTCTTTCGCTCTCAAAGCAATTCTGGAGAAAAAATGGAGCCCATCATCTTCGCCATCGTCATATTGGCCGTCGTCATCCTCGGCCTGTTCGCGATGTTCGCCAAGTTCTATCGCAAGATCGAACAGGGCCACGCCCTCATCGTGAACACGCTGCGCGCGGAGCCCGAGGTGACCTTCACCGGGCGCATGGTCTACCCGATCATCCACAAGGCCGAGCTGATGGACATCTCGGTCAAGACGATCGAGATCGACCGCTCGGGCAACGAAGGCCTGATCTGCCGCGACAACATCCGCGCGGACATCAAGGTGAAGTTCTTCGTGCGCGTGAACAAGACGGCCGACGACGTGCTGAAGGTGGCGCAGGGCATCGGCTGCGCGCGCGCCTCCAACCACGAGACGCTCGAGGAGCTGTTCTCGGCCAAGTTCTCCGAAGCGCTGAAGACGGTGGGCAAGTCGATGGAGTTCGTCGACCTGTACCAGGCGCGCGACGGCTTCCGCGACCAGATCATCAGCCAGATCGGCAACGACCTCTCGGGCTACGTGCTCGAAGACGCGGCCATCGACTTCCTCGAACAGACGCCGCTGTCGGAGCTCGACTCGAACAACATCCTCGATGCGCAGGGCATCAAGAAGATCACCGAGCTCACGGCGGTCGAGCACGTGCGCACCAACGAGCTGCGCCGCAACGAGGAAATGCAGATCAAGAAGAAGAACGTCGAGACGCAGGAAGCCATGCTCGAGCTCGAGCGCCAGCAGGCTGACGCCACCGCGCGCCAGCAGCGCGAGATTGCCAGCGTGCGTGCCCGCGAGGAAGCCGAGACGGCGAAGATCCAGGCCGAGGAGCGCACCAAGTCCGAAACCGCGCGCCTGGTCGCCGAGCAGTCGGTGTCGGTGCAGCAGGAGAACGTGCAGCGCGAGAAGGAAGTGGCCGAGAACAACCGCAAGCGCGCCGTGGCCGTCGAGGAAGAAAAGGTCATCCGCGCCCGCGACCTGGAGATCGTCGACCGCGAGAAGGAAGTGACACTGCAGCGCATCGAGAAGGACAAGGCCGTCGAAGTGCAGAAGAAGGCGATTGCCGACGTGATCCGCGAACGCATCGTGGTCGAGCGCACGGTGGCCGAGCAGGAAGAAGCGATCAAGGAACTGCGCGTGGTGGCCGAGGCCGAGCGCACCAAGAAGGCCGTCGTGATCATGGCCGAAGGCCAGGCCGACGAGAAGATGGTGCTCGACGTGAAGGCCGCCGAGACGCAGGAAAAGCGCGCGCGCCACAAGGCCGCCGAAGAGCTCACGCTGGCCGACGCCAAGCTGAAGGTGGCCGAGCGCGACGCCGAATCGAAGAAGCGCGAAGCCGAAGGCGTGGAAGCCATCTCGGCCGCGCCGGGCCTGGCGGCCGCCAAGGTCGAGATTGCGACCGCGCAAGCCAGGCTCGCGAGCTTCGAGGCCGAAGCCTCGGGCAAGGAGAAGCTGGGCCTGGCCGAAGTGCACATCCGCTCCGCCGATGCCGACGCCATCCTCAAGGCCGGCCAGGCCGACGCGCAGGTCATCGAGGCCCGTTCGCAGGCGGAAGCCAGCGGCATGCGCGCCAAGTTCGAGGCCGAGGCCTCGGGCAAGGAAAAGCTCGGCCTCGCCGAAGTCAACGTGCGCACGGCCGACGCCGAGGCCACGCTCAAGTCGGGCCAGGCCGATGCGCAGGTCATCGAGGCGCGCTTCGGTGCCGAGGCCAAGGGCCTGCACGAGAAGTTCGAGGCGATGAAGTCCATGAGCCCCGAAACCCGCGACCACGAGGAGTTCCGCATGCGCCTGGAGAAGTCGCACATCGAGACCCTCAAGGGCATCGACGCGCAGACCGCCATCGCCAAGGAACAGGCCGAGGTGCTGGGCACCGCGCTGGCCAACGCCAAGATCGACATCGTGGGCGGGCAGGGCGACTACTTCGACAGCTTCGTGCGCTCGCTGTCGGTGGGCAAGGGCATCGACGGCGTCATTTCCAAGAGCAACGCGCTGCAGGTGGCCTTCAAGGACCAGCTGTCGGGCGAGCGCGACGTGGTGAAGGACCTGCGCGACATCGTCGGCGCACTGGGCACCTCGTCGGGCGAGATCCAGAACCTGAGCGTGGCCGCGTTGATGAACAAGATCGCCAGCGACGGCAGCGAAAGCCAGAAGAACGCCCTGCAGAACCTGATCTCCACCTTCCGCAACTGAACCGGGGGCGCCCGATGAACCCGAACCTGAAGTGCAGTTGCTCGGCCCACGCGGCGATGCGGCCCGTGGCGCTGGCCGAGGCGTTGCTCGCGGTGGAGTGCGGCGATTGCGGCGGCATGCTGGTGGCCATGGACGACTGGCGCGCCTGGAAGGCCGGCGACGAGACCCGCGTGCCGCACGCGGTCGATGACGAGGTGATCGAGGTGTTCGACGCCGCGTCGGTGCGCCATTGCCCCGAGTGCGACCGCCTGATGCAGCGGCTGCGCGTGAGCGCCGGGCCCGACTTTCGCATCGACCGTTGCGTGGCCTGCCAGAACCTGTGGTTCGACAAGGGCGAGTGGCGCGCCATCGTGAGCCGCGGCCTGGCGGGGCGGCTCGACGAGCTGCTCTCCGACGGCTGGCAGCGCCGCCTGCAGACCGAGGAAGTGCGCGAGGTGCGCATTGCCGCGCTGCGACGGCGCTACGGCAACGACTGCATCGACGAGCTGGACCGCATCCGCGCCTGGCTCGACACCCAGCCCCACCGCGACGAACTGCTCGCACTGCTGCGCGCGGACTGAGCGCGCCGACCTATGCAACCAACGCAAGAATCGGGCACACCGCCCGGCGCCCAGGCGCAGTCCGACCCGACCGAAGCCCTGGTCTCCGGCAGCGGCAGCTACGACCTGCTGAAGAAGCGGCTCGAGACCCAGGGCGAAGGCCTGCTGAAGAAGACGCAGGCGCTCAACGAGCAGCGGCTGGCCGAGTTCGGCCGCTCCGACCAGACGCTGGTGCTGCGCACCCGCGCGCGCACCGAGAACAACGCGGTGGCGCGCGACCTGGTGCGCATCGGTGACCTGCTGCTGTTCGGCTACAACGTGTTCATCGGCCTGCGCAAGGAGACCACCGTCGGCGACGTGTTCGGCCTGTACCGGCTGGTGTCGCCGGGCGAGGCCGGGCAGGGCGCCGACAGCGACGAGCTGCAGCCGGTGCCGCTGGCCGGCAGCTTCCTGGAAGACGCGCGCTTCGCCTCCGACTTCCGCGAGCTGTACGCCTACTACAAGCAGGCCACGCTGCTGCAGCTGCGCGTGACGCAGGACAAGCTGCTCGCGGCCTTCCAGATCGGCCAGCAGGTCACCGACGTGCGCGTGTTCCGCTGGGCCATCGAGCGCGACGGGCGCATCAGCTACATCGACAACCGCGGCGAGCGCGACATCGCCCTGCCCGCGAGCCACGACTTCGAATGGACCGTGGCCACGCGCGAAGACCACGTGGGCGGCAAGCACCCGCACATCAACGTGCTCGACACCGTGTTCGTCGAGACGCTGGGCGGCGACCTCACGATCAAGATCGAGAACAACACCGAGACCGGGCTGGGCATCTACAGCGAGCCGGTGGAAGACCGCAGCCAGTCGCTGACCGACGCCGAGATCGCGTGGGCCAAGCTGGGCATGCTGATATTGCTGCGCGTGAAGCCGTACCGCGAGCAGGTCACGCGCTACCTGGTGTTCAACATCCGCACGCAGCAGGTGGAGCGCATCGACGCCATCGGCGGTTCGTGCGTGCAGCTGCCGGAAGACCACGGCATCATCTTCCCGGGCGGCTACTACCTGCAGTCGGGCGAGCACAAGCGCTTCGACCTGCCCGCCGAGATGGTGGAGAACCTGCGCTTCAAGCGCATGCTGCGCTCGCCCAACGGCGAAGACGTGGCCTACATCTTCTACGACCCGAAGCCGGGCCGCTACGCGCTGTTCAACTACAACCTGATCGACAAGAAGCTCGCCACGCCGATCATCGCCAACGGCTACGCGCGCTTTGCCGACGGCCGCATCCTGGTGTTCCACGACAACGACAGCGAGCCGACGCGCGTGCACCCGATGCAGTTGTGGCAGACGCCGTTCGCGAGCGAAGAGCACGTGAGCGCGCAGCCGCCCGCGACCGGCTTCTTCGGCAAGATCGGCAACGCCGAGCTGGTGCGCGGCGTGAGCGACCTGATGGGCATTGCGCGCGCGGTGCGCGAACAGGCACCGACCAAGGCGGCCTACGAAGACCTGATTCGCCAGTGCACCCGCGTGAGCGACGCCTACTTCTGGCTCGAGGCGCCCGAGGCCGCCGGCCTCATGGCCGAGCTGCGCAGCATCAGCGAGGTGGCGCGCAGCACGCTGGCCGAGTTCGAGAAGGTCGACACCATCCGCCGCGACACCGCGCGTGCGCTGGCGCGCGCCGAAGACGAGCAGCACGCGCTGCTGGTCGACATTGCCAGCACCATCTGGCGCGCGCCCGACGACTTCGTGAAGGCGCTGGGCCGGCTGCGCGAGCGCCGCGGCGCGCTGCAGATGCTCAAGGAACTGCGCTACGCCGACCTGCCGCGCATCGCCGCGATGGACGCCGCGCTGGAGACCGAGCAGCAGCGCATCGGCGAGCGCGCCATGCAGTTCCTGGCGGCCGACACGGCCTTTGCCGGGCAGCGCCAGGCGCTGGACAAGCTGGCGCTCGACCTGCCCAACCTGGCCACGTCGCCGGCGCTGGGCCAGCTGCTGGCCACGCTCGACGAGCAGGCCGCCGGGCTCGACCTGCTGACCGAGCAGCTCGGCAGCCTGCCGGGGGGCGACGCGGTCATCCGCACGTCGATCCTCGACCGCATCTCGCTGATCTACGCCGACATCAACCGCATGCGCGCCGATGCGCGCGCGCGGCGCAAGTCGCTCGGCGCCACGGAGGCGCGCGCGGAGTTCGGCGCGCAGTTCAAGCTCTTCAGCCAGGCGGTGGAAAACGCGCTGGAGTTCGCCGACACGCCCGAGAAGTGCGACGACGCGCTCACGCGCCTGCTGGCCCAGCTGGAAGAAATCGAAGGCCGCTTCGCCGAGCAGGAAGACTTCCTGGCCGACATCGCCGAGAAGCGCGAGAACGTGTATGAAGCGCTCTCGGCCCGGCGCCAGAGCCTGGTGGAGGCCCGCCAGCGCCGCGCGCAGGGCGTGGTCAACGCGGCCGGGCGCATCCTGGACGGCATTCCGCGGCGCATTGCGCAGCTGGGCGAGCTGACCCAGGTGCACAGCTACTTCGCGGCCGACCCGATGATCGGCAAGCTGCACACGCTGATTGCCGACCTGCGCTCGCTGGGCGCGGCCGTGCCGGCCGACGAGCTCGACACGCGGCTGAAGACCGCGCGCGACCAGGCGTTGCGCGCGGTGCGCGACAAGCGCGAGCTGGTGAGCGAGGGTGGCGACACGCTGCGCCTGGGCCGCCACGCCTTCACCGTGCACCGCCAGCCGGTCGACCTGACGCTGGTGGCGCGCGAAGAGGGCATGGCCTACCAGGTGACGGGCACCGACTACCAGAGCCCGGTGGACGACGAGCGGCTGCGCGCGCTGCAGGTGTACTGGAACCAGTCGCTGGTGTCGGAAACGCGCGAGCTCTCGCGCGCCGAATACCTTGCCGGCCGGTTGCTGGAGGCGCTGCTCGACGGCAAGGCCGAGCGCAGCTGGGCCGACGTGCGCACGCTGCTGGCCGAAGACCCGCTGCACCCGCAGCTGCTGGAAATGGTGCGCCGCTTCGCCGCCGCGCGCTACCAGGAGGGCTACCAGAAGGGCATTCACGACGACGACGCGCTGCGCCTGCTGGGCGCGCTGGTCACCATGCAGGACCAGGCCGGCCTGCTGGCCTGGGGGCCTACCGAGCGCGCGCTGGCCTTGCTCTACTGGCAGCACGGCCACCTGATCGCGCACCGCGAATCGCTGTTGCGGCGCGCGCGCGCGGCGCTGCAGATGCAGGAGCTGTTCGGCCGGCGCGATGCGCTCGCGCAGCTCGAAGCCGACACCGCACGCTCGCTGCAGCACTTCGCGCGCGAGGTGCTGCCCGACCTGTTGCCGCTCGCCGAGTCGGCCGACGACGAAGCGCGCGAGGCCCACAAGGGCCGCGTGGCCACCTTGTGCGACCAGGCCGCGGCCTACCTCGTGCGCGAACTGGCGGCGCATGCGGGCGAGACCTGGGTGGTTTCCGGCGCGGGCGAAGACCTGGCCGCCGCGCTGCTGCGCGAGCTCGAGCGCGGCGGCCGCCGCGAAGCCTGGCAGGCCGACCTCGACGCCGCGCCGCCGGCGGAGCGCTGGCGGCTGGCGCGCGACTGGGTGCATGCCTATGCCGTTCACCAGGCGCCGCAGTCGGCCGACTGGATCGACGATGCCGCCAGCGTGCTGGCGATGCCGCTGCAGCGCACGCGCGTCAACGTGGCGCTCGACCAGGCCGTGGAAGGCCTGCGCGGCGAGCATGCGCGCGTGGCCGACGGCCGCATGACGTTGAACCTCAACGACTTCTGGCGCCGCTTCCTGTTCCACGTGCAGCACGCGGTGCCGGGCTACGAGGCATTGCAGCGCCTGCGCCACGAGCTGCTGGAGCGCGAGAAGGGCCGCCTGAAGCTGGGCCAGTTCCAGGCCAAGCCGCTGTCCACCTTCGTGCGCAACCGGCTGATCGACGAGCTCTACCTGCCCATCATTGGCGACAACCTCGCCAAGCAGATCGGTTCTTCCGGCGAAGGCAGCCGCACCGACCGCATGGGCCTGCTGCTGCTGATCTCGCCGCCGGGCTACGGCAAGACCACGCTCATGGAGTACGTGGCCGACCGCCTGGGCCTGATCTTCGTGCGCATCAACTGCCCCGCGCTGGGCCACGGCGTGACGGCCATCGACCCGGCCAATGCGCCCAACAGCGCGGCACGCCAGGAACTCGAGAAGCTCAACCTGGGCCTGGCGATGGGCAGCAACGTGATGCTGTACCTGGACGACATCCAGCACACGAGCCCGGAGTTCCTGCAGAAGTTCATTGCGCTGGCCGACGGCACGCGCCGCATCGAGGGCGTGTGGAACGGCGAGCCACGCAGCTACGACATGCGCGGCAAGCGCTTCGCGATCGTGATGGCGGGCAACCCTTACACCGAGTCGGGCGACGTGTTCAAGATCCCGGACATGCTGGCCAACCGGGCCGACATCTACAACCTGGGCGACGTGCTCTCGGGCCGCGAGGCGGCCTTCGCGCTGTCGTACATCGAGAACAGCCTGACCTCGAACCCCACGCTGATGCCATTGGCGTCGCGCGACCCGAAGGACGTGCAGCTGCTGGTGCAGATGGCGCAGGGCCACGAGGTGCCGAGCAGCGCGCTGTCGCACGCCTACAGCGCGGTCGAGCTCGAGGAGATCAAGGCGCTGCTGCTGCGCCTGTTCCGGGCGCGCGACCTGCTGCTGAAGGTGAATCTCGCGTACATCGAGTCGGCCGCGCAGCAGGAGACCTACCGCGTCGCGCCGCCGTTCAAGCTGCAGGGCAGCTACCGCAACATGACCAAGCTGGCGGGCAAGATCACCGCGCTGATGCGCGACGACGAGCTCGACGCGCTGCTGCGCGACCACTACCGCGGCGAGGCCCAGACGCTGACCACCGGCGCCGAGGAAAACCTGCTGCGCCTGGCCCAGCTGCTCGGCAGCCCGACGCCCGAGGAAGCCGCGCGCTGGAAGGAGATCTGCGACGAGTTCGTGCGCCAGCGCAAGCTGGGCGGCGGCGATGTGGACGGCAGCCAGCGCATTGCGAGCAGCATGCTCGACGTGGCGCGCGCGGTCGATGCATTGAAGCCCGAGCCGGTGGCACCCGCCGAAGGCCCGAGCGACAGCCAGCGCCTGGCCGACGCGATGCTGCAGATCGCCGTGACCTACCGCGAGCTGATCCTGCCGCTGGTGACGGCCACCGAGCGCCGGCTCGAGCTCGACCGCTCGATCACCCAGGACATGGAGCGCCTGGCCGCCGAGGTGAACGCCACGCGCACCGCGCCGCGGCGCACGCCCAAGCCCGACAAGGACCAATGACATGTCCGCGCTGCCCTCGACCCCCGCCACAGAACCGCCGCCGGCGTTGCCCGAGCTGCTCGCGCAGCTCGACGCCACCTTGGCCGACGCGCGCCTGAGCGACGACGAGCGCCGTGTGCTGGTGCACACGCTGCGCGAGGCCTCGCCGCCGGAGGACGGCCTGCGCCAGCTGCGCAACCGGGCCTTCGACCTGGTGCGCGCGCGCACCGCCGACCCGGAGCAGCTGTCGCTGCTGAAATGGCTCGAAGGCGTGGTCCGCGCCATCGACACCGGCCGCTCGCCCGACAACGCGGTGGTGCGCTCGCAAGCCTTCTTCAGCCCCGGCACGGCCTGCCTGCAGGCCATCCGGCAGCAGCTGCGCGCGGCCAAACGCTCGATCGACCTCTGCGTGTTCACGCTGTCCGACGACCGCATCACCGCCGAGGTGCTGGCCGCGCACCGGCGCGGCGTGTCGCTGCGCTGCATCTCCGACAACGACAAGGAGTTCGACCTGGGCAGCGACATCGGCCAGTTGCGCGCCGCCGGCATTCCGGTCGCGGTGGACCGCACCGACGCGCACATGCACCACAAGTTCGCCATCTTCGACGGCATGCGCCTGCTCAACGGCAGCTACAACTGGACGCGCAGCGCCTGCGATTTCAACGAAGAGAACCTGGTGCTGACCAACGACCCTTCGCTCGTTCGCCGCTTCGCCGACGAATTCGACACCTTGTGGAAAGAACTGCAGGCCCCCCGATGACCCGACGGATCGACTACGACTGGGAGCTGCCGCCCGAGCTGCAGCAGCGCCTGGGCACCTCCAGCTACGGCGCGCAGCGCGTGCTCCACGAAGCGGGGCACCTCATGGTGATCCTGCACGAGCCGCCTGCCGGCACCGGTGCGGAGCGCAAGAACGCCGTGTTCCTGCGCAAGCCCGACGGGGCGTGGCTGCACAAGGGCAGCAACCCGGGCGAGCGGGCGCTGCAGAAGCTGCTCGAAAGCTACCGCGCGGCGCTGAGCGCCTTCGAGATCCGGCACGAGGCGGCCGACAACTCCGAGGCGCTGTTCCAGATCCTCGGGCCGCTCATTCCGCTGTCGCGCGCCGCGTCGAACATGCAGACCGCGCTGCAGGCCGCGCGCGAGGCGGTGCCTGAAGACGCGCTCATCACCGACATGCGCGACCGCGCGGTCGAGATCGCGCGCGGCATCGAGCTGCTGCTGGCCGACACGCGCATGTCGCTGGACTACCGGCTCGCGCACGCGGCCGAGCAGCAGGCGCACGCGGCCATGGAAGTGAGCCGCGCGCAGCACAAGCTCAACACCATCGCGGCGCTGACCTTCCCGCTGATGGCCATCGGCGCGGCCTTCGGCATGAACCTGCACAGCGGCATGGAAAGCCTGCCGGGCTGGGTGTACTGGGCGATCTTCGGCGCGGGGCTCTTCATGGGCTTGCTGCTGCGCGGATGGGTCAAGGCGCCGGAGCCGCTGCCGCCTGCGGCGAAGCCCGGGCTGCCCCGGAAGAAGTAAGCCGAAGGGCAGCGCACCCAACCGAACCAAACCGTGCCGGGCCTTCGCGTTCTGCGAAGGCCTGCTGCCGTCAAAGCAATTCCGCGCCGCGCCGTCTGTTCCTAGAGTTGGGCCCAACCCAACATGGAGACAGACGCGGACATGAATGCACTCGAAGGCCTGAAGGTGCTGGAGCTCGGCCAACTCATTGCCGGGCCCTTTGCCGGCAAGACGCTCGCGGAGTTCGGCGCCGACGTCATCAAGATCGAGCCGGCCGGCGTCGGCGATCCGTTGCGCAAGTGGCGGCTGCTGCGCGACGGCACGTCGGTGTGGTGGGAAGTGCAGTCGCGCAACAAGCGCTCGGTGTGCCTCGACCTGCGCAGCACAGAAGGCCAGGAGGCCGTGCGGGCCCTGGCGCTCGAGGCCGACGTGCTCATCGAGAACTTCAAGCCCGGCACGCTCGAAGGCTGGGGCCTGGGCTGGGAACAGCTGCACGCGCTGAACCCGCGGCTCATCATGCTGCGCATCTCGGGCTACGGCCAGACCGGCCCCTACCGCGACAAGCCCGGCTTCGGCGTGCTCGGCGAATCGATGGGCGGGCTGCGCTACCTGAGCGGCGAACCGGGCCGGGTGCCGGTGCGCGTGGGGGTGTCGCTGGGCGACACGCTGGCGGCGCTGCATGGCGTGATCGGCGTGCTGACCGCGCTGCACCACCGCACGGCGCATGGCGGCGAAGGGCAGTTCATCGACGTGGCGCTGTACGAGTCGGTGTTCAACGTGATGGAAAGCCTGCTGCCCGAGTACGCCGCCTTCGGCGCGGTGCGCGAGCGGGCCGGCAGCGCCTTGCCCGGCATCGCGCCGACCAACGCCTACCGGTGCAGCGACGGCCACTACGTGCTGGTGGCCGGCAACGGCGACAGCATCTTCCGGCGGCTGATGCGGGCCATCGGGCGCGAAGACCTCGAGCGTGACGAGCAACTGAAGCACAACGACGGCCGCGTGCTGCGCGTGGCAGAGATCGATGCGGCCATCGAGGCGTGGACGCTGCCGCGCAGCCGCGACGAGGTGCTGGCCGTGCTCGACGCGGCCGGCGTGCCGGTCGGGCGCATCTACACCGTGGCCGACATCGCGAGCGACCCGCAGTACCTGGCGCGCGAAATGATCGTCGAGGCCCCGGCGTCGGACGGCACCACGCTGAAGGTGCCCGGCGTGGTGCCCAAGCTCAGTGCCACGCCGGGCCGCATCGCGCACCCCGCGCCGCGGCTGGGCGAACACAGCGGCGACCTGCAGGCCGGCGGATGGCCCGCGCGGCGCGATGAGCGGGAGGCCGCATGAAGACCGGCCACGGCACGCGGCTGTACATCAACGAGGTCGCCACGCGCGACGGCTTCCAGATGGAAAGCCGCTTCATCCCGACCGACGACAAGGTCGCGCTGGTCGACCGGCTCGGCACGCTGGGCTACGCGAAGATCGAAGTGACCTCGTTCACGTCGGCCAAGGCCATTCCCGCGCTGCGCGACGGCGAAGAAGTGATGCACCGCATCGCGCGCCGCCCCGGCGTGGTCTACACCGCGCTGGTGCCGAACCTGCGCGGCGCACAGCGCGCGCTGGAAAGCCGCATCGACGAGTTCAACATCGTCATGTCGGTGAGCGAGACGCACAACCTCGCCAACCTGCGCATGACGCGGGAGCAGTCGTTCGCGCAACTGGCCGGCGTGATCGCGCTGGCGAAGCAGGCGGGCGTGCCGGTGAACGTGTCGCTGTCGTGCGTGTTCGGCTGCCCGATGGAGGGCGAGGTGGCAGGGGACGGCGTGCGGGGCTGGATCGACCGCTTCGCGGCGCTCGAGGTGCAGGGTGTGACGCTGTGCGACACCACGGGCATGGCGCACCCGACGCAGGTGCAAGCCATCTGCGAGAGCGCGATCGCCATGTGCCCGTCGATGGACTGGACGGCGCACTTCCACAACACGCGCGGCATGGGCCTCGTCAACACGGTGGCCGCCGTCGAGGCCGGCATCCGGCGGCTCGACATGTCGCTCGGCGGCATCGGCGGTTGCCCCTACGCACCCGGCGCCACCGGCAACGTGGCGACCGAAGACGTGGTGCACATGCTGCAGTGCATGGGCTACGACACCGGCATGGACCTGGACGGCCTGATTGCCGCGGCGGCCGAGTTGCAGTCGCTGGTGCGGCACGACCTGCCGGGCCAGGTGTCGCGCGCGGGGCATCGCCTGACGCGGCATGCGCCGCCCGCGGATTTCAACGACACCGTGGCGCGTGCCCGCGCGCGCGAACTGCAACGGCAGATGGAGGCTCGCCCATGATCGATCACCTGGACCACCTGGTGCTGACCACCGCCGACGAGGCCGCCTGCATCCGTTTCTATGTCGAGGCGATGGGCATGTCGCTGGAGAGCTTCGGCGCCGGCCGCAAGGCGTTTCGCTTCGGCAACCAGAAGATCAACCTGCACCTGAAGGGCCACGAGTTCGAGCCCAAGGCGCAATGGCCCACGCCGGGCTCGCTCGACCTGTGCTTCATCGCCAGCGTGCCGCTGGAGGCCGTGATCGCGCGCTTGAAGGACAAGGGCGTGCCCGTAGTCGAAGGCCCGGTGATGCGCACCGGCGCCACCTCGCGCATCCGCTCGGTCTACGTGCGCGACCCCGACCGGAACCTGATCGAGATCTCGGAGCTCGCGCCCTGACGGGCCGGGGAATTCGGGCAGACCCCAGGACAAACCAACGGAGACAAACCATGAAACCCGCTCACCGCTTCATCGCGCTCGGCCTGGCATGGGCGGCCTGCGCCGCCAGTGTCAATGCCAATGCTGATACCTGGCCTTCCAGGCCCATCACCTTCGTCGTGCCCACCGCGCCGGCCGGCTCCACCGACATCATGGCCCGCCTGGTCGGCGAGCCGCTGCAGCGCGCGCTGGGCCAGCCCGTGGTGGTCGACAACCGGCCCGGTGCCAGCGGCAACATCGGCGCCGAGTTCGTGGCGCGCGCGGCGCCCGACGGCTACACGCTGCTGATGCAGTACTCGGGCTACCACGTCGGCAACCCGTCGCTGTACCCGAACCTCAAGTGGAGCCCGACCAAGGACTTCGTGCCCGTGGCGATGGTGATGCGCGCCCCGCACGTCGTCGCGGTGAGCGGCAAGCTGCCCGTGAACTCGATGAAGGAGCTCATCGAATACGGCAAGAAGAAGGAGGGCGGCCTGTTCTTCGCCTCGTCGGGCAACGGCTCGATCCAGCACATCGCGGGCGAGCTGCTGGCGCGCCAGGCGAAGGAGCCGATGACGCACGTGCCCTACAAGGGTTCGGGTCCGGCCATCAACGACCTGATCTCGGGCAATGTCGACATGTTCATCACCACGCCGCCCTCGGTCATCGGCCACTTCGCGAGCGGGCGCATCAAGGCGCTGGCGTACACCGGCAGCAAGCGGCATGCGTCGATGCCCAATGTGCCCACCTCGGCCGAGGCGGGGCTGCCGGGCTACGAGGTGGAGTCGTGGTTCGCGGTGTTCGCGCCGGCGAAGACGCCACCCGAGGTGGTGGCGAAGCTCAGCGCGGAGATCAGGAAGATCGTCGAGAGCGAGTCGTTCCGCAAGAAGGTGGACGACCAGGGCGCCTTCGCGACCTACATGGACCCGCCCACGCTGGCGAAATTCGTCGACCAGGAACTGGCGGCCTGGTCGAAGGTGATCAAGTCGGCGGACATCAAGCCCGACTGAGCACGCCCGCATGCAAGCACGCGTGCATGCGAACGAGCGAGGCGGCGCTACAGCCTGACGTTGATGATCGACAGGATGATGGCCGAGAGCGTGAGCGCCACCGGCAGCTTCTGCACCGCGAGCGCATGGGCCTTTGCGACAGAGGCTTGCGTTTGCAGCAACAGGCTCTTTTCGGAATGAAGGGGTGTGGACATTTTCGGACTCCTGGGTGATTGCGGGCTTCGTGCCCTGCATGGCTTCAACGATAGACCTCCCAGTGCGCGCCGGCGGCTCCGGTTCGACGACACGGCGTTTCCGTTTCTGCAACGATCGGCGGGCGATCAGCTGGAACTTCTGGCGGCCTGCGCTGTCGCGCCCGACCGTTGCGCGCCCAGTGCGCAGCGCCTTGCGCGCCGCGCTGCAAATGACGCGGCGCAGATTGCAGGCTTCAGCCCGCGATCAGCTTCTGCACCAGCTCCGCGGTGGTGGCCGCCGCGTACTTGCGCATCAGCCGCGCCCGGTGCAGCTCGACCGTGCGGTGGCTGATGCCGAGCGCCTTGCCGATCTCCTTCGAGGTGAGCCCGCGCATCACCTGCGCGGCCACCTCGCGCTCGCGCGGCGTGAGCTCGGCCTTGACGGCTCGGCGCGAGCCCAGATCCTCGAAGGTCCAGATGCCGGCCTCGTGCGGCGCCGCGCGGTTCAGCGCGTGGCCGGTGACGTGGCACCAGAAGGTCTCGCCCGCAATGGCGCCGTGCAGGCCGCCCAGGCGTCTCATCATGCGGTTGTCGGCGTAGTTGCCGCTGGCGTTCAGGAAGGGCTCCATGCGCTTGCCGATGCGCTCGAACTCGGCCACGCTGGGGTAGAGGATGCTGAATGAATGCCCCACCAGCGCCGGGGGCGTTGCGCCGAAAATTTCGCACACCCGCAGGTTGCAGGCGACGATGGTGCGGTTGCTCGAAACCACCATGCCGACGGGCGCGTGCTCAAAAGCCAGCCGGTAATCGATCTCGGGCATCGGGGGTCACCATTACGAAATACTACGTATGCGGGTACGTAGTATCGTTCAGGGCTTTCCCACCCACTCTCCATTCATCCATCAAGGAGCCCGAGTGAACAAGATCTATCCCTCCGCCGACGCGGCACTCAAGGGAGTCGTGGCCGACGGGCAGATGCTCGCGGTCGGCGGCTTCGGCCTTTGCGGCATTCCCGAAGCGCTGATCGACGCGCTGAAGGACTCCGGCGTGCAGAACCTGACCGTCGTGTCGAACAACGCGGGCGTCGACGGTTTCGGCCTCGGCAAGCTGCTGGAAACGCGCCAGATCAAGAAGATGGTCGCGTCCTACGTCGGCGAGAACAAGGAGTTCGAGCGCCAGTACCTGGCGGGCGAACTGGCGCTGGAGTTCACGCCCCAGGGCACGCTGGCCGAGAAGCTGCGCGCCGGCGGCGCGGGCATTCCGGCCTTCTTCACCAAGACCGGCGTGGGCACGCAAGTGGCCGAAGGCAAGGAACTGCGCGAGTTCAACGGCGAAACCTACGTGATGGAGCATTCGCTGGTGCCCGACGTGGCGCTGGTGAAGGCCGACGTGGCCGACAAGTCGGGCAACCTGCGCTTCCGCCTGACGGCGCGCAACTTCAACCCGGCCGCCGCCATGGCCGGCAAGGTCTGCATCGTCGAGGTCGAGAAGATCGTCGAAGTGGGCGAACTGGCCCCCGACGACATCCACCTGCCGGGCATCTACGTGCACCGCATCGTGCTCAACGCCAGCCCCGAGAAGCGCATCGAGAAGCGCACCGTGAGCGCCGCCGCGCCGGTGGACGCCGCTGCCGCCAAGGTCGAGGCCCAGGCCGTGATCGCGCAGGCCGCCGCCGGCACCGAGGTGCCCGTGCCCACCGTGCCCGCCAACAAGAAAGAAGGAGCCTGAGATGCCCTGGACCCAAGACCAGATGGCGGCCCGTGCCGCCCAAGAACTCGAAGACGGCTTCTACGTGAACCTGGGCATCGGCATTCCGACGCTGGTGGCCAACCACACCGGCACCAAGGAAGTGTGGCTGCAGAGCGAGAACGGCATGCTGGGCATCGGCCCGTTCCCGACCGAAGACAACGTCGACGCCGACCTGATCAACGCCGGCAAGCAGACCGTCACCACGCTGCCCGGCTCGGCCATCTTCGGCAGCCATGACAGCTTCGCGATGATCCGCGGCGGCAAGATCAACCTGTCGATCCTGGGCGCCATGCAGGTGAGCGCCAAGGGCGACCTCGCCAACTGGATGATCCCCGGCAAGATGGTCAAGGGCATGGGCGGCGCCATGGACCTGGTGGCCGGCGTGAAGCGCGTGATCGTGCTCATGGAACACGTGGCCAAGAAGAAAGACGGCACCGAAGACCTGAAGATCCTCGAGGCCTGCACCCTGCCGCTGACCGGCGTGGGCGTGGTCGACCGCATCATCACCGACCTGGCCGTGATGGACGTCGTGCCCGAAGGCCTGAAGGTCGTCGAGCTGGCGCCGGGCGTGAGCTTCGACACGCTGCAGGGCAAGACGGGTGCCAAGCTGATCCCCTAAGGCGCGCGAGCGCAGCCGCGATCGAAGCAGGGCCGCGAAAGCGGGCCCTGCTTTTTTTGCTTCTGGCGGCGCTTGAGAACCGAGATGAATGCAGGCGAAAGCGCGCGTCGAATTGCATCGACTTGCGTAACGGAACGTTAGGATATGGGGCGGAAATTCTTCCAATCGGCCTGCAAGTGCCGAAAGAACCATGGAGAGAGGTAAATGAAAAGATCGATCATCGGTGCGCTGGCTGCGGCGGCACTTCTTGCGGGCTGTGCGATGCCTCCGAAGGAAGTGCCCATCCAAGCGGAGTTCGACCTGAAGGAGCACGCCCCTTATGCGGCGACGGGGCCGAACATGGTCACGGGACAGGCGTTCCTGCGGCAGCAGGGCGGCGGAACCGTCACCTGCGCCGGTTCGCGTGCCGTGCTGTTCCCGGCCACATCGTTCTTCAAGGAGATAGCTTCCATCACCGCGCGGGGACAAGTGCCGAAGTACGCGGGGGACAACAAGGTTTTGCGCGAGTACGCCGCCCTTGCTCGCAACACGCGCTGCGATGCCCAGGGGAACTTCGATTTCCCCAAGGTGCCGGCAGGCAAGTACCTGCTGATCTCCGAGGTTGTCTGGACCATCCGCTATGAGCGCCAAGGCGGGACGCTGTCCAGAGAAGTCGAAGTGGTCGATGGCGGCCAGAACCGCTTCCTGCTGTCCGACGCCGATCGGTAAGTGCATGGCTGTTGTCAAGCTGGCCGACGGCACCTACCGTGTCGACGATCGCATCTTTCCTGACGCCGACGAGGCCATCGCTTACGACGGCCTGCGTAACGCCGGCACCGAATCTCCCGTCGAGGTGCCCGAGGACTCGCCGCAGCCGGTGGTTGTCGCCGCGCGCTCCGGTTTTTCGCTGTGGTGGCTGGTCCTCATCATTCCCGCGGGGCTCTTCTTGCTGGTGTTCGCGATCGGCGCCTTGTCGGGGCCACCCTCCGAGCGGCAGATAGAGCGCCTCGCGATCGAGCTTTGCTGGAAGGAACATTCCAGCAAAGCGCAGGACCCGGGGACTCAGCAATTCATCGCAGGCTCCTGCAAGATGATGGAGAGCGAGTTCCGGGCCAAGTACGGCGTCGATCCCTGAACTTCACGGGGTCGGCGGCGTTGCGTGCAAGGGTGCATTGCAGAGCAGGGAAGGCACGCCGTCAGGCACAAGCTGATTCCCGTAAGGCATGCCGCGCAACGACGACCAAGGCAGGGCTGCGCGAGCGGGCCCTGCCTTTTTGCTTCTGGACGTTCTGGAGATGTGAAATGAATGCGAGCGAAGTCCTGGGCGGTATCTGGCGGCAGGCGGGCCTGCCCGAAGAAGCCCTGCCGTTTGCGCGGCTCACGGGCGCCGACCCCGTGCTGCCCTCGTCCTTCGCGGTCGGCGCCGCAGCGCAGAGCACCATCGCGGCTGCCGCGCTCGCGGCCTGCGAGCTGGCGCACGCGCGCGGCGTGCCGAGGCAGGACGTGTCGGTCGACATGCTGCACGCGGCGCTCGAATGCACGGGCTGGTTCAGCCTCGACGGGCACGTGGCCGACATCTGGGACAAGTTCTCGGGCCTCTACCCATGCGCCGACGGCTGGGTGCGCGTGCACGCGAACTTCGCGCATCACCGCGACGGCGCGCTGCGGCTGATGAAGCTCGACCCCGCGACCGCCACGCGCGCCGATGCCGAAGCGGCCATGGCCACGTGGAAGGCGCGCGATTTCGAAGACGCCGCTGCCGCACAAGGCCTCGTCGTCACCGCATTGCGCAGTTTCGACGAATGGGATGCCACGCCCCAGGCGCAGGCCCTGGCCACGCAGCCACTGTTCACCATCGAGCGCATCGGCGACGCGGCGCCGTTGCCGCTGCCGGCGCTGAATGAAGACCAGCGCCCCTTGAGCGGCGTGCGCGTGCTCGACCTCACGCGCATCCTGGCCGGCCCGGTCGGCGGCAAGGCGCTCGCGGCCTACGGGGCCGACGTGATGCTCATCAACTCGCCGAAGCTGCCCAACATCGAAGCCATCGCGGACACCAGCCGCGGCAAGCTCAGCGCGCACGCCGATCTGCGCACCGACGAAGGCCGCGCCACGCTGCACGAGCTCATCGCCGATGCGCATGTGTTCGTGCAGGGCTACCGGCCCGGCGGCATGGCCGCGCTGGGCTTCGGGCCGCGCGAGGTCAGCGCGCTGCGCCCGGGCATCGTCTGCGTGTCGCTCACGGCCTATGGCACGCAGGGGCCCTGGGCGCAACGCCGCGGCTTCGACTCGCTCGTGCAGACCGCCACGGGCTTCAACGACGCGGAAGGCAAGGCGGCCGGCGACGGCAAGCCGCGCGCCTTGCCGATGCAGATCCTCGACGAGGCCACGGGCTACCTCATGGCCTTCGGCGCGGCCGCCGCCCTGTGGCGTCAGCAGCGCGAGGGCGGCAGCTGGCATGTTCAGGTATCGCTTGCGCAGACGGGGCGCTGGCTGCGCTCGCTGGGCCGCGTGGCCGATGGGCTGGCCATTGCGAAGCCATCGTCCACACGGTATGTCGAGACTTCGAAGTCGGGCTTTGGCGAGCTGGCCGCGCTGCGCCACAGCGCGCAGCTGTCCCGTACGCCGGCCGCCTATGCGCGCCCCTCCGTGCCGCCGGGCACCGATGCGCCCGTTTGGCCTGTTTGACGCACTGTGGCCAGGCAATGAGAAACTGGGCCCCATGGCCTACCTCGACAACGACAACCTGCAAGCCCTTTTTCTCGATGACGCCGCGCTGGCCGCGCGTCACCTGCAACGCAATCGCTGCGGCGCGCTGAACATCACGAGCGGGCGCGTCGTCGCCTGCGACGCGCTGGTGCAGCCCGAGCGCGCGCCGTTCGCCGTGAACGTGCAGGTGCGCGGGCGCTTCGACGTGGAGCTGCTGCACGACAAGGGCCGCAATGCGCTGGCCGTGCTGTGGCTGCGGGACCGTGCCAGCCTCGCGGCTGGCGATCTGACATGGGCGTTGGCCCTGCGCGAAGGCGAATCCCCCGAAGCGCTGGGCGACGGCGAATTCTTCGGCTACCCGGTCGATGCCGGCGTCGGCTGCTTCATGGACGCTGACACGCCCGCCGCCATGGCCGAGCGCGACGCGAAAGAGTCCGCCGGCCCCGACTACGTGAGCTACTTCGACAACGTGATCGACGCCGAGATGGGCGACGACCGCAGCGTCGACCACTACCCGCTAGGGGCAGGCTCCGCGAACAACGTCGTCATCTTCAGCGCGGGCTGGGGCGACGGCACCTATCCGAGCTTCTGGGCCTTCGACGCGGCCGGCGAGCCTGTCGCGCTGGTCACCGACTTCATGACGATCAAGGGCGGCGACGCGCGCGACGAAGACGACAAGCGCGGCGATGCGTACAAGGCCAGCCTGTCGCCGGAAAAACTCGCGGCGCTCGAAGCCTTGGGCGCGGCAGCCACGGGCGGCGATGCGGCCGCCATCGCGCCCTTGCTCGCCGCGGGGCTCGCGGGCACGAACGAGATCGTGCCTTCGCTCGGCGAGACGGCGATCATGAGCGCGATCCGCACCAACCACCTCGACGCCTTGCGCGCGCTGCTCGCATCGACGCCGGGCCTGCCGATGCCGCCCAGGTTCTACAGCATCGACAAGGACCAGAGCTACTTCGACTACGCGCGGCGACTGAAGAAGCCGCGTGTCGAAGGAATGATCGAATTGCTGGAGCAGGCCGCAGCGCCCGAGCCGCGCAAGGGCTTGCTCAAGCGCTTGTTCTCTTGAGCCGCCAGGCGCCCAGCGCAGCGCGCACCCTGTCGCCCCGGCCGTCCAGGCCGCCCGGGCGCTCCACACGCTCTACAGGCTGGTCGGTGTGGCTACCTGTCGCCGAGCGGTGAGTCACCGCGCAGCCCACTTTTTTGCGCGTCAGAGTCCGTAGATGGCGACCGTGACCCAGAACGCGGCAAAGAGCGCGGTCGCACCCACGAGCAGCATCGCGACCGTGAAGGCCAGGAGCCACAGCCCGCGTTCGAACGCGCGGACCGCATGAGGCACGCGGTGCCGGTAGATCAGCACGGCCCACAGCAGCAGCGCCATTGCAACGGCAGCCACGATATCTCCCGAAACAGGGAGCACGCCGTGCCGCTCCAACGCAGTCAGCAACACGTTCAAGGCCGGGATCGACGCGGCCCACGCCAGTACATGCACGCCCAGGCGTGAGCCGGTGTTCATCGGATTGCCTCGCCCTTGAAGAAGTGACCAGGCATCGGATTTTCCCAGCCTGGTGTCTGAAATCCGGGTGTCGATACGGATGGCACATGACCCATGACGCTGTCCAGGAGGCCGGCGACATAGGAGCTGCTGTTGTATTCGCCGGGCCGCATGCGCGATCCTCCGATGTTTTTGGGTGCCGAGCAGGGTGCAGCGTAGCTTGCGAATTTCTGCGAACGAACAATGATCCGCTGCGCAAACTCGCGTCTGCTCATGCCGGCTGGCGGCTCAAGGGGAATTCGCACGCGCACGCCGCTCGGGGTGGCGTTGTCATACCGATTGGTCTTGATGAGCGCCATGTTGCGCAGGCCTGCTTCCCACATGGTGGGCTGGCCGTCGAGCACGGTGATGCCGCTGTATGCGTCGTCGATGAGGATGGAAAAGTGAAGGTCGGGTGGGTCTGGCCAACTGACGTAGCCGACCGGGCCCGCTGCAATTCGTCCGTACAGAGTGATGGTTGGTTCAGCGTGCTGTGCCTGCGCAACCGTGGTTGACGCGGTACTCACAGGCGATGAGTCGGTGGATTTGGATTGGCCTGACGCGGCGTCGAATTCTCGAACTTTCATTTCCTCTCCCTTTACGGACCGTTGTGGTATCCGAGAGATGGTGTGCCGAACAGCGTCACCGCTCTGTCGGCGCCCTGTTACGCCGGAAACAAATGCGCGCACAAGCGCACGGTGACTGGAAAAAACTACGGGGCAATTCCACCGCCGCCAACCAGTGCGAAACTTGGGCGCATGCCGACAACGAACAGATACGAAGGAAGGCCGCTGCTGCGGCTGGTGGATTGCCTGGTGCTCGACGCCATCGACCAGCTCGACGACCAGAAACGGGCCACGCTCGAGGCGCTGGAGCCCCGGCTCGCGCAGACTTTCAGCGCCAGCGGCACCTGGCAGGAAATCGTCAGCAGCCAGATGGGTTTTGCCGACGACGTGCCCGACAAGATCCGGCACTTCTGGCGCCGCTACCTCGACCATGCGGACACGGAGAACCATCGCGTGGACCCGCAGGCCTTCGTGGTCGACTTCGTGGCGCAGAACTTTCCGGACATCGCGCCGCCGCGGCGTTGAGGCGCGACCTCAGGCCGGGGGCAACAGCAACAGTTGCTGCTGCGCCTGCGCCGTGTTGCGCAAAAACTCCCACACCGCCTGCATCCGCACCAGGTGCTTGGTCTCCGCCGGCATCGACATCCAGAAGGTGCGCGTGAAGTTCGCCTGCCCCGGCAGCACCGGCTTCAGCGCGCCGTCGTTCTCCGCCACGAAGGCCGGCAGCACCGCGATGCCCGCTCCGGCCACCACCGCGCTGTGCTGCGCGAGCACGCTGGTGCTGCGCAGCGCGAAGGCGTCGGGGCGGTGCAGTTCGTCCAGGTACTGCAGCTCCTTGCTGAAGAGCAGGTCGTCCACGTAGCTGATGAAGGTGTGGCCGCGCAGGTCTTCGCGGGTCTTGATGGGCTTGTGCGCGGCCAGGTACTTCTTCGATGCATAGAGGCGCAAGGTGTAGTCGGTGAGCTTGCTGACCACCACCGGCCCGCGCGCGGGGCGCTCGAGCGAGATGACGATGTCGGCCTCGCGCCGCGACAGGTGCACCAGCCGCGGCATGGCGAGCAGGTCGATGGTGAGCTTGGGGTGCTGCACGGCGAACAGCGCCAGCTGCGGCGCCAGCACCACCGTGCCGAAGCCCTCGGTCGCGCCGATGCGCACCAGCCCCGACAGCCCTTCCTGCGAAGCCGGCGCCGTGCTCTCCACGGCCTGGAACGCGCTTTCCATCGCCTCGACCTGCGGCTGCAGCCGCCGGCCCGCCTCGGTGAGCCGGTGGCCGCCCGATTCGCGCGAGAAGAGCGGGGCGCCGACTTCTTTTTCAAGCGCCTGGATGCGCCGCGCCACCGTGGTGTGGTCGACCTCGAGCCGGCGCGCCGCGCTCATCAGCGTGCCCGAGCGGGCCAGTTCCAGAAAGTACCGCAGGTTGTCCCAGTCCATGTGTGCCCTTGTGTGGCCGGATCGCCGCGCCATCGAGGAGGGGGCTTTGCATTTTTGCAAAGCGGCCGCGCATATTTGTCTATTGTCATGGCAAATCTGCAAAGCTAGGATGCGTGGCCGAACCGGTTCAACCGGCACCCGTATTCACTGGAGACAAACCCTCATGGACGCCACCACCACCCCCTCGACGCAAGTCGCCACCGTCAAGCTGCTGATCGGCGGCAAGCTGGTCGAATCCAAGACCACCGAATGGCGCGACGTCGTCAACCCGGCCACGCAGCAGGTGCTGGCCCGCGTGCCCTTCGCCACCCCGGCCGAACTGGACGCCGCCGTCGCCTCCGCCAAGGAAGCCTTCAAGACCTGGCGCAAGACGCCCATCGGTGCGCGCGCGCGCATCTTCCTGAAGCTGCAGCAGCTCATTCGCGAGAACATGGGCGAGCTCGCCGCGATCCTCACGGCCGAGCAGGGCAAGACGCTGCCGGATGCGGAGGGCGACGTGTTCCGCGGCCTCGAAGTGGTCGAGCACGCCTCGAACATCGGCAACCTGCAGCTCGGCGAGCTGGCCAACAACGTGGCCAACGGCGTGGACACCTACACGCTGCTGCAGCCGCTGGGCGTGTGCGCCGGCATCACGCCGTTCAACTTCCCCGCGATGATCCCGCTGTGGATGTTCCCGATGGCCATCGTCACCGGCAACACCTTCGTGCTGAAGCCCTCCGAGCAAGACCCGATGGTCACCATGCGCCTGTGCGAACTGGCGCTCGAAGCCGGCATTCCGCCCGGCGTGCTGAACGTGGTGCACGGCGGCGAAGCCATCGTCAACGGCATCTGCGACCACAAGGACATCAAGGCGATCAGCTTCGTCGGCTCCACCAAGGTCGGCACGCACGTCTACAACCGCGCCACGCTGGCCGGCAAGCGCGCGCAATGCATGATGGGCGCGAAGAACCACGCCATCGTGATGCCCGACGCGAACAAGGAGCAGACGCTCAACGCACTGGCCGGCGCGAGCTTCGGCGCAGCCGGCCAACGCTGCATGGCGGTGTCGGTGGCGGTGCTGGTGGGCGATGCGCGCAACTGGGTGCCCGAGCTCATCGAGAAGGCCAGGACGCTGAAGATAGGCGCCGGCACCGAGAAGGGCGTGGACGTGGGCCCGCTGGTGTCGTGCGCAGCGTACGACCGCGTGAACAGCCTCATCGAACGCGGCGAGGCCGACGGTGCCAAGCTGGTGCTCGACGGCCGCAAGCCCACCGTGCCCGGCTTCGAGAAAGGCAACTTCGTCGGCCCGACGATCTTCACCGGCGTGAAGCCCGGCATGACGATCTATGACCAGGAAGTGTTCGGCCCGGTGCTGTGCGTGGCCGATGCCGAGACCATCGACGAAGCCATCGAGCTGATCAACAGCAACCCGAACGGCAACGGCACGGCCATCTTCACGCAGTCGGGCGCCGCGGCGCGCCGCTTCCAGGAAGACATCGACGTCGGCCAGGTCGGCATCAACGTGCCGATTCCGGTGCCGGTTCCGATGTTCTCGTTCACCGGTTCGCGCGCGTCGAAACTCGGCGACCTGGGCCCGTACGGCAAGCAGGTCATCATGTTCTACACGCAGACCAAGACCGTCACGGCGCGCTGGTTCGACGACAGCACCGTCTCGCACGGCGTGAACACCACCATCAGCCTCAAATGAGGCGAGGGCTTCGCATCGCGGCCTGGGGCGCGGTGGCGACGGTCGCGTTGCTCGCCGGCAGGGCGCAGGCCGCTGCCGACGCCGGCGCGACCGACTGCAACCCCAACGGGAACCAGCAGGAAATGAACGAGTGCGCGGCGCGCGATTTTCGTGCGGCCGACGCCACGCTCAACATCCGGTACGGCGAGGTGATGAAGACGCTCTCGCCGCAGATGCGCGTCGCGCTGCGCAACGAACAGCGGGCCTGGCTCAAGGGCCGGGACCCCGCCTGCAAGCGTGCGGCGAAGGCGAACGAGGGTGGCTCCATCTGGCCGCTGGTGTTCAGCTCCTGCCTGGAAAAATCAACCCGCAAACGAAGCGCTGAACTGGATCGCTGGAAGGGTCGCGAGCAATGAATTTCGAACTTTCCGAAGAGCAGAACGCCTTCGCGCAGAGTGCGCGCAGCTTTGCGCAGGCCGAGTTCGCGCCGCACGCGGCGCAGTGGGACGCCGAGGCCATCTTCCCGAAAGAGGCCATCGCCAAGGCCGGCGAGCTGGGCTTCTGCGGCCTGTACGCGCCCGAGCGCATCGGCGGCCTCGGCCTGCCGCGGCTCGACGCGGCGCTGGTGTTCGAGGAGATGGCCGCGGTCGACCCCTCGACCACGGCCTTCATCACCATCCACAACATGGCGACGTGGATGCTCGGCACCTGGGCGAGCGACGCGGTGGCCGCGCAGTGGGGCGAAGACCTGACGAGCGGACGCAAGCTGGCGTCGTACTGCCTCACGGAGCCGGGCGCAGGGTCTGACGCCGGCTCGCTGAAGACGCGCGCCGAACTGCAGGGCGCCGAGTACGTCATCAACGGCGGCAAGGCCTTCATCTCGGGCGCGGGCGCGACCGACGTGCTGGTGCTGATGGCGCGCACGGGCGGCGCGGGCGCGAGCGGCATCTCTGCCTTCGCGGTGCCGGCCGACGCGCCAGGCGTCAGCTACGGCAAGAAGGAACACAAGATGGGCTGGAACAGCCAGCCCACGCGCACCATCAACTTCGACAACGTGCGCGTGCCCGCGCAGAACCTGCTGGGCAAGGAAGGCGAGGGCTTTCGCATTGCCATGAAGGGGCTCGACGGCGGGCGCATCAACATCGCGACATGCTCGGTGGGCGCTGCTCAGGGCGCGCTCGACGCGGCACGCCGCTACCTGCACGAGCGCCAGCAGTTCGGCAAGCCGCTCGCGAGCTTCCAGGCGCTGCAGTTCAAGCTGGCCGACATGGCGACCGAGCTGGTCGCGGCGCGGCAGATGGTGCGCCTCGCGGCCTCCAAGCTCGACGCGGGCCATGCCGACGCCAGCACCTACTGCGCGATGGCCAAGCGCTTTGCGACCGATGCGGGCTTCAACGTCTGCAACGACGCACTGCAGCTGCACGGCGGCTACGGCTACCTGAGCGAGTTCCCGCTGGAGCGCCTGGTGCGCGACGCGCGCGTGCACCAGATCCTCGAAGGCACGAACGAAATCATGCGCGTCATCGTTGCGCGAAAATTGCTCGAAGGCGACAGCGACATCCGCTGAGCGTCGTGCACATGGAATCTTTCAAACAATGACCGACAACGTAGTTCTCTTCGACGAAATCAAGACCGCCGGCGGCCAGCGCTTCGCGGTGGCCACGCTCAACGCCCCGGCGTCGCTCAACGCGCTGTCCGTGGACATGGTGCGCCTGCTCACGCCCAAGCTGCGCGAGTGGGCACGGGACGACGGCGTCGTCGGCGTGCTGCTGCAGGCCGCGGGCGAGAAGGCCTTCTGCGCCGGCGGCGACCTGCGCCAGCTCTACCAGACGCTGCTGGACTGCGGCCCCGAGCGCAACACCTACGCCGAAGACTTCTTCCGCGAAGAGTACGAGCTCGACCACCTGATCCACACCTTTCCCAAGCCCTTCCTGTGCTGGGGCCACGGCATCGTGATGGGCGGCGGCGTGGGCCTGCTGGCCGGCGCCTCGCACCGCGTGATGACGCTGCAAAGCCGCATCGCCATGCCCGAGATCAACATCGGCCTGTACCCCGACGTGGGCGGCAGCTGGTTCCTGCGCCGCACGCCGGGCCGCACGGGCCTGTTCCTGGCGCTCACGGCCGCCAACGTCAACGCGCACGACACCATCTTCTGCGGCCTGGCCGACGTGCTGGTGCCGCAGGAGCGCAAGGCCGACGTGCTCGCGGCCATCGCGTCCACGCAATGGGCCGGCGGCGACGCCAGGGCCGACCGCGCCACGCTGTCGCGCATCCTGGCCAAGGCCGGCGAGGGCGCTGAAATGCCGCCCTCGAAGGTGCGCGAGCACTACGACGCCATCAACGCGCTGATGGCCGGCGACGACCTGCTCGACATCGCCAGGCGCATGCGCGAACTGCAAAGCGACGACGCCTGGCTGCAGGGCGCCGCCAAGACCTTCGCCAAGGGCGCGCCGAGCTCTGCGGCGCTGAGCTTCGAACTGTGGCAGCGCGTGCCGCGCATGTCGCTGGCCGAAGTGTTCCGCCTCGAGTACTGGGCCTCGCTGGGCTTCTGCGCGCACAAGGACTTTGCCGAAGGCATCCGCGCGGTGCTGGTCGACAAGGACCGCAACCCGCGCTGGAACCCGGCCACGCTCGAGGAGATCACGCCCGCCTTCATCGAAGACCACCTGCGCCCGCGCGGCGAGATGCCGCCGGAGCTGGCCTCGCTGGTCTGACTCTCACCATTTCCTGCACAGAACAACGGAGACAAGACACATGAAGATCGCTTTCATCGGCCTGGGCAACATGGGCGGCCCGATGGCCATGAACCTGCACAAGGCCGGCCACACGCTCAGCGCCTTCGACCTCTCGGCCGAAGCCTGCAAGAAGTTCGGCGGCGAGGGCCTGCCCATCGCCAATTCGGCCGGCGAGACCGTGGCCGACGCCGACGTGGTCGTCAGCATGCTGCCGGCCAGCGCGCACGTCGAGGGCCTGTTCCTCGGCGGCGGCGGCAAGCCCGGCCTGCTCGACAGCATCCGCGCCGGCACGCTGGTGATCGACAGCAGCACCATCGCCGCGGCCACGTCGCGCAAGGTGGCCGAGGCGGCCAACGCCAAGGGCATCGCGATGATCGACGCGCCCGTGTCGGGCGGCACCGGCGGCGCCATTGCCGGCACGCTGACCTTCATGGTCGGCGGCGACACCAAGGACCTGGAGCGCGCGCGCCCGGTGCTCGAGAAGATGGGCGCGAACATCTTCCACGCCGGCGCGGCCGGTGCGGGGCAGACCGCGAAGATCTGCAACAACATGCTGCTCGGCATCCTGATGATCGGCACGTCGGAAGCGCTGGCGCTGGGCGTGGCCAACGGGCTCGATCCGAAGGTGCTGTCTGAAATCATGCGCCGCAGCTCGGGCGGCAACTGGGCGCTCGAGAAGTACAACCCGATGCCGGGCGTGATGGAGACCTCCCCCGCCTCCAAGAACTACGCGGGCGGCTTCGGCACCGACCTGATGCTGAAAGACCTGGGCCTGGCGCAGGAGAACGCCACCGCCGTGCGCGCGGCCACCCCGCTGGGCGGCCTGGCGCGCAGCCTGTATGCGGCGCACAGCCTCGCGGGCCACGGCGCGCTCGATTTCTCCAGCGTGCTGAAGCTGGTCCAGAAGTCCTGAGGCAGCGACGGCGGCGGGAACTGTCGGTCGCGGCCCGGCGCGGCGCTTGCCGCGCGGGGCCTGCATTTCAGCTGGACGTCGACGACTTCGGCATCGCCATCAACAGGCCCATGGCCGCGAAGTTCGCCGCCGCGCTCGCGAGGATCGGCAGCAGGTAGCTGCGGCTGACGTCGAAGGCGAAGCCCGCGGCCGACGGGCCGACCAGCGTGCCCACCGCCACGCTGGTGTACAGCACGCCGATGATCGCGCCGATGTGGCGCCCGCCGAAGTAGTCCATCACCAGCGCCGGCAGCAGCGCGACGAAGCCGCCGTAGAACACGCCGTAGGCAAAGGCGAACACGGCCAGCCCTGCGAACCCGCCGGACATCGCCCACACGAGCAGTGACAGCGCCATGCCCGCGAACATCAGCATCAGCGCGAGCGCGCGGCCCATGCGGTCCGCCAGGCCGCCCAGGACGAAGCGCCCCGCGGTGCTCCCGATGCCGATCATGGCCAGCAGCAGCACGGCCGAGCCGGGCGCCACGCCATGGTCGAGCGCATACGGCACCAGGTGCACGAAGGGCACGAACAGCCCGAACGAGCAGACCAGGCAGGCCGCATACAGGCCGATGAAGCGGCGCGTGCGCAACGCCTCGCGCACCGTGAAGCCTGCGGGCGCCGACGACAGCGACTGCGGTTGCGGCGGGTCGCCGTCGGGGCCCAGGCCGCGGCCGCGCGGATCGTTCTCCACCAGCAGCGCGAGCCCCGTGCCGACCACCGCCGCCAGCACGCCCAGCACCAGGTAGGCGTGGCGCCAGCCCTGCGTGTCGATCAGCCAGGAGGCCAGCGGCGGCATGGCGAGCGTGCCCACGCCGATGCCGCTGACCGCCAGCCCCGACGCGAAGCCGCGCCGCCGCAGGAACCAGCGCTGCACCGCGCCGACCACCGGCACGTACGACGCACCCACGCCCAGCCCCACGCCGAGGCCGTACGCCAGGTAGACCTGCACCAGGCTCTGCGCCCGGCTGGCCGCGGCCAGCCCGAGCCCGACCAGCAGCATGCCCGCCACCGCGAGCCGGCGCGACCCCCAGCGGTCGGCCAGCGGGCCGCTGAGCACGCCCAGCCCGAAGTAGAGAAAGCCCGCGAGCGAGAACACCAGCGAGACCGAGCCGCGCGAGGCGTTGAAGTCCTTCTGCAGCGATTCGACGAAGGCGCTGAAGGTGTAGGCGCTGCCGAAGCCGACGAAGGTCACGGCGAAGGCGCCCGCGACCACGAGCCAGCCGCGAAAGAGGCGCGGGCTGCCCGAGGTGGTTGCGGTGGCGGCGGGGGTAGCGGTGGTGGGAAGGGTGTCCATGCGGTGTCTCCCTGTCATGTTGGCGCGGGTGTGCGTTTCAGTCCAGCGGGCGGCGGCGGTGCCAGCCGGTGATGCGCTGGAAGGCCGCGCCCGCGCGCAGCAGCGTCGCCTCGTCCATCCGCGCCGCGACCAGCTGGAAGCCCAGCGGCAGTCCGCCGGGGGTGAAGCCACCGGGCAGGGTGAGCGTGGGGTGGCCGGTCATGTCGAACGGGCAGGTGTAGCGCAGCAGCGCGCTCACGCGCCCGGGCTGCTCGCCGAGCGCCTGCATCTCGGCCACGGTGGGCGCTGCGAAGGGCTGCACCGGCGCCAGCAGCAGGTCGACGCTGTCGAACAGCGCATCGACCCGGCCGCGCAGCGCCATGCGGCGAAGGCGGATTCTCTGCAACTCGATGCCATGCACGGCGTGGCCCGCCTCGAGCACCGAGGCGAGCACCGCTCCGTAGGCATCGCGGTGCGCGGGGTAGGTGGCCTCGTGCGCCACCGCGGCCTCGACGGCGCACAGCGGGAACCAGTCGGCGACTGCCTGCGCCATGTCGGGCACGCGCAGTTCGACGGTGCGGACGCCGAGCGAGCGAAAGGCCTCCACCGCGCCGGCCAGCATTGCGCGCGTGACGGCATCGACGCCGTCGCCGTTCCACGCGGGATCGAAGCCGATGCACAGGCCTTGCGCGCCTTGGCCGGTGGCCGCGGCACAGTCGGGCACCGGGTCGGCGGCGGTGGTCGGGTCGTTCGCATCGCGGCCCGCGATGGCCGCGAACAGCAGCCCCGCGTCGACCGCGCTGCGCGCCATCGGCCCGACGTGGTCGAGCGAGGCCGCGAGTTCGAACACGCCGTGGCGGCTCACGCGGCCCCAGGTCGGCTTGAGGCCCGTGAGCCCGTTGGCCGCGCAGGGAAAGCGGATCGACCCTCCCGTGTCGGAGCCCAGCGCGCCGTGGCACAGGCCCGCCGCAACGGCCACGCCCGGGCCGCTGGACGACATGCCGGGCCAGTGCGCGGCGTTCCATGGGTTGACCGGCGGCGTGACGCTCGGGTGATGGTCGGCGTAGGCGCCCTCGGTCATCTGCAGCTTGCCCAGCAGCACGGCGCCCGCGTCCTTCAGGCGCTTCACCACGGTCGCGTCTTCGGTGGGAACGCGGTGCTCGTGGAGCGCCATGCCCGCGGCCGTGGGAATGCCTGCGGTTGCGCAGAGGTCCTTGACGGCGAGGGGCACGCCGTGCAGCGGACCGCGGTACCGGCCGGCCGCGATTTCGGCCTGCGCCGCTTCGGCCTGGGCCATCGCGGCGTCGGCGGTCAGGTGGGCGTAGCTGCGCAGGCGGCCGTCGAGCGCGGCGATGCGGTCGAGCTGTGCGCGCGTGGCCTGCACCGGCGAGACCTCGCGCTGCCGGATGGCCGCGGCCAGCGTGGCGATGTCGAGGCAGGGCAGATTCTGAAGATCAGAATATCTAAGCTCATCGGCTTCGGTGGGGTGACGCAAGGTGGTTCTCTTTCAGCTTTCGACGTGCCAATATTCCGGCCCCTGCGCGTTTGCCGCAAACCAGGATTTCTGCCTGATTCAATTCAGATTTACTGAACCATGGAACATCAACTGCCCCCGCTCAACGCCTTGCGCGCCTTCGAGGCCACCGCGCGCCATCTCTCGGTGAAGAACGCGGCCGACGAACTCTGCGTGACCCCGGGGGCCGTGAGCCAGCTCGTCAAGACGCTCGAGCTGCACCTTGGCGTGCAGCTGTTTCGCCGCGTCAACCGCGGCGTCTTCCTGACCGACGCGGGCCAGGCCTACCTGCCGCCGGTGCGCCATGCGTTCCGACAGATCAGCGATGCCACGCAGAAGGTGGCGGTGCCCGCGGAAACCGGCCTGCTCACCGTGAGCACCACGCCGTTCTTCGCCTCCGCGTGGCTGGTGCCGCGCCTCAAGTCCTTCCAGGACGCGCACCCCGACATCGACCTGCAGCTGCTCACCAGCCACGCGCTGGCCGACTTCGCGCGCGACGGCGTGGACGTCGCCATCCGCCACGGCATGGGCCACTACCCCGGGCTCGCGAGCCAGCGCGTGCTCACGGTCGAGATGGTGGCGGTCGCGTCGCCCGCGCTGGTGGCCCAGCTCGGCATGCCGGGCCAACCCGCCGACCTGCTTCGCTGGCCGCGCGTGAACGACGCGCAGCGCAAGGGCTGGCGTGCGTGGTTCGAGGCGCAGGGCGTACAAGACGCCGGGCCGGTGCGCGGCCCGTCCTTCGACGACGCGGGCCTGCTGTTGAAGGCCGTGCTCGCGGGGCAGGGCGCGGCCCTGCTGCCGGCTGCGATGATGGCGCCCGAGATCGCAGAAGGCCGGCTGGTTGCCCTTTGCGGCGCCAGCTGGATCGAAGACTTCGCGTACCACCTCGTGTGCCCGCAGAGCAGCTCGCAACGGCCCAAGGTGGCGGCGTTTCGTGACTGGCTGCTCGAAGCGGTCCGAAAGAAGCCCGTTTCGTCAGGTCGCCGCAAGACTGCATCGCCGACAGTCGAAGGCCCGGCCCCCGTGCCGCCGCGGCGCGCCGGTCTGCGGCGCGCCGCTTCCAGGACCCCATGAAGATTCCAAGACACCCGTTCCTGCGCCAGATGGCCGTCCGGCCGCGCCTGTTCATTGCCACGGCCATCGCCATCGCGGTCGGCGTGCTGTTGCCCTCGGCGGTGGAGGCGCACCTGGTCACGCGCCTGCTGATCGCCTGGAACACGGGCGCCTGCCTGTACGTGCTGCTGGCGGCCGTCATGATGACCCGCTCGTCGCAGCAGCACATGCGCTACCGCGCGAAGATGCAGGACGAGGGGCAGATCGTCATCCTCGTGCTGGTGGTCGTGTCGGCCATTGCGAGCCTGGCGGCCATCGGCGGCGAGCTCGCGGTGGTGAAGGACATGCACGGGCTCGAGAAGATCGCGCATGTCGCGCTGGCCGGGCTCACGGTGGTGTCTTCGTGGGCCTTCACGCAGGTCATGTTCACGCTGCACTACGCACACGGCTACTACGCCGCCGACCCGGCAGGCCCGGCCAGCGCAGCGGGTGGCCAGCGGCGCAAGCCCGGCATCCAGTTTCCGGACGACGACGCGCCGACCTACGGCGACTTCTTCTACTTCTCGGCGGTGATCGGCACCTCGGGGCAGACGGCGGACGTGTCTTTCGTGTCCAAGCCCATGCGGCGCATCGGCTCGGTGCATTGCATCCTGGCCTACCTGTTCAACACCACGGTGCTGGCGTTGCTCATCAACATCGGCGCGAGCCTGTTCTGAACACGATGGCACGCACATACGCACGCCCAAACCCACGCCCAAACCCACGCACGCACCCCAGCGCATACCCGCGCATTGCCGCCGCGGCCCTGCTGTGCCTCGCCCCCGTCGCGTGGGCGGACGACGATGCGGCCGAGCTGCCCTTCAAGCTCACCGTGGGCGCCTACCGCGTCTCGGGCGGCGGCCTTCCTTCCGGGCCGGGGCTGGACCTGAACCTTCGCTACACCTACGGCGACGGCAACGTGTGGGTCGGCTGGTTCCGCTCGCCGGTGCTCGACTTCGCGCAGCCGCGCGTGGGCTGGGACCACACCTTCACCTGGGGGCCGGTGCGGGTGCTGCCGTCGCTGCAGGCGGCGTCCGGCGGGTTCGTGGGCGGCAGCCTGGCCGTGGAGACGGGCGACAGCTGGTTCGTGGGCGCGGGGCTGGGCCGCACCAACCTGCGCAACTACGCGAACCTCAACTTCGACCCGAACGACTCGTACACCGTGTACGGCGGCTACAAATGGACGGACGGCACCGCGCTGTCGCTCTCGCTGATCCGGGACAACCGCCTGAACCCCGACCAGCAGGACGTGCACCTCGTCTACCGCCTGCCGCTGCCCGAGCGTCAACGCCTGACGGTCGACCTGCTGGCCAAGCAGGGCACGGTCGAAGGGCAGTTCATTCGCCGCGCCGGACTCACCGTCACCTACGACTGGCCGCGCTGGTTCGTCCGTGTGGCGTACGACCCGAAGGTGAATTTCACGCCGCAGAACATGGTGCGGTTGTCGGTGGGGACGCGGTTCTAGTTTTTCCTTTGCCCGAAGGGGAAGGGCGCGATGCGGGCTACAGCAGCTCGATTCCCGGCAGGCTCTTGAAGCAGCTCTCGCGCGTGACGCGCACGAAGTCCGCGAGCCATGGCTGCGCCGACGCGCCCTGCGTGCACGACATCCACTCGCCGCGGGTGCCCTCGGTTGACGAGATCGTGCGCCTCATGGGCAAGGCCGCCGGCGTGGTGCCGCACGAGAGCCTGTGGATCAACCCCGACTGCGGCCTGAAGACCCGCGGCTGGCCCGAGACCGAGGCGGCGCTGTCGAACATGGTCACGGCGGCCAAGCTGTTGCGCAGGGAATTGGCGGCCGCCTGAGCGCAGGCGCCAAAATGGCGCCATGCTTTTCCTGAACCGCCTTCATCTTCTCGCTTCCCCTCGCATCTTCCTGTCGCTGCTGTTGCCCCTGGCGCCCCTGGTGTTCGCCGTCCCATTGACGGGCTGGGCCCAGGGCCGCGCCGAGGCCCTGCTTCAGTTCGAAGGGGTGCAGGCGCGCTACCAGGCGTCCTACGCACCGGGCGCCGTCGCGCGCGGCGCGAAGGAACTGCTCGAGCCCGACGACCAGGCCATCGCGGGCAAGGCGCTCAAGGCGCTCGACACGGCCGCCGGGCGCGCATTCAACGTCAAGGCGTCGGTGGCGGCCATCCAGCAGGAAGTGGCCTCGGCCGGCCATGGCGGCGCCGCGCCCAGCCCTGAATTGCGGGCCGCCGTGGCCCGCTTCGCCAAGCTGCGTGCCGACTACAACGCCATGAGCGAGGCCGGCCGGGCCGAGTTCTTCAACCGCGAGCGCGCCCGCCCCGCCGATGCGGCGCGCACCGAGCTGCTCGAACGCATGAGCGTGGCCGACGTGCGAGAGGTCGACTTCTCCAGCCAGTTGCTCATGAGCGCGGTCGTCAAGCAGCTTGCGCGCGGCAACGGCGGCCAGCTCAGCGGCCTGCCCGACAGCACGCTGGACATGGCGCTCGACACGCTGTGGTCGCGCGGCGTGACCTCCACGCGCCCGCGCAACCTGCTGATCGTGGCGCGCGAGTTCGAGAAGCAGGTCACGCAGGCGCTGATCGCGGCCACGCCCGACGCCGACGTGGCGGCCCTGCTGGCATGGCGCAACGACCCGCAGGCCGCGGCCGAGCGCGAGGCGCTGGTGGGCACCTACCGCGCCGAGGTCAAGGGCAGCGGCGGGGTGGCGCTGCGCACGCTGGTGCGGTCCTGGCCGCGGTCCTGAGACCCGAGGCTTCCCGCAACGGTGCACGGCGGCTGGCATGCAACCTGCTTGACCTTGGTGCCGCCAAGCAGTCGCTTGACGAATTAGAGAAAAAGTACGCAAACTAAAAAGCGGATTCCGGATCCGCCTTTGGCGGTGCGTGTCAGTGCGTTTGCGCACAGAAAGGGCAGTTGAGTTAGCGACGCCAGAAAGTTCCTCGTCATTGTTTCAGTTTCATGAACACTGCGATTCGATTCGAATAGGGTTTTCCCTAGGAGTCGCGGTGCACACTTGCGGCACCCAAAAGCCGAACAAAGAAAGAACTGAAATGAAGACCTCGAACATCCTCGCCGCCGCCGCTCTGTCCCTGCTCGCCGCCGCCGGCGCCCACGCAGAAACCTACGAAGGCGTGCAAGCCGTGACCTCCGGCTACAGCCGTGCCGATGTGGCACCCCAAGCCGTTGCAGCCGCTCGCGCCGGCAACGTGTACGGCGACGGCGTCTCGTCGGCCGTGGCTCCCGCCCTGACCGCATCGGCCGACCGCGCCACCATCCGCACCGAAGCCGTGGCTGCCGCTCACGCTCCCGGCCAGAACCTGCGCCGCGAATCGTTCGCCGACAGCGTGGTGCCCGCCCAAGCCAAGGCCCGCACCTTCACGCGCCAAGCCGGCCTGTAATTGAAAGCGGCGCAAGCCGCTTCGATTCCCGTGCCCAAAACCGGACCCTGCGAAAGCAGCGTCCGGTTTTTTCATTGGGCTTCGGGCTTGTGTTTGTGCTTCGCCCCGTGCCGGTGGCAGTCGTGCGCGTGGTCGTCCACGATGCCCGTGGCCTGCATCCACGCATAGACGATCACCGGCCCGACGAACTTGAAGCCGCGCTTTTTCAGCGCCGCCGAGATCTCTTCCGACAGCGGCGTCTTCACCGGCACGCTGCCGGTGCGGTTCACGATGGGCTTGCCGCCGGCCATGCCCCAGATGAATGCCGAGAAGTCTTCGCCCGCCGCCTGCATCGCGAGATAGGCGCGCGCGTTGCCGATGGTCGCCTCGATCTTCGAGCGCGAGCGCACGATGCCGGCGTCCTGCAGCAGCCGCTCGATGTCGGCCTCCGTGAACTTGACGATCTTCTCGGGCACGAAGCCCTTGAACGCCTTGCGGAAGGCGTCGCGCTTGCGCAGGATGGTGAGCCACGACAACCCGGCCTGGAAGCCGTCGAGCATGAGCTTCTCCCACAGCGCGCGGCTGTCGTGCTCGGGCACGCCCCATTCGGCGTCGTGGTAGGCCGCCAGCAGCGGGTCGGTCTGCGCCCAGGCGCAGCGGATCTTGTCGGTGGTGTTACTCATTGTTCGGGTCTTCGCTCGGCTATGGTCGGGAGGTTGTTCTGGAACGAGGGGTCACGCGGATGCAGCATTTTCGATTTTCATTGTCTGCCCTGTCGGCGGTTGTCCTCGGCCTCGGTTTTCTGGGTGCAGGCGCGCATGCCGACGTGCTCAGGAAGCCCCAGCTCGACCGGCTCGCCGCCGCGTGGCAAGCGGGCAAGCCCCCCGCGAACTTCAACGCCTTTCTCGCGCAGGCCGCCAAGGCCGAGCCCACGCTGAAGCCGGGCGTGGCCGCGTACCGTGCCAGGAAGCCGCTGGCCGGCGACGACCTCGTGAACATCGCGCGCCTGCTCGGCCTGTACAACCGCCTGCAGAACCAGCAGGCCGTGATCGCGAGCATCGGCACCATGGTGGCGATTCCCACGGTGCGCAACGTGCAGGTGCCGCCCCATGAAAGCCCGCAGATCCTCGAGTTCGGCAAGCTGGTCGAGAAGATGGCGGGCGACTTCGGCCTTGCGTACCGCAACGTCGACAACCGCATCTTCGAAGTCAGCCTGAAGGGCAAGGGCAGCGAGGAGTTCGGCATCCTCACGCATGCCGACGTGGTGCCCGCGGTGCTGTCCGAATGGGTGCTCGACGACGGCACGCGGCTCGATCCGTTCAAGATGCAGCGCGTGGGCGACTTTCTCTACGGCCGCGGCACCATCGACGACAAGGGCTCCATCGCCGCGGTGCTCTACGCCATGAAGGCCGTGAAAGACAGCGGCCTGCCCATCGATCGCAGCATCCGCCTGATGATCGAGACCACCGAGGAAACCGGCGGTGACGCGATGCAGTACTACCGCACCAAAACGCAGCTGCCGGCCTACAACATCGTGCTCGACAGCAAGTACCCGGCGGTGGTGGCCGAGAAGGGCTCGGGCGCGCTGAAGGTGCTGTTTGCGGCCGAGCCGGCCGATGACGCATCGACGGCCATCACGGCGATGAGCGGGGCCGCATCGGCCAATGCGATCTCGCAGACCGCAACGGCCACGCTCAAGGGCGGCGACCTCGCGGGCGTCGCGGCAAAGCTGGAAGCCGCCAAGCCGGGCTTCCTGCAGAAGTACGAAGGGCAGGGCGGCAAGTTTTCGATCGACATCGCGCGCGGGGCCGACAGCATCGAGCTCAGGGTCACGGGCATTTCGGCGCACGGCTCGCGCCCCGAGGAAGGCGTGAACCCGCTGCCGCGCCTCGCGCTGTTCCTGCAGGAAAGCGGCGCGCCGCTGGCCGCCAACCACTACCTGAAGGCCGTGAAGTACATCGACGCGCTCTATGGCACCGGCTACCTCGGCGAGAAGATGGGCCTGGGCTACGCCGACGACTTCATGGGCCCGCTGACCTTCTCGCCCAACCTCGTGCGCATGGGCAAGGACGACAGGCAGCTCGAGGTCACGGTCAACGTGCGCATGCCGCGCGGCCGCACGCCCGACGAACTGAAGGCGCAGGTCACGTCGAAGATCGACGCCTGGGCGAGCGCCAACGGCGTGAAGCTCGAGGTGGCCTACGACCAGGGCAACTGGATGGCGCGCGACCCCAAGGGCGCGTGGCTGTCCACGCTGCTGAACATCTACGGCGACACCACCGGCCTGGAGGCCAAGCCCGTGCCCACGGCCGGCAGCACCACCGCCAAGCTGATGCCCAACGCCATCAACTTCGGCCCCGCGATGCCGGGCAAGAAGTACACGGCGCACAACGCCAAGGAATACAAGGAAGTGCCCGACCTCGACGCCGACATGCAGATGTTCACCGAGATGCTGGTGCGCATCGGCAACCTGCAGCAGATGCAGTAGGCACGGGCCGGGCCGTCTGCGCGGGCTGCTGCAGGGCGAACCCTTTTAGCTCGAGCAGTTCGTCCAGGATGGGGCAGGCGGGCTGGTGATCGCCCAGGCACAGGCTGGCCAGGCGCTCGAGCACCTGCTTCGTGTCCCGCAGTTCCTCGATGCGCGATTCGAGTGCCTCGGTGCGCGTCAGGGCGATGCGCTTCACGTCGGCGCTCGTGCGGTGCGTGTCCTGGCGAAGCGCGAGCAGCCTGGCGATGTCGCTCATGCCGAAGCCCAGCGCGTACGCCCTGCGGGTGAAGCGCAGCACGCCGATGTGTTCCTGCGTGTACCGGGCTTCGGAAGTGCCGATGCGACCGTTGCCGCGCAACAGGCCGCGGGCCTCGCACTGGTGCAACAACCGCTGCGAGACACCCGCGCGGGCCATGAGTTCGTCGAGGCCGAAGCGGCGGCCATCGTCCGCGGCGTGGTCGGGCGTGCCTGCTTCGGGGCGCGCCTGCGGTGCGTTGGCGGTGGCGCTGGTGTCGTGGGTGCGAGGGTTCATGCGACCTCCTGTTGAAGAGGGTCGAAGTCTTCCGTTTCGCACGGTGTCAAGGTCAAGCGGCCGGGCCGTTTTCCCCTGGCGCCGAAAGGGCGATGCGCCTCGCGTGGCGCATCGGCGGCCTACCCCAGCCTGTGCGCGTGCAGCACGGCCTTGAGCCGCCGCACCTCGTGCTGCAGATCGAGGATCAGCGCCGCGGCATCGAGCCCCACGCCGAAGTCGCGCTCCAGCCGCCGCGCTTCCAGCGCGTGCTGCAGGTCGGCGCTGGAGAACTGCCAGCGCTCGGGCTGCGTCTCGGTGGTTTCGATGTGCAGGATGCCGACCTCGACCAGCTGCACGACCCACGCGGTGTCGGCGCCGACGGCGTGCGCCAGTTCGTTGGCCGCCAGCGGCTGCGAGGCGCTGATGGCGGTGGTGGTTGTCAGTGTGAAATTCACCATGCTCAGACTCCCAGATGCTGGCGTGGGTGGAACGATGCCGTGGCTTGCGCCAGCTGTTCGTAGGCCTTGCGGGCCTCGTCGCTGTCGGCGGGCGGCAGGGCGATGTCGATCAGCAGGTACAGGTCGCCCGGTGTCTTGCCCGCGAGCCCGCGGCCTTTCAGCCGCAGCTTCAGGCCGTTGCGCGCGTTGCGCGGCACCGTGACCTCGACCACGCCGCCGGTGGGCGTGGGCACCTGCACCTGCGCGCCCAGCGCCGCCTCGGCGGGCGTGACGGGCAGCGTCATGTACAGGTCGCGCTCTTCCACGCGGTAGAGCGTGTGCGGCGCGATGCGCACCTCGAGGTACAGGTCGCCCGCGCCTTCGCCGCCGTGGCCCGGCATGCCTTGCCCCGCGAGGCGGATGAACTGGCCCGGGTGCACGCCCGGCGGGATCTTCACGCTGAGCGTGCGGTTCTCCCACTGCGGGTGGCCCTGCGCGTCGACGGTCTGCGCGCGCAGCGTGATCTCGCGCTCGACGCCGTTGAGCGCGTCTTCCAGCGCGATCTCGATGGCCGCATGGTGGTCTTCGCCGCGCGCGCGAAAGTTCTGCCGCGTGGCGCCGCGGCGCTCGGCCTCGCCGAACAGCGACGAGAAGAACTCGCTGAAGTCGGCATGGTCGGCCGGGCCCTGGCGTGGGCCGCGGTGGAACTCAAAGCCTTCGTCCCAGCCCGGCGGCGGCTGGAAGCCGCCCTCGGGGTGGCCGCCGCGCGCGACACGGTCGGCCAGCGCGTCGTAGGCGGCGCGCTTTTCCTTGTCGCCGAGAACGTCCTTGGCCTCGTTGATGTCGCGCATGCGCTGCTCGGCGTCGGGCTCCTTGCTGACGTCGGGGTGGTACTTGCGGGCGAGCTTGCGGTAGGCCTTGCGCACTTCGTCGTCGGACGCGGTGCGCTCGATGCCCAGGGCGCTGTAGTAGTCCTTGAAATCCATGGTGTGTGGCGGTTCGTTGGGTGGACAGCTTGGCGGGTCTGGGCTCGGGCGCCGGGTCGGCGCTAGGCCAGCGACGCCTCGCCGTCGGCATGCCGCAACAGCGGCGTTACGCCCCATGTGGGGCCTGTGCGTTCGAATCGCAATGGCTGCGCATTGCCCATCAGCTGGAAATCGACCGGCACGCCCAAGAGCGCCGCCAGCACGTACAGCGTGCCGCCGTGCGCCACCACCAGCACCGGGCCGGGCTGCTGCAGCGCGGCGTCGAGCGCGGCGCGCTTGCGCGTCACGAACTGCGCGAGCGTTTCGCCGCCCTCGGGCTCGCAGGCCCAGTCGATGTTGGCCGACGAGGTGCCGATGAGCGCGCCGAAGTTGCGCTCGCGCAGCGTCTCGTGCGCGGTGGGCGTCAGGCGCAGCGAGGCGGCCACGGTGTGGGCCGTGTCGAAGGCGCGCCGCGCGTCGCTGCACACGATGGTGCGGATCGGCTCGCCCGCCAGCAGCTCTGCCGCCCGCGCGGCCTGCTGCAGGCCCAGTTCGCTCAGCGGCTCGTCGGGCGCCTGGAACACGCGCTGCGCGTTGCGGCCGGTCTGGCCGTGGCGCAGGAAGTAGAAATGGTCGCAGGCCGGCGCAAGCGGCTGCGCCTGGGCGATGCGGATCAGCTCGTCGAGCCCGCCGGCGGCGGTGTGGGTGGGTGGGTTCTGTGATGACATGGTTTGCAGTATCGGTGGGCTCATGCCTGCGGGCTCATGGCTGTGAGCTCAATAGGCCAGCTGCAGCGGCTTGCCTTCGCGCTGCGCCTGCACGTCGGCCGGGTGGAACGGCAGCGCGTGCCACTGCTTGGCCGCGAACAGCGGCAGCTGGTCGTACGCGCGCGGCGAAGCCAGGTCGCTGCTCTGCCCGTAGGTGAGCAGGCCCTGCGCAACCGGGCCGCGCTCGTCGAAGGTCACGACCTGCATGTAGCTGCTGCCGTAGTTGACGTTGTAGCCCTTCGGGTCGATCAGCGACTGCCCCTGCGACTCCAGCTTGTTGAGCACGCCCTCGAACTCGTCGCCGCCGTGCAGCGCGATCTGCTGGCCGCGCACCTGGCGCGACTGCGGCACGCCCAGCGCCACGTCGGCCGCGAAGCCGGCGGTGCGCAGCGTGGTGACGGCGTCGCCCACCGCCTTGAACACCGCTTCGCGCGTGGCGGGCGTGGCCATGTCCAGGCCGGCCGGCGTGGTCACGGGCTGTGCCGGGTCGAAGGGCTGGCGCCACACCTTCGGAATGTCCTTGGCCTTGCGCCAGAACTCGCGGAACAGCGCGGCGCCCTTCGAGTCGGCGTTGCTGGTGCGGTCCCATGCGCCCAGCACGCGGCAGCCCTGCGACTGCTCCACCGTGAGCGACGCGCCCGCGCCGGCACAGGCCGCGCGCAGGTCGTCCATCACCAGCATGCCGGCCAGGTTCCTGTCGCGGAAGATCACGCTGCGCAGCTCGGCCGCGCCCATGCGGTTGCCCGGCAGGCCGTCGCTGCCGGCCAGGCGGCCTTCGATTTCCATGACGGCGCTGCGCGTGCGCAGCCGCTGCGGCACGCCGATGGGGCCGACCAGCGGGGACACGCCGGCCATCGGCGCCACGCGCGGGTTGGCGAGCCAGAAGCTGTCGTTGCTGTTCTGCACGTAGTCGGGCGTCACCAGCACCGGCATGCGTGCCGGCGCGATGATGCCGGGCGCGGCCGCCGCGGCGTCGCGGTTCCAGGCGCAGGCGCTGCGCGAACCGTCGAGCACCGGCAGGCCCGCTGCGTTGAGCAGCGCGGCGGCGGCGGGCGAGGGGGCGCAGGCGCGCAGCATGTCGGCCGACACGTCGGGCACCACCGACAGGTCGGCGTACATCGCGTTGCCGTCGCGGTCGGCCGCGATGGTGTTGATCCACGGCATGCCCTGGTTGCCCATGGCGGCGCGGAGTTCGGCCACGTTGCGGGCCTGTGCCATCTTCATCCAGCTCTCGGCGGAGCGCACGTTGAGCGTGTTGGCGTCGCGGATGGCGTAGGCCTTCTGCGCGGTCCAGCCCAGGCCGGCGCGCGGCAGCGAGATCACCGGGCCCCAGTCGGTCGCATAGAAGGTGTGCTGAACGGCGGGGCCGTTGCCACCCGTGGCGGCGGCCGGCAGCACCACGGTGCGCGCCACCATCTTCTTCGGCTGGCCGTCGACCCAGTACACGGTCGGGTCGTTGGGGTCGAGCTTGAGCTCGTACAGCGTGAAGCGCTTGCCGGTCGACACGGTGTGCGTCCAGGCCACGTCCTTGTTGAAGCCGATCGACACCACCGGGCTCAGGCCGCCGGTGGCGCCCATCACGTCGAGCTGGCCGGGAATGGTCAGGTGCATCTGCCAGAAGCGGTTGGTGCCGTTCCACGGAAAGTGCGGGTTGCCCAGCAGCAGGCCGCGGCCGTCCGGCGTGGCGTTGCGCCCGAAGGCCCAGCCGTTGGAGCCCAGTTCGCCGCCTTCGGGGTTGGCGTTGAAGCTGTGGCGGCCGATTTCTGCGACGGCTTCCTTCAGGCCGACCGGCGCGGCGCCGGCCTTGGTGCCGGGCGCCGGCGGCACGGCGGCCAGCACCGCGCCGGCCAGCGCGCCCAGGCCGCCCTGGATCATCGATTGCTCGGTGGCGCGCGCCAGGTCGTTGGGGGTCATCGGGCGTACCCAGGGCTTGCCGCGGCAGGCGGAGGGCAGGCCCCGGCCGCCGTTCGCGCCTGCGTCCTGCAGGTAGCGGTTGTAGCCCGCCACATAGCCGCGCAAGGCGGCCTGCACCTCGGGGCTGGTGGTGGCGCCCGCGCGGGCCAGCGCCGCGTCGTCCATGTGGTAGCGGATGAACAGGTCGATCTGCGCGTTGGGCACGCGGCCCAGGCCCAGGTCGCCCGTGTTCTGCGCGCCCAGGAACTGCGAGCGCTCGCCGCGCAGCGTGAGCAGGTGCTCGGCGGTCTGGCAGACGTTGTCCTGCGCGTGCGCGTAGGCGCTGCCGTAGGCCAGGCCTTCGTAGTCGGGCGCCGTGATGTGCGCGATGCCGAAGGTGGTGCGCTCGATGGTCACGCTGCGCGCGCCGGGCGGCGGCGCGCTGGCGCAGGCGGCCAGCAGGGCGGCTGAGCCCAGGGCGAGCGCCGTCAGCGAAAAGCGCGAGAAAGGGGAGAGCGAGAGCGGGGCGGTTGTCTTCTTGGGTGTCATGGTGCGGGCGTGTTGTTCTCGAATAAGACCGGGATCCGATTAAAAGACGTGCCCGCCGCCGCGCGTTGTCACCAGCGCGCCACGCCGCGCCGCGCCATGGTCAGCCGAACTTCATGCCCTTGGGGCGGGCCTGCAGCCGGTGGATGTAGGCATCGATCTTCGGCCGGTTCGAGCGCCCGCCAAAAGCGCGGTGCCAGATGAACATCGAGCCGATCATCACGTCCGCCGCCGTGAACTGCGCGCCGAACAGGTAGGGCCCGTCGCCCAGTTCGCGCTCGACCGCGTCCTTGGCTTCCTCGAAATCGGTCCAGCCGCGCGCGCTGTTGTTGCTGCGAATCTTCAGCAGGCTGTCGCCCATCGAGGGTTCCAGCTGCGAGGTGGAATAGACCATCAGCGACAGGTAGCGGCCCCGCTCGGGCGAGCCCACGGGCGGTGCCAGCCGCTTGCCGGGAAACTTCTCGGCCACGTACATGCAGATGGCCGCGTTCTCGAACACGCGCGTGCGCCCGTCCACCAGCGCGGGCAGCTTGCCGGCGGGGTTGATCTTCAGGAACTCGGGCTTCTTGTGCGCCTTTTCCTTGAGCAGCGTGGTGACGATCTCGTAGTCGACACCGGCTTCGTCGAGCATCCACCTGGCCACCTGCGAGCGGCTGTGCGGATCGAAGTACAGCTTCATGGTCATCGGTGTGTCTCCTGGGCCTTGCCTGGTCTCGAGGGCTTCAGAACTTGGGAATGCGCAGCGTCTTGCTGATCATGAGCGTGCCCGACAGCGCGAACATCAGCGTGAGCGGGTGCAGCTGCCACGGGCCGACGACCCAGGCGCCGCCCCACAGCGCATTGCCGATGTGGCCCTGCCAGGCCGCGTACGCGAGCACGCCCACCAGCACCACGCTGGTGGGAATGGGCGTGCCCTCGAAGTACTTCACCTTGTTGGCGCCTTCGGAGAGCGCCTCGGCCGTCACGTTGTAGCGCGCGAGCCGGCTCACGCCGCAGCACACGAAATAGATCAGGAGCATGCAGTCCCAGCCGCCGTTCAGGCCGGCCGCGAAGCCCAGCGCGGCCGGGGCCACGCCGAAGGAGATGATGTCGGCCAGCGAATCGAGCTCGCGCCCGAGCGCCGACTGCGTCTGGCGCCAGCGCGCGATGCGGCCGTCGAACACGTCGAAGATGAAGGCCGCCGGCGCCAGCGCCGCCGCCCACAGGAACTGCGCGAGCGACTGGCTCGCCATGAAGGCCATTGCCAGGAACACGCCGCCCACCCCGCATGCCGCGTTGCCGAGCGTGAAGACGTCGGCAAGGTGGAACTCCCGGATCATCGAAAAATGCTTGCGGGGGGGCGTGGGGGAAGCGGTGGTCATGAAGTGGTCGGAATGTTTCGGAAACGGCGAATGGACCGCACCTTAACCGAAGCGCGGGGGGCTTTTTGTAGTCGCGATCCGACGAAAAGGCGGCGCCAGGCCGAACCGGCCGCCCCGGCTTCAAACGCCTTCGTGCGCTTCGACGATGCGCGCGAAGCGCCCGAGCAGCCCGGCCGCCGCATCGGTCGCGGTCACGCGCTCGCGCAGCGCGGCGGGGTCGGCGCCTTCGGTGCGCAGGCCGTCGGCCAGCATGTCGATGTAGCCGCGCATGGTGTCGGCGTCGAACTCGGGGTGGAACTGCACGCCCCAGGCGTTCTCGCCCACGCGAAAGGCCTGCACGGGCTCGTGGTCGTTGCCGGCCAGGCGCACCGCGCCTTCGGGCAGGCGCAAAGCGCTCTGCCAGTGCACCACGTTCGCCGCAAACTCCGCGGGCAGGCCGCGCAGCAGCGCGTCGGTGGCGGCGGCCTCGTCGAGCGTGACCGTGACGGTGCCGACTTCCGCGCCTTGCGGGTGGTTGCCCGCCTCGCCGCCCAGCGCATGCGCCAGCAGCTGGTGGCCGTAGCAGATGCCCAGCACCGGCGTGCGGCGCGCCACCAGCTGCGCGAGCCACGCGGCGGTGGTTTCGCTCCAGGGCTCGCGATGCGACACCATCGCGTGCGAGCCCGTCACCACCGCGCCCGACACCGCCTGCGCGTCGGGCAGCGTGTCGCCGCGGCGCGGGTCGATCACCAGGATCGGCAGCGCCTGCGTGTCCAGCCCGTCGGCAATCCAGTGCTCGAAGTCGCCGCGCTCTGCGCGAAGGGCTTCGAAAGTGCTTCCAACCTTGACGATGACGAGCGGATGCGGGGGCGTTTTTTCCATGCCCGCGATCATGCCGCAGCCCGAAAGCACAGGTTCAGCGGGCGGCTTCCCGGCGATGCAGCAGGTCCATGAAGGCCCGGCCCACGGGCGAGGGTGACCGGCCCGCGCGGGTGATGAGCCCGATGGGCCGCGACATGGCCGGGCGCTGCAGCGGCACCGTCACCAGGTCGTCGTTGCGCGTGAGCTGCAGCGCCAGCCGCGGCAGCGCCGTGATGCCCAGGCCCGCGGCCACCAGCGCGCCGGCCGCGGCCACGCTCGGGTACTCCAGCGCCGGCACCACCTGCAGCCCGCGCTGGAGAAAGGCCGCATCGGTGATCGGGCGGATGCTGCTGCGAAAGCCGCTGGCAATGAAGGGCCGCGTCGCGAACACCGACCACGCCACCGTGGCCCGCGCCGCCAGCGGGTCGTCGCGCCGGCACAGCAGCATGAACGGGTCGTCGATCAGGTGGCGGTACAGCATCGGCTCCTGCGGGCCGGGGCGCACGCTGATGCCGAAGTCGGCCCGGCCTTCGTCCACGGCCGAGCGCACCAGCTCGGCGGGGCCTTCCATCAGCGAGAACGCCACCTGCGGGTGGCTGCGGCGGAACTCCGCGATCGCATGGGGCAGCACGGCCACGCCGATGGAGGGCAGCGCCGCAATGGTCAGGTGCCCGCTTCGGCCCTCGAGAAACTGCGACAGCTCGCTGAACGAGCTGTGAAAGTTCTCCAGGATGCGCAGCGCAATCGGCAGCAGCTCGCGCCCGGCGGGCGTGAGCTCCACGTGGCGCGTGTCGCGGTCGAACAGCCGCGCGCCGGCCAGGTCTTCGACGATGCGGATGGTGCGGCTCAGCGCGGGCTGCGACACATGCAGCGCGAGCGCGGCGGCGCGGAAGTTCGAGGTCTTCGCCACTTCGGCGAAGGCCTCCAGCTGCTGCAGCGTGATGTCGATTCGCACGGGCGCATCCCTTGTGGATTGATCCACTCAAGTTATCACAGATATAGAAATATTCGTCTTCCCAGATCAATGCGGGAAGCCCAGACTGGCGCCACCGAAACGAGACAACGGGCCTGAGACAGGGGCCTGAAAGCAGGCAGCAGACATGCAGAAAATACTGGAAGGCATCCGGGTGCTCGAACTCGGACAGGTGCTGGCCGGGCCGTTCGCGGGGGCGATCCTCGCGGACCTGGGCGCCGACGTGGTCAAGCTCGAACGCACCGAAGGCGGCGACGACGCGCGCCACATGGGCCCGGCCTTCCGGCACGGCGACGCGCTCAACTTTCATGTGTTCAACCGCGGCAAGAAGTCGGTGGCCATCGACCTCAAGAGCGCCGACGGCATGGCGGTGTTCGAGCGGCTGGCGGGCGAGTCCGACATCCTCATCCACAACCTGCGCCCGGGCGTCACGCAATCGATGGGCATCGACGGCCCGGCGCTGTGCGCGCGCCATCCGCGCCTCGTCTATTGCGAGATATCCGCCTTCGGCCACGCCGGGCCGCTGGCCATGCAGCCGGGCTACGAGCCGCTGATACAGGCCTTCAGCGGGTTGTCGAGCATCAACGGCGGGCCCGAAGACCCGCCCCTGCGCACCGGCGCCTCGGTGTGCGACCAGGGCACCGGCATGTGGGCCGTGATCGGCGCGCTCGCGCTGCTGCAGCGGCGCCACGCCACCGGCAAGGGCGGCGTGGTGAGCGCCTCGCTGCTCGAAACGGCGCTGGTCTGGACCGGCCAGAAGGCCGACGCCTATGCCAACGAAGGCCGCCTGCCCGATCGCCACCGCTCGGGCCACCCGGGCTTCGTGCCCTACGAATCCTTCGACACCGCCGATGCGCCGCTGCTCGTGTGCTGCGGCAACGACCGGCTGTTCGCCAAGTTCGCCAACGAGCTCGGCCGCGGCGACTGGACCGCCGACGAGCGCTTTGCCACCAACCGCCAGCGGCTGCGCCACAAGGCGGCGCTGTTCGAGCAGATCGTGCCGCTGCTGCGCGCACGCACCCGCGACGACTGGGCCGCGCGCTTCGCCGCGGCCGGCGTGCCCTGCGCGCCGGTGCACACCGTGCCCGAGGCCATCGCGCACCCGCAGGTCGAGGCGCTGGGCATGCTGCAGGCCGTGCCGGGCGAAGACTTCAGGCTGACCGCGCTGCCGCTGTCGATCGACGGTGCGCGTCCATCGCACCGCGCGGTGGCGCCGCGGCTGGGCCAGCACAACGCGGAGTTCGGCGCGCCCGCCATGCCGCCACAGAAAGACCAGGGAGCCGCACATGTCTGACTTGCCACGCCGCGTTCACTTGCATGAGGAAGGCCCGCGCGAGGGCTTCCAGATCGAGGCCGGCCCCATTGCGTCGGCCGACAAGGTGCGCCTGATCGAGGCGCTGGCCGAGACGGGGCTCGAAGAGGTGCAATGCGTGTCCTTCGTCAACCCCGAGCGCGTGCCCGGCATGGCCGACGCCGAGCTGGTGGCCCGCTCGATCCGCAAGCGCGAAGGCGTGCGCTACTCGGGCCTGTGGCTCAACCTGCGCGGCATGCAGCGCGCCATGCGCACGCAGCTCGACATCGAAGGCATCATCGGCACCAGCGCGTCGGAGGCCTTCTCGGTGCGCAACAACGGCAAGGGCCTGGCCGCGCTGCGCGAGGCCCAGCGCGAAACGCTGGCGTTCTGCGTGGACCACGGCATTGCGGTCACGCGCGGCATCGTCACCACGGCCTTCGGTTGCAACCTCGAAGGCGCGATCGCCCCGGCCACCGTGGTCGAGCGCGTGGCGCAGATGCTCGACACCCTGGCCGAGTTCGGCCTGCGCCTGCCCATCCTGCGACTGGCCGACACCGTGGGCTGGGCCCAGCCTAACGCCATTGCCGCGGTGGTCGGCGCCGTGCGCGAGCGCTGGCCCGAGCTGCGGCTGGGCCTGCACCTGCACGACACGCGCGGCACGGCCATGGCCAACGCGCTCATGGGCCTGCAGATGGGCATCGACACCTTCGACAGCGCCTGCGCCGGCCTGGGCGGCTGCCCGTTCGCGGGCCACACCGGCGCGGCCGGCAACATCTGCACCGAAGACCTGGCCTTCATGTGCCAAGAGATGGGCATCGAGACCGGCGTGGACCTCGAGGCGCTCATCGGCTGCGCGCAGCTGGCCGAGGACATCGTCGGCCATCCGCTGCCGGGCAAGCTCATGCGGGCCGGCACGCTGGGCCGGTTCCGGCACTGAGCGCATCACGTCGCCGCGCAAGCCGAATAAAAAACATTCCACAGGAGACAACGACATGCAGACCTTCTTCTCCCGGCTCTGTGCCGCCTCGGCGCTCTGCGCGGCCGTGCTGGCCGCCGCCCCGGTGCACGCGCAGCCGTACCCGAGTAAGCCCATCACCATCGTCGTGCCCTTCGGCGCCGGCAGCGGCACCGACCAGCAGGCGCGCAGCATGGCGCAGGCGCTGGGCGCCGAGTACAAGGTGCCCGTCATCGTGGACAACCGGGCCGGCGCCAGCGGCTTCATTGCCGCGCAGTACGTGGCCAAGGCCGCGCCCGACGGCTACACCCTGCTCATGACCACCAACACCACGCACGCGGCCAACGAGCACCTGTTCAAGAAGCTGCCCTACGACCCGGTGAAAGACTTCACCCCGGTCACGCTGCTGTCCAAGGGCCACATGCTGCTGCTGGTGAATGCCGAGTCGCCCATCAAGTCGGTGGCCGACCTCGTGGCCGCGGCGAAGAAGTCGCCCGGCAAGCTCAACTTCGGCAGCGGCAGTTCGTCGAGCCGCGTGGCCAGCGAACTGCTCAAGCAGATGGCCGGCATCGACATGGTGAACGTGCCCTACAAGAGCAACCCGCTGGCCATCACCGACCTGCTGGGCGGGCAGGTCGACTTCATGTTCGCCGACGCGCCCACCGCGCTGCCGCAGGCCAAGGGCGGCAAGCTGCGCGCGCTGGCTGTCAGCGGCAACAAGCGGCTTGCCGCCGTGCCGGCGCTGCCCACCGTGGAAGAGGCCGGCGTGAAGGGCTACGACATGTCGTACTGGACGGCCGTGTACCTGCCGCCGGGCGCGCCCGCGGCCGTGACGCACAAGCTCAACGAGATGATGATCAAGGTCTCAGCCGCGCCCGCCGTGGTCGCCTACCAGACCACCACCAGCGGCGAAGCCGTGACCAGCACGCCCGAGGGGCTTGCGCAGTTCCAGGCGGCCGAGTCGCAGAAGTGGGGGCAGGTGATTCGCGCGGCCGGCATCCAGCCGGAATGACGATGCGGTGAGTGGCGGTGAGTGGGGACGGGTGCCGGGGGCTCGCAAGGCGGGCAGGGTGCGGCTACAGTTGGCGCATCTTTCGCCGCCGACCTGCAACCCGACCTGGTCCATTCACCGATGCGTTCCCTGGCACTGTTCCTGTCGATCTTCGCCGCCGCGGCGGGCGCGCACGCGGAAGTGGTGCGCTGCACCGATGCCAAGGGGGCCATCTCGTACACCAACGTCGAGTGCCCGGCGGGCAGCAAGCAGTCGCGCCAGGTGCAGATCCTGGAAGCGCCGGCGCCCGACCCCAACCGCCGGCCCGACTACGCTGCGCCATCCGCGTCACCGGCACCGCCACCCGCCCAGGTGGCCGCCAACCCGCCGTCGGGCCCCGCCATCATTCCGCGCTACCCCGCCGGCACGCAGGAGCTGCAGCAACAGCAGCCGGCCGCCGACCCGCCCGTCGTCATCCTGAGCCCCGACCCGTACTACGACGGCGCGCGCCCCATCCGCAGGCCGCCGCCGCACCTGCGCGACCCGGGCCCACCGCCCGGCCAGCGGCCTTGCCAGAACCTGGCGGGCATCAAGCGCAGCAACTGCTGAAGGCCGGATGAGCGCGAGCGACAGCGGCGGGCCGGCAGGCTCTGCCTGGACCGTGTATTGCGACGGCAGCGCCATGCCCAACCCCGGGCGCATGGGCATCGGCGCCGTCATCACCGCGCCGGACGGCACGCGCCACACGCTCTCACAGGCCACGCACGCCATCGGCTGCAACAACGAGGCCGAGTTGCGCGCGCTCACGCTCGCGCTGCAGGACCTGCGCGCACGCGGTGTCACCGCCGTGCGGGCCTACAGCGACAACAGCATCCTGGTGGAACAGCTCGGCGCGGCCGAAACCAAGCCGATCGCGCGCATGGCCGAGCTCTTCGACGATGCCCGCGCCTTGCTCGGCAGCTTCGAGCACGCGCAGGTGCGGTGGATTCCGCGCCACCGCAACGGCGAGGCCGACGCGCTGGCCCGCGCCGCACTGGGCTTTGCGCCCAAACCGCCGGCCCGTCCCGGAAAGAAGCGCCGATAGGCCCCGGCGCGGCAACAGGTGCGGGAACCCCTATCATCACGCGCCATGACAGAAGCTACTCCCCGCCCACCCCTTCCCGACCACCTCTCCATCGACGCGCGCAGCCCGCACCACGTGGCCGCCGTCTTCGAGCACGACATCGGCATCCGTTTCAACGGCAAGGACCGCCTCGACGTCGAGGAATACTGCATCAGCGAAGGCTGGGTCAAGGTGCCCGCCGGCAAGACCCTCGACCGCAAGGGCAAGCCGCTGCTGATCAAGCTCAAGGGCACCGTCGAGGCTTACTACAAGTAAGCCGACGCGCCCGTCACAGCCGCCGTCACCGCCACTGCAGCAGCAGCGACCAGGGCTGGCGGCTCATGTGGCGGTCGATGCACCCGGCAACGCCCGGCGTGCATCCCTCGGGCAGGTAGCTCCGGTCCAGCCAGCGCGTGCCCGGCGCAAAGTCGAGCCGCCGCCGCGTGACCGACTGCAGCACATTGCCTCCCACCGCTTCGAACCCCGTCGCGTCCACGGCCACCACCACGTCGCAATGCATCGGCAGCGCTTCGCCGCCGGTGTCGCGCGTGGCCAGCACCTCGCCGATCTTGTCGAAGGTGTCCAGCTCGGCGCCCGCGCCGCGCGCCTGGCACACCAGGTCGCCCACGCGTGGCGGCGTGCGTGTCAGGTCGCAGGCGCGCATCGCATAGCGCGTGGGGCGGCCCGCCGATTCCTCGGCGCCGGCCTGCCAGGCGGCGCCCGCGTAGTCGACGTGCGCCTCCGAGAACACGAACTCGTCTTCCGCCAGCCCCGCCTGCCGCGCCAGCCAGCTGACGAAGGCGGCCGACCACGGCGTGTCGATCACCGAGGCCCGCGCCAGCGCCACCTGCACCGCGCGCAGCTCGTTCGACTCCAGCCCCTCGTCGGGCCCGACCCCCAGGCCTTGCAGCCGCCCGGCCGTTGCCTCGTTCAGTGCCTGCATCAGCAGGTGCCGGTTGGCCGGGCGCAGCGCGCCGTAGCGCACCTGCGTGGGCAGCCGCGGGTCGACCGCCTGCCAGTAGCCCAGCACCCGCTGCCAGGGCGCGAGGCTGGGCACCGTGTGGCGCGTGTCCTCGGCCTCGGAGTCGCCGGCCTGGGTCATGCGGCCTTCGGCGTCCATCGCCTGGCCGCCGAAGGCTTCGTGCTCCTGCACGGCGAAGGTGGCCATGGCGAGCGCGCGTGACGGGGCGGGGGATTGCATGGCGGTGTCCAGGCAGCCCGGCGCGGCGACGGCCAGCGCGGGGGCGCCCGCGAGCCAAAGGGCCGCGAGCACAGTGCCCGTGCAGCGTGAAGAAGAGGAAAAAGCGTGGCGTGGCGGCATGTGCCGGCGAGCATAGCCCGGCGCCGCCGCGCTTCGTATTCACCATGGAGCGCGTCGTGCCGGCGAGAACGAAGGCAGCACTGGCGCGCGTTCCGCAATCCATCATTCATGGGAGCCGGCGGCGTCCAACGGCGCGCGCGCTTCGATCAGAATCAGGGCGATGTTTGTTCCTTCGCCCCATGTGACAGATCGAGTCCAGCGACTTGCAAGCCAGGTCGGCTGCGCTGTCGGGGACTTCGCCGAGCCGTATGGCGCCCCCAAGCCCGCGCTTCTCGGGAGTCTTTCCAGCGTCGCCATGACCTTGCGCGAGTTCGGCGCTCGCTGGGACCGCACGGACAAGGTGTACTTCTTTGCGAACTGGGCGTTGCTCGAAGCCGCACTCCAGCATCTGGTCGACAAGCGCGTCTGAGGCCGATGCTGCCTGGCCCCGGCGGGCTCAGCAAGGTTCAGCGAGGTTCAGCAAGGCCACTCGCATCGCGTTGCATGCTCATGGCCCGGCGCTCACAGCTTGCCCTGGGCGAGCAGCTCACGCGTGCGCTTCAGCGTCGACAGCAGGGCGCTTTTGTAGCCCTTGTCCGCACTGTCGAACTGCGCCTGCTCGGCCTGTTCCTCGGGGCCGCCAGGTTCCTTGCCGCGCAGGCCGATGTAGCAATAGAACCGAAGCTGCAGCTCGCCGGCCGCATCCTCGAACAGCTCGTTGACGATCGCGCCTTCGCGCGGACCGGTCGCCTGGAAGAAGGTGACCTTGCGCTGAGGCTCGAGCGTGATGATCTCGCGCAGCTCGGCGCCGGCGATCGTGGCTTCGCGCACGAAGTGGGTGGCGCTTTCCTCCACGACGTCGCAGCGCGTGCACAGGCCGGGCGGCAGGAAAAGCCGCGCATCGCGCGCCTTCGACTCGAGGCCCTTCCAGGCCTGTTCGCGGGTCATCGGGGTCTCTCCGTCCGGGTTCACGGCAACGGTGGCGGTTGAATGGATCATGGTGAAATCCTCTTGGTTGTGTTGATCGGACCGGCCGCTCACGCCGAGGCGGAAAGCTCGAAAGCGAAGTCGCGGTACGAGCGCAGCGGGCGCCCCAGCAGCTTCGTCAGGCGCTCCACGTCACCGGCCTCCGGCGTCATTCCGTCCGACAGGAAGCGTTCGGTCATGAGGCGCATGTCGTAGGCCATCCAGCTCGGCATGAAGTTCAGCAGGTTCTTCTCGAAGCCCGCGGTGTCGTCGCCGCTGTAGACGACGGGGCGGCCCAGCACGGCCGACCAGGTCTCGGCCATGCCGGTGCCCGTCAGCGTGTCGGGACCGACCAGGTTGATGCGCTTGAGCGGGAGCGGCCCGGACGCGTCGCGGTCCAGCAGTTCGATGGCGGCGATCTCCGCGATGTCGCGCGTGTCGATCATGGCGAGCCCCTTGCTGCCGATCGGCATCGGGTAGACGCCATGCCCGAGCACCACATCCTTGATCGTGAGGTCGTTCTGCATGAAGTAGGCCGGCCGCAGGATGGTGGCCCCGAAGCCCATCTGCTCGAGCATCCGCTCCACCCCGAACTTGCCCGCGAAGTGGGGAACGTTCAGGTACTTGTCGCTGTGAATCACCGACAGGTAGACGACGCGCCCAATCCCCGCATCGCGCGCCAGGTTGAGCGTGACAAGGGCCTGGGTGAACTCGTCCGGGACGACCCCGTTGAGCAGGAACAGCGTGGAAACCCCCGCCAAGGCGCGGCGCAGCGCCGCCACGTCCAGCAGGTCGCCCTGCACGACTTCGACGCCATCAGGGAAGGTGGCTTTGGACGGATCGCGCACGAGTGCGCGCACTGCGGCACCGCGGTCGACGAGTTGCTGGACGACCTGGCGGCCCACGTTGCCGCTGGCGCCGGTGATGAGGATGGTCATGGAATTGCTCCGGTTCGTTGAAGGAGCCTCGATCTTCAAAGTTCCACCGACGGACCGATATCCCTTATATTTGGACACCTCGTCTCACCGAGGGAACGTATGGACCTCCTTGCCCTCACCGACTTCAACCTCGTGGCGCGTCACGGCGGCTTCGGGCGCGCTGCCCGCGAGTCCGGGCGGCCCAAGGCGACCCTGTCGCGCCGGGTCGCCGACCTGGAAAGCGGGCTCAACCTGCGCCTGTTCGAGCGGGGCGCACGCACCCTGAAGCTCACCGAGGAAGGCCGCGCGCTCTATGAGAGAACCTCGGGGCTGCTGACGGAACTCGACGAGACCGCGGCCGCCATCGCGTCCGGCGCTGAGGCGCCGCGCGGCAGGTTGAAGGTGAGTGCACCGCTGCTCTTCTCGCAAGCCGCCATGGGCAAGCTGGCCGCTCGGTTCGCTCTGAAGTACCCAGACGTCCGGCTCGAGGTCACCACGGAGGACCGCGCAGTCGACATGGTGGAAGAGGGCTATGACCTGGTGATCCGCGTGAACCCGGACCCTGATGCGCGGCTGGTGGGGCGGATCTTCCTGAGGGATCGGCTCGTCGTGGTCGCGAGCCCGACGCTCGCGCTGCCGGCAGGCACCGCGCCTGCGCCTGCCGTGGTGCGTGAAAGCGGCGCAGCGGACCCGAATTCGACATGGGAGATGACCGGTCCGTCCGGCACGAAGCGCATCGCCGTGAAGCCTGTGCTGCGCCTGTCCTCCTTGTTCATGGTGCGTGACGCGGTCAGGGCGGGCGTCGGGGCCGCGCGCCTGCCCTTGTCGCTGGTCACGCAGGACCTGCGTGCGGGGAGACTCGCGCACTGGGGCGATGTCGAAGGGCCCGAGATCGCGCTCTGGGCGCTGTATCCGTCTCGCAGGTTGCTGAGCAGCCGCGTTTCAGCGTTCCTGGACTTCCTGAAAGAGGCATTTCCCATCGGATCGCCCGATGAGCTGGCGTCCTTCATCGATTGAAAGTCGCGGGCAGCTACAGTTTTCCCGCACGAACCGTCATTCACCGCGCGCGGCCCACCCGCGCAGCCCCAGGCATGCAAAAGAAACTCATCAAACTCGCGGAAGAATCCGCCGACAAGGGCCGTTGGGCCCTGGCCGCCGCGGCCACACGCGCTTCGGTCAGCGACACGGTCGACGACCACATCAACGTGCTCGGCGCCATGCACGAAGCCGGGCTGCTGAAAAACAGCCTGGCCCCGTTCGCCAAGGTCTGGCGCGCCGACGCACCAACTTTTGCCGCCGCCTGCGCGACGCGCCTCGACAAGGGCGATGCGGACTACTGGGCGCTTGCAGCCCTGCTCGGCATGGGCGTTGCCGACGTTGCGCCGGTGTTCATCGGGATGGGCTTCGAGCTGCTGGCCATCGCGCGCATCCCGGCATTCAAGGACCCGGAGCTGCACGTCGCAACGCTCGCTCGCTGCCAGGCGGCCAGCCCCGAAGTGCTGACGGCACCCGTCGACTTGGGCTGGAACGCCAAGACGGGCGAGCTGCTGGACGTGAGCCGCTGGCGAGCCATCGTCCTGGAGGAACACACGGGGGCGCCGCCGCAATTGAGCGGCAGCGGCTTCGGCAGTTACTACATGCGTGCCAAGCTGCCGTTCGGTTGCTGGCGTTTGCTTCACGACAAGTTCTCGCTCGATGCGAACGCGGCAGTGCTGCCCGAGGCAACGCTTTGGAAAGAAGAAGGGCGATAGGCCGTGGCGCGTGTCGCCGAGTGACGGTCGTCGCATGAGGGCCGGCTCGGGTTGCCGCTGACAAGACGGTGCGGTAGCCTCCCGGCTCCAACAGTCCACAGGAGTCTTCCGATGACCCGTCGCTTCGTTCTCTACACCGGCGCCGCCGTCGCAGCTGCCGCCCTGATCGTCGGTTGCGGTGCCATGGGCTCGTCGGGCGGCAACCCCATGAGCTTCTTCATCACCAGTGCCAACCCCGGCAAGGGCGGTGACCTTGGTGGCGTGGCTGGCGCCGACCGCTTCTGCCAGTCGCTGGCGACCAGCGCCGGGGCGGGAAACAAGACCTGGCACGCCTACTTGAGCACCGCTGCCATGAACGGGCAGCCGGCCGCCAACGCGCGCGACCGCATCGGCACCGGGCCGTGGACCAACGCCAAGGGCGTCGTCGTCGCGACCAGCGTGGCCGACCTGCACAGCGCCAACGCCAAGGTCGGCAAGGACACCTCGCTGAACGAGAAGGGCGAGGTTGTCTCCGGCTTCGGCGATGCGGTCAACCGCCACGACATCCTCACCGGCTCGCGCCCCGACGGCACCGTGGCCGTGCCCGATCCCGGCAAGGACACCACCTGCGGCAACTGGACCAGGAGTGACGGCGGCTCCGCCATCGTGGGTCACCACGACCACAAGGGCACCAACCCCGACCCGGTGGCCAACGCGTCGTGGAACTCCTCGCACGGCACGCGCGGCTGCAGCGTCGACCAGCTCAAGATGAGCGGCAGCGCGGGCCTGATGTACTGCTTCGCGGTGAACTGACCTGGGCAGAAGGGCGGGCTTCGGCCTGGGCATCGTTGCCCCGTTCGCACATGGCCATGAAGTGCGCCCCGTCAGCCTGCGGAAAGGGGGGGCGCGGGGGCCGCGGGGGCCGCGTTGATCGCCAGTTGCGCGGCAAACGCCCGCTGGTAGGCCGGCCGCGCTTCGCCGCGAGCGACATAGGCAGCCAGGCTGGGAAACTCGTCCAGCAGGCCTGACGGCCTCAACCGCAGCAGCACCGACACCATCAGCAGGTCGCCTGCGCTGAAGCCGCCGTCCAGCCAGTCGGCGTCGCCCAGGCGGGCGGCCAATGAGGTCAGCCTGGCGCGCACCCGGTCCTCGACGAGCGACAGGCGCTCGGCCTTCCAGGGCTTGTCGCCTTCCACGAACTTGACGGTGACTATTTCGAGGATGGGCGGCTCAACCGTGTTGAGCGCCGCGAACATCCACATGACGGCGCGTGCCCTTGCGTTGGCATCGGCGGGGAACAGGCCCGGGTGGCGCTCGGCGATGTGCAGCACGATGGCGCCCGTCTCGAACAACGCGAGCTCGCCTTCCTCGTAAGTGGGGATCTGGCCGAAGGGATGCAGCGCCAGGTGCGCGGCCTCCTTCATCGCGCGGAAGGACACCAGGCGCACCTCGTAGGGCAGGCCGGCTTCCTCCAGCGCCCAGCGCACGCGCGTGTCGCGCGCCAGACCCTTGCCGCCGTCGGGCGAGCGTTCGAAAGCGGTGATGGTGACGGTCATCGTGGGTGCTTTTTTCGAAGAGTGCTGTGTGAGGGCATCAGGCAAATCCAGATCGTCAGTCGCCGGGCCTGCGTCTCGTGGGGTTGGTGAATTAGGCGCGGGGCGAAGGCACCTTGGCAATGCCTCTGCCGAAGCCCACAGCCCTTTGCACACGTTGCACGCATTGGAGGCCGTCTGCAAACGCGTGCCTGTCTGCGGCCTCCTGCGCGGGCTCGGCACCGACCCCACTGGCGAGCGCACGCCGGGTGCTTAGGATGCACGCAGGAGCACCCCGCATGAACGTCACCCTTCGCCAGCTCAGGTACTTCGTCGAGATTGCGCGCAGCCGCAGCTTTTCGCGCGCCTCGGAGCACCTGAACATCGCGCAACCCGCGCTGAGCCAGAACATTTCTTCGCTCGAGCAAGACCTGGGCAGCCCTCTTTTCGAGCGCCGCCCGCGCGGCGTCGAGCTCACGGCCGCCGGCCATCGCCTGCTGGCCAGTGCCACCGAGCTGCTTGCGCGCGCCGACGCACTCAAGGAAGACATCGTCGACGGCGGCGAGGCCCGGCCCACCGGCGCGGTGCGGCTGTGGGTGGCCGGCTCGCTGGCGGGCACGCTGGTGGCGCCGCTGTTCAAGGCGGTGGCCGCGCAGTGCCCGGGCGTGGAGCTCACGGTGCGCGAGGGGCTGTCGTTCGAGGCGTCCGCGCTGGTCGAGTCGGGGCAGGCGCACCTGGCCGTGATGCCCAGCCCCTCAGAGCTGCTGGGCATGGAGTCGCTGCCCATCTTCGAAGAACGCTTCATGCTCTTCGGCGCGTACGCGGCCATGCGCCGCAAGCCGCGAGAGATCGCTTTTTCCGATGTCTGCGGCCTGCCGCTGGCGCAGCCCGACCGCGCGCACGACCTGCGCAAGATCATCGAGCGCGCGGCCAACGCCATCGACCGCCGCCTCGACGTGCGCTACGAACTCAACAGCCCGGCCATGCTCGTGGGCGTGGTGAAGGAGGGCCTGGCCTTTTCGATCATGCCGCCCAGCCCCTGCCACGAGGCCGTGACGGCCAAGGCCATTGCGGGCCGGCCCGTGGTGGGGCCCGAGCTCTCGCGCGTGCAGGCCGTGGTGTGGCCGCGCGACCGCCCGCTGAGCACGGCGGCAGCGGCGGTGCGCGACATGCTGGTGAAGCTGATCCGCGAGATGGTGCGCGACGGCCGCCTCGAAGGGCGGTTGATCGGCGCGAGCCATAAGAAAAAATGATCCCGCGCCATGCCGAGACAGTATTGGATTTGTCCGGCCCGCGCGATCACAGTCTCTTCGAAAGGGCGCAAGCACACGCCCTTGCAGGAGACAAACACATGGCACAAAAAAACGTCGTGGTCATCATGTCCGATGAACACGATCCACGAATGATGGGCTGCTCCGGACATCCCTTTGTCCAGACGCCGAACCTCGATGCGCTCGCCGCGCGCGGCGTGCGCTTCACCAGCGCCTACACCCCCAGCCCCATCTGCGTACCGGCCCGCGCCGCCTTCGCCACGGGCCAGCGCGTGCACACGTTGCGCCTGTGGGACAACGCCATGCCCTACACCGGCGAGCAGCGCGGCTGGGGCCACGTGCTGCAGCAGCACGGCGTGCGCGTGGAAAGCATCGGCAAGCTGCACTACCGCAACGAGGAAGACCCGGCCGGCTTCGACGCCGAGCACCTGCCCATGCACGTGGTGGGCGGCCACGGCATGGTGTGGGCCTCCATTCGCAACCCCTACTGGCCGCGCGCCGACGGCCCGCGCATGCTGGGCGAGCGCATCGGCCCCGGCGAATCGTCGTACACGCAGTACGACCGGGCCGTGACGCAGCGCGCGGTCGAGTGGCTGCAGGATGCCGGCACGCGAAAAAGCGAAGGCGAAGGCGAGGGCGAGGGCGAGGGCGATGGTGCAGGCTTCGTGCTCTACGTCGGCCTCGTCGCGCCGCACTTTCCGCTCGTCGTGCCCGAGGAGTTCTACAAGCTCTACCCGCCCGGCCAGATGCCCGAGCCCAAGCTCACGGCGGCCAGCGGCTACCAGCGCCACCCGTGGGTGCAGGAGTACTGCGACTTCATGGGCTCCGACGAAGAGTTCGTCGACGAGGCCGAGCGCCTGCGCGCCTTCTCGGCCTACTACGGCCTGTGCACCTGGCTCGACCACAACGTGGGGCAGATCCTCGGTGCGCTGCGCGCCGCGGGGCTCGAAGACAGCACGCAGGTCGTCTACACCTCCGACCACGGCGACAACCTGGGCGCGCGCGGCGTGTGGGGCAAGTCCACGCTGTACGAAGAGAGCGCGAAGGTGCCGATGCTCATTGCAGGCCCCGGCATTGCGCCAGCAGTGTGCGAGACGCCGGTCGACCTGCTCGACCTGTTCCCGACCATCCTGCAAGGCGCGGGCATCGACCCCGCGCCCGAAATGGGCGACCGGCCCGGCCGCGCGCTCACCGACCTGGCCACCTCGGCGCCCGACCTGGAGCGCCCCATCCTCAGCGAATACCACGCGGCGGGCAGCAACTCCGGCGGCTTCATGCTGCGCAAGGGCCGCTGGAAGTACCACTTCTACGTGGGCTTCGCGCCCGAGCTGTTCGACCTGCACGACGACCCCGAGGAACTGCACGACCTGGCCGCCAGCCCCGCGCATGCGGAGGTGCTCGCGAACATGCACGCGGCCCTGCTCGCCATCTGCGACCCTGTTGCCGTCGACGCCCAGGCGCAGGCCGACCAGGCCGCGCTCATCGAGCACTACGGCGGCCTCGAGGCGGCGCACAAGCTGGGCTCGTCCACCTCGACGCCCGTCAAGCTGCCGGCCGCGGCCTGAGCCCATGGACCCGCGATTTCTCAACGACTGGAGCGGCGTTGCCGGCGGCACGCCGAGCGAAGTCCATCGCCCGGCGAGCACCGAAGAGGTGGCCACCATCGTGCGCCGCTGCCAGTCGCAGAACCAACGCATCACCGTGCAGGGCGGCATGACCGGTCTTGCAGGCGGCGCGGTGCCCGGCGACGGCGACGTGGTGATCAACCTCGAGCGCATGAACCGCATCGAGGACATCGACGAACTCGAAGGCGTGATGCTGGTGGAGGCCGGCGCCACGCTGCAACAGGTGCAGGAAGCTGCTGCGCAGCGCGGCTGGATGTTCGCGCTCGACCTTGGCGCGCGCGGCAGTTGCCAGGTGGGCGGCAACGCGGCGACCAATGCGGGCGGCATCCGCGTGATCCGCTACGGCACCATGCGCGACGCGGTGCTGGGCGTGGAGGCCGTGCTGGCCGACGGCACCGTGGTGTCGTCGCTGTCGCGGCTGGTGAAGAACAGCACGGGCTTCGATCCGCGCTTTCTGTTCATCGGCACCGAGGGCACGCTGGGCATCATCACGCGGCTCACGCTGCGCCTGCATCCGCCAATGGGCGAGCTGTCGGCGGCGTGGGTCTCGGCCTCGCGCTTCGAGGCGCTGCCCGAACTGCTGCGCACGCTCAAGGCGCGGCTCGGCGCGTCGCTGTGCGCCTTCGAGTTCATGTCGGGTGCGTTCGTGCGGCTGGCCTCCAGGCTTTGCGACCAGGAGGCGCCGCTGAATGCATCGGCCGACTGGCATGTGCTCATCGAGGCGGCGGGTGCATCGGGTGCATCGGCCGAGTCGGGTGCATCGGCTGAAGACGCACTGCAGGCCGCGCTGGCCGACGCGCTGGACGCCGGCGTCATCGACGACTGCGCGCTGGCTTCCAGCATTGCGCACCGCCACGCGTTCTGGCGCCTGCGCGAGTCGATTCCCGAGGTGCTCACGCACCTGAAGCCGGCCGCGGCGCTCGACATCGGCATGCCGTGGTCGCAGACCGCCGGCTACATGCAGGAAGTGGAGGCCGCGCTGAAGCAGGCGCGCCCCGATGCGCAGCACCTGTTCCTGGGCCACCTGGGCGACAACAACGTGCACCTCATCAGCGGCCCGGTCGACGCGCAGGGCCTGCATGAGGTGGACGACATCGCCTACCGCGCCCTGCAGGGCCGCCACGGCACCATCAGCGCCGAGCACGGCGTGGGCCGGCTGAAGAAGCCTTACCTGCACATGACCCGCTCGCCCGGCGAGATCGGCCTCATGCGCCGCCTGAAGCAGGCCATGGACCCGGCGCACCTGCTGAACCCGGGCCGGATATTCGACGACGATAAAAACGGAGACACACGATGCAACGCAGAACCGCACTCACCGCACTAGGCGCGTCCATGCTCGGCGCGATGGCGCCCGCATGGGCGCAGGGCTTTCCCAGCGCGCCCATCAAGCTCATCGTGCCGTACTCGGCGGGCGGCGGCGCCGACGCCGTGGCACGGCTGCTGGCGCTCGGCATGGGCGAAGAGCTGAAGCAGGGCGTGATCGTCGACAACCGCGCGGGCGCCGGCGGCATGGTCGGTGCCGAGGCCACGGCCAAGGCCGCGCCCGACGGCTACACCGTGCTCTTCGGAGGCAACCCCGAGCTCACCATCGTGCCGTGGCTGCACCCCAAGCTGCCCTATGCGCCGCTCACCGACTTCACGCCCGTGGTGCTCGTGTCGCAATCGCCGAACGTGCTGGTGGCCAACGCGTCGCTGTCGGCCAAGACATTGCGCGCCGCGCTCGACGCCGCGCGCAAGGCGCCCGGCGGCATCACCATCGGCACGCCGGGCAACGGCACGCCGCAGCACATCGCGGTGGAACTGCTCAAGCAGCAGACCGGCATGGACATCGTGCACGTGCCGTACAAGGGCGCGAGCCCGGCCACCGTGGCGGCGCTGGGCGGCGAGGTGTCGTTTGCGCTGGTGGGTGCGCCGCCGCTGTTGCCGCACCTGGCCTCCGGCAAGCTGGTGCCGCTGGCCGTGACCCAACCCAAGCGCTCGCCGCTGCTGCCCGAGGTGCCCACCGTGGGCGAAGCCATCGGCCTGATGCGCGACGACGACTTTGTGGCGTGGTACGGCGTGCTGGTGCCCTCGCGCACGCCGCCCGAGGTGGTGAAGCAACTCGAGAAGGCCGCCTTTGCCGTGCTCAAGCGGCCCGACACCAGGGCCAAGTTCGCGGCGCTGGGCACCGACCTTGCGGCGATGCCGGGCGACCAGTTTGCGCAGCGCATGCGCAACGAGACCAAGCTCTACGGCGACATCATCAAGCGCTTCGGCATCAAGGCGGCCTGACGGCCCGATGGTCTGACGGCCGGCGGGTTCAAGGGCAGGCCGAGCGGCACACCTCGAGCACCTCGTTGCGCAACCAGCGGTGGGCCGGGTCCTGGTCCAGGCGCGGATGCCAGATGGCCGCCACGTTGAAGGGTGTCGTGCGTACGGGCAAATCGAAGTGCTGCAGGCCGGGCACGGACTGCACGCCGTGCACGCCGTGCACGGCGTGCGCGGAAATCAGGTCCGGCGCCAACGGGTTGCCCAGGCAGGAGTGCGGAACGACGGCGAGCAGCTCCGAGCGCCGCGCGACCTGCATGGCGTTGGTGCCCGGCTCACACCTCGCCCCGATCGGCGCGCGCCCTTGCCGCGGGCGCATCACTGCCGGCCGCCTGCTTGAACGCCCTGGCGCGCGGAACCAGCATGCCGACCTCTCTGCGATAGGCGCGGTACCGCTCGCCGAACTGCAGCAGCAGGTCGCGCTCCTCGAACGCAATGCCGATGAGGGTGTACGCACTCAGCCCGAGCGCGAACAGCAGTCGCCCGGCCGTCATGACCGGCACGCACCAGAAGCCCAGCAGCAGGCCCACGTAGAGCGGGTGCCGCACGTAGCGGTAGAACAGCGGCGTCTTGAAGTCGCTCTGCGGCGCGCTGCGTCTGGTCAACGCGGCAAAGGCCTGCTGGAGCCCGAACAGCTCGAAATGGTTGATCAGGTACGTGCTCACCACGACGATCACGCAACCGAGCCCGAACAGGCCCCACAGCAGCGCCACGGCCGCCTTGTTCTCGACCCGCCACACGACCGGCGCCGTAATCGGCACCCACAGCCAGAACATCAGCGCCAGCACGACGCAGGTGGCCACCACGAAGGTGCTGCGCTCGACCACCTCGGGAACAACCCGCGTCCACCAGCGCTTGAAGCCGCGGCGGGCCATCACGCTGTGCTGCACGCCGAACAGAACCAGCAGCAGCACGTCGGTGCCGACGGCTTCGATCCACCCGGTGGTGGCGCCCACGTCGACCGACTTGGGCACGTACAGGTTGCCGCTGAAGCCGATGAAATAGGTCAAGGTGGCCATGCACGCCACGTAGGCGGCCAGGGCGTAGAGAAACGAGAGCAGTGCGCGCACGGTGATCTCCTTGTGCAGCTGAAAGCGCAAAGATAGGAGCGGGGCGTCCCTTCATCGTCCCTCGGCGTCCCTTCGCATCCCTCTGCGTCGCTCCGCGTCCCTCCGCTTCCCTTCCGCAATCCCTTGAAAGTCCCTAGGCAACACCACCCCGCGCGGTTATAAAACGCGCAATGCCTCGCTCCTCCAGATCAGCCCCCAGTGAGCGGCCTCGCCTGGAACTACAGCTATTCGGCGTGCCCACGGTCGTGGCGCAGGGGCATGCAACCGCGCTGTCGCTCAAGCGCGCCTTCGCGCTGCTGGCCTACCTCGCGTACCACTCGGGGCCGGTACCCCGGGCGCACCTGGCCCCGCTGCTTTGGCCGGACGCCAGCGAAGCGACGGGCCGCACGCGCCTGCGCCGGCTGGTCTACACGCTGGAGGCCGCGGTCGCCTGCAAGGTGCTCTCGACTGAAAACGACTGCCTCGCACTCGTGCCTGGCATGGTCGAGACCGATGCCCTGCGCTTCGCACAGTTCGCGCGCCGCGCCGTTACCGCGCAGGCGCTGGACGACGCCGCGCTGGCCGAGGCGCGCCAATGGATTGCCAGTGCACGCCGCACGCTGCTGGAGGGCATCGCCTTCGGGTCCGAGTCTTTCGACGACTGGCTGAAGGCGCTTGCCATCGAGCACGAGCACCTTCTGGCGCGCCTGCTCGAGCGGGTCGTCGATGCGCTGGCGCGGCGCGGCGAGTTCGCATCGGCGCTCGAGCTGGTCGAGGCTCTCCTGGCGCTGGATGCCTACCGCGAACCCAGCTACGTTCTGCTGATGCAGCTGCATGCGCAGCAGGGCCACAGCGCCGGTGTCGAGGCCGCGTACACGCGCTGCGCGCAGGTGCTGCGCGCGGAGTTCGGCATCAGGCCCGGTCCGCAGACCGAGGCGGCGTACCTGCGCATGACCGAAGACCTGCAGCGGCTGCTGTCCCACCGTGTCGAGCGGCCGGCCGTGCGCTTCGCCGAAAGCGCGGCCGGGGCCATTGCCTACACGGTGCTCGGCGCAGGCGAGCAGACCATGGTCATCTGCCCCGGGTTCGTGTGCCACATCGAACTGGCCATGGAGCACCCGCCGCTGCGCGCCTGCGTGCAGGCACTGGCCGAGCGCTTTCGCGTCGTCTTGTTCGACCGGCGCGGCATCGGCCTGTCGGAGCGCCTGCGCGCCGCGAGCACGCCTGACGCGCTGGCGCACGACATTGCGGCCATCCTCGACGACGCGGGCGTGCCGCGCGCCTGGCTCTTCGGGTCGTCCGAGGGCGGCCTGGGCGCGATGCGCCTGGCCGTGGACCGCCCGGAGCGCGTGAGCGGGCTGTGCCTTTTCGGTGCACTGGCGCGGGGCTGCGCCGCGCCCGACTATCCGTGGGCCTTGCCCGCGGCCGCATACGACGTCTGGCTGAAGCGGCTCGTTGCCGGTTGGGGCGGGCCCGTGGGCATCGAGACCTTCGCGCCCAGCGAGCAGGGCGACCCCGCGCTGCGCGCGTGGTGGGCGCGCCTGGTGCGCCACGCCGCGTCGCCCGGCGGGCTGGAGGCCATTCTGGCCGGCCTGCGCGATGCCGACATGCGGGCCGAGCTGGCGCGCATCGGCGTGCCGACCCTCGTGATGCACCGGCGCGGCGACCGCGCCGTGCGGTTCGAAGCGGGCGAGCATCTGGCGCGGAGCATTCCCGGTGCGGTGTGGCAACCGCTGGAAGGCACGGATCACTTCTGGTGGAGCGGGGACAGCCAGCCGGTTGTTCAGGCGGTGTTGAAGTTTGCGGGGGCTTCGCACTGAAAACCATCTCGGCGCAAGCGCGTCAATAGAGAAAAGGAGCAAGGGCACACGGCCGTTCAGCCCGCAAACTCCGGCTTGCCTTCAACTCCCGGTCGTCAGGCCCGAGACCTCAGATGCAACGTCGAACCTTCGTGGCCGCCATGGGCGCAACCCCCGCCTTGCATCCGTTGCTGGCCGTGGCGCAAGACGACCCCTGGGGCGCCGAGGCCGGCTACCCGACGGGCTGGGGCACGCCGCGAGGGCTGTCGCGCGAGAAGCGTTTGTACGTGGGCAACTTCTCGGGTGGCTTCGAGTCGATGCTGCCGAACAACACCATCCAGTGCGGTGCCGAAGACCCCGTGCGCGACAAGCCCCGCACCGACCTGCGCTACCGCCTGAACGGCGTTGCCAGGAGCCCGGACGACTACATGGCCGCCTGGCCCGTGACCGGCCTGCTCATCGCGCGGCGCGGCGAGGTGTGGTTCGAGAAGTACCAGTTCGGCCGCAGCGCCGACATGCGCATGACGGGCTGGTCGATGTCCAAGAGCGTGACGTCGCTGTTGCTGGGCATCACGGTCGACCGCGGCAAGATCACCTCGCTCGAGGACACGGCCGCCAAGTACGTGCCGTCGCTGGCCGGCACCCTGCACGGCGAAACCAGCCTGCGCAACCTCATGAACATGTCGAGCGGCGCCGACATCGTTCACGAGCAAGGCAACAACACCCTCTACCCCGCGGCACTGACCGGCCCGCGCGCAAACATCGAGCAGACCGTGCACAACTGGAACACGCGGCGCGAACCCGCGGGCACGCGCTTCAACTACAACGAGCTGTGCCCGCTCACCATTGGCATGGTGCTGCGCGCGGTGAACGGCATGAGCATGTCGGAGTTTGCCGAGCAGGCCTTGTGGAAGCCGCTGGGCGCCGAAGCCAACGCCACGTGGCTCACGGACGCTCATCACAACGAGTTCAACTGCATCGGCTTTGCAGCGCGCCTGCGCGACTGGAGCCGGCTGGGCCGCCTGGTGGCGCAGCGCGGGTATGCCAACGGCCGGCAGATCGTGAGCCGTGAATGGATGGAGAGCTACAGCCGATGGGAAGCCAACGAGGCGCAGGTGCGCTACGGGGCGCTGGGCAAGCCGGCAGGCGCGGCCTACAAGGCCTTCATGTGGCATGCGAAGGCGAACGGCACACGGCCGCTGTTCAGCGGTGTGTATGGGCAGCGCGTGCTGGTGGACCTTGAGACCGAGACGGTGATGGTGCAGACGGCGGTGGATGAGGTGGGGGATTGGGCGCGGGAGATGTTTATGTTGTTTCAGGGAGCGGTGGGGGTGGAGTGAATGGTTGGTGCAGGGCTGCTTTGCAGCGATTGCCGCCAATGGCGCGCGCTCCGTCAATTCACGGTGACGGCCGCATTGCAATCGTTGAAAGCCCTCGACACATGTCGAGTGCAATGACCGGTTGCCGGCAATGGCATGGCAAAGTCGACTGTGACGGTGACGGTGGCCATGACTGGCCCAGAAAGCTGCTGGGAGGATATCTTGGGCGTCTGCCCATGCCTCTGCAGACTGACAAGAAGGAGGAGGTCAACGCGGCATGCATGCCGATCAGGTATTGGAATCGGCGGCGCAAGCAACTTGCATCAGCGCGGTCAATCCCGTACGCTGGCTTGGCGTCCGCGCGCAACACTCGAGCCCTTGCGGGCTGCCGGGCCGGCCTTGCGGACGCGCAAAGGAGTTCAGCCATGCCAAGCCGATCGAACAGCCTCGCGGCCGAAATGGAAGCAGTGCGAACGCTGGCGTTCGTTGGCGCCGCAGCCACCGGCAAGAGCTCCCTCGCCGAGGCCTTGTTGTACAAGGCGGGTGCCATCGGAGCGTGCGGCAGCATCGAGCGCGGCAGCACCGTCAGCGACCACGACCCGCTGGAGCGCCGCATGCAGCACTCGCTCAACGCATCGGTGATGCACCTCACGCATGCCGGCACGCGCATCCACTTCATCGACACGCCCGGGGGCTCCGACTTCCTCGGTCAGAGCCTGCCGGCGCTGGAGGCGGTCGATACGGCGGCAGTGGTCATCAATGCCGTCACCGGCATCGAGCCGATGACGGTGCGCATGATGGCGTACGCGGCCTCGCGCCACCTCGCCCGCATGATCATCGTTAACAAGATCGACTCGCAGGGCGTCTCGCTGGCGGGCCTGCTGGCCGACATCCAAGCGACCTTCGGCCGCCAATGCCTGCCGCTGAACCTGCCCGACCGGGTCGGCAAGCGAGTGGTGGACTGCTTCTTCAACCGCTTCGGGCAGTCCGACTTCGGCCCCGTCGAAGCAGCGCATCGCGCGCTGGTGGAGCAGGTGGTCGAGGTCGACGCGGCCTTCGTCGACCGTTACCTCGAGGAGGGCGACGTGGATCCGGTCGAGCTGCACGCGCCGCTCGAGCAGGCGTTGCGCGAAGGTCACCTGATCCCGGTATGCTTCGTCTCGTCGCGCAGCGGTGCCGGCGTGGCCGAGCTGCTGGACGTGATCGTCAAGCTCCTGCCCGACCCGACCGAGGCCAACCCGCCGGACTTCATCGTTGGCGAGGGCGCAGAGGCCCAGCCCATGGAGGCCAAGCCCGACCCGACGCTGCACGTGCTGGCGCATGTGTTCAAGGTCACGATCGACCCCTATGTCGGCAAGATGGGCATCTTCCGCGTGCACCAGGGCACGCTCACCCGCGACAGCCAGCTCTACATCGGCAACGGCCGCAAGCCCTTCAAGGTGGGGCACCTGTTCATGCTCCAGGGCAAGGACCATGTCGAGGTGTCGCGCGCGGTGCCGGGGGACATCGTGGCGGTGGCCAAGGTCGAGGAGATCCATTTCGACGCCGTGCTGCACGATGCAGCCGAAGACAGCCATGTCCATCTCGCGCCGCTGGCGTTCCCGGTGCCGGTGCACGGCCTGGCCGTGGAGCCCAAGCGCCATGGCGACGAGCAGCGCGCCTGGGAGATCCTCGGCAAGCTCGCGGCCGAGGATCCCTGCCTTCGCATCGAGCATGTGGCCGCGACCAACGAGACGGTGCTCTACGGGCTCGGCGAGCTTCACCTGCGCATCGTGCTCGAGCGCCTGCGCGAGGTGTACCGCTTCGAGGTCCTGACGCGATCGCCTACCGCGAGACCGTGACCGTGACCGCGCCCGCCGAGGGCCACCACCGCCACAAGAAGCAGACCGGCGGCGCCGGCCAGTTCGCCGAAGCCTTCCTGCGCATCGAGCCGCTCGCGCGCGGCGCGGGGGTCGAGTTCGCGGACGAACTCCGGGACGGTGCGATTCCGGGCCGGTTGATCCCCGCTGTCGAGAAAGGCGTGCGCGAGGTGCTGGCGTGCGGCGCGATCGCCGGCTACCCCGTGGTCGACGTGCGCGTCGTGGTGCACGATGGCAAGCATCACAGCGTCGACAGCAAGGACATCGCCTTCGCGACCGCCGGCCGCAACGCCTTCATGGCCGCGATCCGTGAGGCCCGGCCAGTCGTGCTCGAGCCGATCGTCCAGATCGAGATCGCCGTGCCTGAACATTCTGTCGGCGATGTCACGAGCGACCTGTCGTCGCGGCGCGGCCTGGTCACTGGCACATCGGTCATGGGGGGCGGCACAGTGGCCATCGGCGGGCAGGTGCCCGAGGCCGAGCTGGCCAACTACCAGTCGCGGCTCAATGCGATGACCGGTGGCCAGGGCCAGTACACCATCGCGTTGTCGCACTACGAAGCCGTGCCGCCGACTGTTCGGCAGACGCTGATGGGCCAGTGCAGGGTGCGCGAAGACGCGTAGGAGAAGCTCAGAGCAATTCGAGCGCGATGTCCTGTGCGCCTACAGCACCTTGTTGCCGAGTGAACGCAACTGTTCTTTGCACTTTGCCTCTCGCTACTACCCGTAGATGACGCAGACGCGATTTTGCTGAACTGGCTGGCTGGCTGGCTGGCTGGCTGGCTGGCCCAGGCCGCCCTGCTGCTCTTCTTGCACGCACGCCGCCGAGCAATCGACTAGGGCGTATCGTGAGGTCAAAATGCTTCCTCGCTCGGCTATTGCGATCACCCTAATTCTTGTGGCACATGTCCGATACGCAGCGATTGCCGCCATTCGAAGGGCTCGCGCGAATAGGTACTATCGGCCAGGAGCAGTCCTTCGCGCTGCTCAGCAGTAGCCCAGTCAGTTGCCGTGCTCTTTCGGCTTTTGCACCTTTGTTGAAACGCATCCAGATCCGCATTAAAGACTTCATGACTGAACGCCCTGTCTACGTCCACGTTCCGCCTGACCACTCCCTGCCCAGCATTGAGCACCTCGCTCCTTTTCGGACGGTAGTTGTCATCGAAGGAGAGGTTTCTAGCAATTGGCACTCCGATGTCAGCGACTGGCTGGTGCGTTCAGCGCGCTGCCATCGTGATGAGCTTGGTGCAGTCGGCCCGCATGAATGGGCTGGACCCCTGGGCTTACCTGCGCGATTTGTTGCAGCGACTGCCGATCATGCTCAACAGCCGGCTCCAAGAGCTGCTTCGTAAGCCGTCAATTAACCACGCCCTTGTTCAGGGAGCGATGAGCTGTGAGGCTACGTGCCCATGTATAGCAACATGGACACGTAGACATGACAGAGCAGTACGCAGAGTTGAGAGGCCGGTTGGTTGTGGGGCGCAAGAGTGACGGTCGCGGCGTCTACGACGAATCTGCCAAGAGGGAGTTGATCGTTGCCTGCCTCAAGCAAGGAGTGTCGGTGGCACGCATGGCGATGGAGCACGGTGTCAACACGAACCTGCTGAGGACGTGGATCGCGGCTTACCAGCGGCGAAGCGCCCAGGCGCCAGCGGGCGACATCGCGCGAATGCAAGATGCGGCATTCGTTGCCGTGCGCGTAGAGGG
>NZ_FOWL01000012.1:0-209563 GCF_900115445.1 Variovorax sp. OK605
GCGCACGCGGCCGGCTTTGAGCAGCGCCGCCAGGCCGGTCTCGCCGTTGCCCGCGTTGTTGTTGACGACGGTGAGGTCCTTGGCGCCCTGCTCGAGCAGGCACTGGATCAGTTCGTCAGGAACACCGGCAGTCCCGAACCCACCGATGAGGACTGTGGAACCGTCGGAAACATGGCCCAGCGCGTCGACCAGCTTGGGCGCAATCTTGTTGATCATGAAATTCTCTTGCGATTGAAAAGGAAATTCCCCAGGCCGGCGGCGCGTCGGTACGCGAAGCCACCGGCCGTGGGACGCACGGACTCAGAACGCGTGCCGGATCCCGAAGTCGTAGCCCACCGCCGAGCGCGGCTCCAATCCGCCAGTGGTGGTGAAGCTGGCCTGGCGCACGATGGTCGGGATGCTCAACACGAGCGGAGTGACGCCCATCACCGCGGGGTTGTTATGACCGTCCCGGATGCCGATGCGGGTGACGCTCGCATACAGCGCGGTGCGCTTGGACAAGTTGTGGACGTACCCCAGCGCCAGCTTGTTGACTGCGGCGCCGCTGTCGGGAAGCCCATTGCCGTTCTGGAACTTGACCCGCGCGAAGGAACCACGGATCGTGCCAGCGCCGACCGGCACGTTCACCCCGAACATCCAACCGTCGTATCGGTCCGTGCGCCTGGGCACGGTGGGAAAAGCGCCGCCTTGCACGTCGCGCACGCGGGACCAGTCACCGAATGCCTTGAGCACCCCGAAGTCATAGGACGCACCGGCGTTCAACGTCTTGATCTTTTCGTCCCCATGAATGCCGCTGTCGAGCGTGCTCTGACCGTAGGCCAGCGCCACGTCGGCCGGACCGCTGGCCCATCCCACCCGAGCGCCCGCATATTGCCCTCGCCTCGGCGTGCCGCCGGGTGTGTCGCTGCGATTCAGGTTTTCAGGGAAAGCGTACTGCGCCTGCCCATAGACACCGCTGGCCAGCGGCGGCAAGAAATAGCTGATCGCATTGCTGGTCCTCACGTAGCTGTCGGTCCCGGCAGAAAGCGCACCGTTGAGCAACCCGCCCGTCGCAAGCGCTCTCGAAGCGGCCAGGTTGTTGTTGACGACCGCGATGAGATTGGTACCCACGCCGTTGACACCAAACGGGTCGAACACCGCATCGTTCCAAAACGAAGCGGTGTAGTCGCGTCCCAAGCGAAGCTCGCCGAAGCCTCCCGACAGGCTGAGCGTGGAACGCCGACCGAAGTCGGCGACACCGCTGGCACCGCTGTCGTTGGCCACAGGCGCTTCCAGCCAGAACCCGGCGGCCAGTCCTCCGCCCAGGTCTTCCGTCCCGCGAAATCCGATTCTGCTGGAGCTGTTGCCGGAGGACGAGAGCACTGTCTGCCTCTGGCTCGAATCGCGAGCCGGCACAGGACCCCACGCGCTGCTCTTGGTGCTGTAGCGACTGATCCCCGCATCGACGACGCCAAAAAGGGTGACAGACGATTGCGCTGCCGCGGTCCCCGCAACCGCGAGCGCCGACAGCACCGGAAGTATTTTCTTCATGTTCTATGTCTCCTCACTCAACCGATTGAAATGCGGCGGCTGCATGTCCACCGCCCCCGAGGCGCGGCAATGGCATGGAACCACCACCGTGCTTCCTGCCCATCTGCGCAAGCATCGAGATGCGAGTCGGGCACGAACCGAGGTGCGCGAGCGTCGCGGCAAGCGCGAGGTCGCAGGGTGCGGGCCTCTCGTCGGCCACGCACGAGGCACGCCGCGCCGCTACTGCGGCCGGCTCAACAGATGGTTCTGATGGGCCTCGCGCAGCAGGTTTTTCTGCATTTTTCCGGTAGCGCCCAAAGGTATGGCCTCGACGAAGATGACGTCATCCGGCGTCCACCACTTGGCGATCTTTCCCTCATAGAAGCCGAGCAACGCTTCGCGGGTCAATGATTGCCCTGGCTTCTTCACGACCACCAGCAGCGGCCGCTCATCCCACTTCGGGTGGCGCGCGGCGATGCACGCAGCCATGCTCACACCCGGGTGGGCCATCGCGATGTTCTCGAGGTCGATCGAGCCGATCCACTCACCGCCGGACTTGATCACGTCCTTGCTGCGGTCGGTGATCTGCATGTAGCCCTCGGCGTCGATGGTCGCGACGTCTCCGGTGGGAAACCAGCCGTCGACCAAGGGGCTCCCGCCCGCACCCTTGAAATAGTTCGTGATGATCCACGGTCCGCGCACCATGAGCTCCCCTGCGGCCTTGCCGTCACGCGGCAGTTCCTCACCGTCATCGCCGGTCACTTTGATGTCGACGCCGAACGGTGGCCGGCCCTGTGTCGAGAGCACGGCGTAGCGCTCCTCCCGATCCAGATCCCGATGACTCGACTTCAAAGTGCAAACCGTGCCGAGGGGACTCATTTCGGTCATGCCCCACGCATGGATCACCTGCACGGCGTATCGCTCGTCGAAAGTACGCAGCATGGCGCTCGGGCATGCGGACCCACCGATCACGGTGCGAGTCATCGTGCTGAACCTGCCCTGCACGGACTCCACATGTGCCAGCAACCCCTGCCACACCGTCGGCACGCCGGCGGCCATCGTGACGCACTCGCTCTCGATGAGTTCGTACAGCGACCGGCCGTCGAGATTCGGGCCGGGAAACACCAGCTTGGCGCCGACCATCGCTGCGATGTATGGCAGGCCCCAGGCGTTGACATGAAACATCGGAACGACCGGAAGAATTGCGTCGCGTGCCGAGCAGTTCAAACTGTCCGGCAATGCACCGGCATACGCGTGCAGCAGGGTCGACCGGTGGCTGTAGAGCACGCCTTTGGGATTGCCGGTCGTGCCGGACGTGTAGCACAGCGACGAAGCGCTCTCCTCGTCCAGGCGCGGCCAGTCGTACCGATCGTCATGGGCCTCGATCAAGTCCTCATAGCAAAGCAGGCCCGGGACATCTGCAGACTGCGGCATGTGTGCCCGGTCCGTCATCGCCACGAAGTGGCGCACCGTCTTCAGTCGCGACGCGACTGCCTCGACCAACGGCAGGAACGTGAGGTCGAAGAACAGGACCTGACCCTCTGCATCGTCAGCGATCCACGCGACCTGGTCGGGGTGCAACCTCGGATTGAGTGTGTGCAGGATGGCTCCGGTCCCGGAGACCGCAAAGTACAGCTCCATGTGCCGATAGCCATTCCACGCCAGCGTACTGGCGACTTGTCCGGGCCCGACGCCCAGGGCGGCGAGGGCCTTGGCCATGCGGCGCGAACGCGAGGCCATCTCCCCATAGGAGCAGCGATGGATGTCACCTTCGACTCTGCGTGAGACAACGCTTTGTTCGCCGTGGTGGCGCTCCGCGTGGATCAGCAGAGAAGAGATCAGCAGCGGCTGCTGCATCATTTGTCCGTTCATGATTGTCCTGATTGCCTTCTGGTTTTTCTCGTCGGCGCAGTGCGACCCTGCGACATGACCCTTGTCCGCAACTTCGAGGAAGAGGCCTTCGTCGTCACGTCTCACCGGAATGACCGAGACGCGAAGCCCCGGGTTGCCCGGCATGGCGCCGTCCCGCACGTCGAAGCGAAGCCCGTGCGCGGGGCACTGGATCACGTGACCCGCGAGACGCCCGGTGCACAGTGCCGCGCCCGCATGAGGACATTCGTCCTCGATGGCATGCAGTTGCCCTTCGATGTTGAAGACGACGAAGCTGCGCCCCTCGTGAAACAGCACCTCGCGCTGGCCTGTCGTCGGAACCTTTGGCGGCGGCAGCCGCAGCGATGTCACGTCGAGCCCTTAGTCGAATTTGATTCCGAAGTCCTTGACGATGGCGGCGTTTCGCTCGTAGTCGTCCTTGACCATCCGGGCCATCTGGGCTTGGGTCGCATCTCCGCCCGGCTCGAAGCCTTGGGTGGTCAAGCGCTCCTTCACCTTGGCCGTCGCGGTCGCCCTCACCGTGGCTGCGCGGATCTTTTCCGAGATGTCCTCGGGAACGCTGGCCGACACCACAACGCCGACCCAGTTGTCGAACGCCAGCTCTGGATAGCCCAGTTCCGCCAGCGTGGGCACATCCGGCAGGAACGATGAACGCGACTTGGACGTCACGCCATAGGCCCTGAGTTTTCCAGACGCCAGCAGTGGCTTCGAGGTTGGAATGCCGTCGAACATGATCGGAATCTGGCCTCCCATGACCTGCGCAAGCGCGGGCGGGGAACCGGGGAACGGCACGTGCTGCATGTCCAGTCCGGCTTTCCGGTTGAGCATCATTCCAGCGAAATGCGAAACCGTGCCGGTGCTGTACGAGGCAAACGAAACCGTTCCGGGATTCGCCTTCACATAGGTGACGAGCGACTTCATGTCCTTGGCCGGCACGCCGGGCCATCCCACCAGGACAAGGCCCGTTCGCGCCACGACCGCGAGAGGACGGATGTCCTTGATCGGATCGAAGTTCACCTTGATGACGATCGGGGTCTCCGTCAGCAGATTGCTCGCGGTGACCATGACTGTGTTGCCGTCGGGTGCTGCCGATCTCATGGTTTGCACCGCGACCACGCCACCTGCGCCCGGCTTGTTCTCGACGATGACAGGCTGCCCGATCTCGTGCGACAGCTCGTCGGAAAGGATTCGTGCCACGACATCCATGGTGCCCCCGGCCGGCGCGGGAACGATCATCCTCAGCGGCTTGTCGCCCCATGCGTTGGCCACGCCGGGCGCTGCGGCAAACGTGGTTGCGCACAGCAGGCTTGCCAGCGCACGAACTCGAAACGATTGAAATGCCACGGCTGTCTCCGGTTGTTATGTCTGTACGTGCAAATCGATGAAGCTGCCAGACGACTCGTCGCAAGCAGCCCTTGGGGAGCGTCAGGGAACCAGGACGGTCGCACCAGTCGTCGAGCGGGACTCCAGGGCACGATGCGCCTCGGCGGCATCGCCCAGTGCATAGATCTGCCTGGGCTCGCTGACGATCTTCCCCGCCTTGACCAGGTCGAAGACCTCACCGGCCATCTCGAGCATGTGCGCTCGCGGATGGATGTAGTGCACCATCGCCGGTCGTGTCACGAAGAGCGAGCCCTTCAAGGCCAGCTCCAGCGTGTTGATCACCACGGGCCCCGAAGAGGTTCCGTTGCTCACGAGCATGCCGCGCGGCCGCAAGCATTCGAGCGACGCAGTGAGCGTGTCCTTGCCCACGGAGTCGTAGACCACGGGCACGCCCTTGCCGTCGGTGATCTCGTTGACGCGCTCGACGATGTTTTCGCGCGAGGTCACGATCACGTGCTCGCAGCCGCTGAGCTTGGCAATCTCGGCCTTCTCGTCGGTGCTGACGGTGCCAATCATGTGGACACCCATGGCCCGTGCCCACTGGCAAGCGATGAGGCCCACGCCTCCTGCCGCGGCGTGGTACAGGATCGTCTCGCCGCCTTTCAACGGATAGACCTGGCGGAACAAGTACTGCGCAGTCAGTCCCTTCATCATCAGCGTGGCAGCGCTGCGCTCCGAGATCTCATCGGGCAACGGGATCAACACCGCGGCCGGGACCAGCCGGACATCGGAATATGCACCCAGCGGGCCCATCATGTAGCCGACCCGCTGGCCGACCCGGACATCGGTCACATCGGGTCCGACGGCCTCGACCACGCCGACAGCATCCGAGCCGAGACCGCTGGGCAGCTTCGTCGGATAAAACCCGGTCCGGTGATACACATCGATGAAGTTCACCGCGATGAAGGTGTGACGGATTCGAACCTCACCGGCCTGCGGCTCGCCGACATCGGCGCTCTCGAGTTGCAAGACTTCGGGGCCGCCGATTGCGTGAAGGCGGATGGCTTTGGGCATGGGAATGACTCTGGTGGTGTGAGTGAAAGGCAGCAGCAGGCTCAGGCGTGCTGCAGGAAGCCCTTTTGTCCGGCCTTGCGGTTGGGCGCGAAGCCGTTCTTGGCCAAGGTCTCTTCGGCGTCCTTGTAGAAGGTGCCGATCTTGTAGATCCGGCGCGCTTCCTTGCCATTGGCGACTGGGCGACCACATTCCCTGGCGATGCGTACCAGTTGTTCGACCTGTTCCACGCTGCTCATCCTGCGTGAGCGATCAGGCCACCAGATCGTGTCTTCGATGCCGCAACGCACATGCTGGCCCAGCGCAATCGCCATCATGTTGAGTGGCAGCACGTTGTTCATCTGGGCTTCGAATGTCAGCACGGCACCGTCGGGTGTCGCCTTCAGGAAGTTCGTCATGTTGTAGGGCGTCATCGCGTCGGCACCACCGCCGATCGGAATCCACGTCATGACCAGCGGCACGTTGCAGACGCCGCGGCGCATCATTCGCTCCACCGTTTCCAGTGAGTTGATATTGCCCAGCTGGAATTGAATCTGGATGCCGTTGTTCGTGAGGCGCCGGACATGCTCCTCGACCCAGAACGGCCCGGCTGGCGTGGTCATTTCTCTGTAGGCATGACGCTTCACCGGGTCTGCGAACGAGGTGCCCGCCACGTCGGCATCCGAGATCGCTTCGATGATGTTGAACTGGTTCGAGTTGATGGCCAGCGTGACTTGATCCGGCTTTGGCGTCAGCTCCGCCAGCATGTGCCGCGTGTCGTCGGAGAGCCATTTGGCAATCTCGCCTTCCGCTTCAGGAGCGAAGGAGATCGAACCGCCGACTTGAATGATCATGTCGGGCACGGCCTCGCGCACACCGGCGATCAGCTCGTTGAACTTCGACAGGCGCTTCGAGCCCTTGCCGTCGAGCTCGCGCACATGCAGGTGGAGCACCGTGGCGCCGGCGTTGTAGCAGTCGACGGCTTTCTGGACATGCGACTCCATGGTGACCGGGATGTCTTCGGGGAAGTCGCTGACCTCGAACTGCGGGCCATAGGGCGCGACCGTGATGACGAGCTTTTCCTGGTTCTCGGGATACAGAGACCCATCGATGAAGTTCATGTCTACTCCTGTTGACTGTGTGTGGGGAGGTGATTCAGAAGGTCGCGTCGCCGACGATTCCTGCGCGTTCCATCTTTCGGTGGCAGGGGGCGTAGTCCATGACCGCGTAGTGCTGCGTGGACCGGTTGTCCCACATGGCCACGTCGTTGGCCCGCCAGCGCCAGCGCACCTGGTACTCAGGGATGGCCGCTTGAGAGATCAGGTACTGCAGCAGGTCGGAGCCGCCGCGAGTGAAGTCCTGGCCAACACGAACATTGCCGGCCGTATGGAAATTCGAAAAGTGCGTCGTGAAGGTATTCACGAACAGCACCTTCTCGTTGGTCTCGGGATGGGTACGCACAACCGGGTGTTCCGCATCCGGGTAGCGCGCCTTCAACGCGAGGCGTTCCACCGTCGGCATCGCCGCACCGAAAGTCGCCTCGATGCTGTGACGTGCGCGCAGTTCGGAGATCGTCGCCTTGATGACCTCGGGCAAGCGCGCATAGGCCTCCACCATGTTCGCCCACATGGTGTCACCACCGACCGGTGGGCACTCCACGCAACGCAGCACGCACCCGAACGGTGGTTTTTCGCGCCAGGTGGCGTCGGTATGCCAGGAGTTTTCATAGCGCTCCTTGCGTGACTCCGGTGTCTTGTAGATGCGGACCAGGCCCGGGTGATCAGGATCGCTGCTCGCCACGGGATGGTCCTCGAGCTCACCGAAGTGACGCGCAAAGGCGGTGTGCTCAGCGCGCGTGATGTCCTGGTCGCGAAAGAACAGGACGCGATGTCTGAGGAGGAGTTCCCGGATTTCCTGGCACAGCGCCGGGTCGCGTGACGCCGTACCCAGATCAACGCCGCGCAGTTCGGCGCCGATCGTGCAAGTCAGCGGACGGACCTCGATGGAGGCACTCCGCGTGGACGATTCCGTCTTCATTTTTTTGTCTCCGTGATACTTCGATCGGGTTGTGCAGTCAACCGAGCAGCGCTCAAGTGGATTCCGATGAAACGAAGAATAGAAACTCGCTTCCCCCCCGTCTGCCCCCCACGAAGAGGGGGGCGACAGTCAGGTGGAGCGATGGCGCGCCGTCGACAGGTCAGTCACCGGGCGTCAGCAGTCCGAGCACACGGGCGCGCAGGACGACATGTTTGCGGGAGCTCGCATTCAGCTTGGTGAAGAGGTTCTTCACGTGCCATTTGATGGTTTCCTCACCCACCTGCATCGCGACGCCGATCTCCTTGTTCGACAGATTGCGCTCCAGCAGGTCCAGAACTTCGCGTTCCTTGGGGGTCAACGCGGTGCTTCCAGGGGTGCGTCGCCCTGTGACAACAGACGACGTATCGGGAAGCGCGATGGCGGCGTGGCCCATCGCGCCCGGGAGGTCTTCGGGGGAAGGCGACGGAGTCGACAGCTCGCGAGCCCACTCGCCCAGTTCAGGATGAGCGTCCTCGAAGATCCGCAGCAAGCCATGGGATGCGGCCAGGTCGATGGCTTCCCGCATCGCGTTGTCGCCCGTGCCGGTGCTGCGGTACCGTGCAAGAGACCGTAGAGCGATGACCTCCAGATGCACTCGGCCCATCCGCAGCGCGCGGGCGGCGCCCTCGGCTTGCTCCAGGTGTTCCAGCACGCGTTCCCAGTCGCGCGCAGCGACGGCTGCATAGGCCCAGGCCAGCGCGCGCGCAGGCGCGACCATGCGGTGCCACAACGGGCCGTGGCGTTGCATCGCCTCATCGAGCTCAGCGTCGATACGCACGCAGAGGTCCGCGCAGGTCTGAGCTCGGTACCGCCTCGCGTGCAGCCGAACCTGATCGCAAAGGCTCAGGATTCGAATCCGCTCAAGGCCCCGGGCCGATCCTGCCGCACCCATCGCCTCCAACAGTCCCAGTGCGCGCTGTTCGGTTCCGCGGGCGAGCTCGATGCTTGCGAGGGTCCGGTACGCCAGCAGAAGGCACGACGGCAATGCGGTCTGTTCGATGACATCGAGCCTGTTCGCGAGGAGGTTGATGGCCTCCACCGGAGCGTCGCGCTCCCACAGTACGGCTGCCAACAGCGCCGCCACCTGACACACGAACGGGTTGCGGCGCGCAAGCTCCGACTCTGCTCGACGTTGGATGCCGCGAAGCATGCGTTCCGCCGGCTGCATCTGAATTTCCCATACATGGGTCATCGCAATGTGGAACTCTCCCCATAGTTCGAGGTAACTGGGCAAGGCGTCCGCTGCCTGACGCGACATCCTTTGTTGCCGAAGTCGCGCAAGCGCGGGGTCTCCTTCGAGCAGCGTGCAGTACGCAGTGCGGTTCGCAAAGATCTGGCGGAGCAAGGGATCGCGCAACGGCGGGTCTTCCGGCCATGGCGCATGCAAACCTGCGGCCCGGTCGGGGTCGTCGGCAAACAGGGCGCCACCACTCAGGATCAGCGCACACTCGCAGCGAACCGCTTCGTCAACATCCGGACGCGCCAATACTCGCGCCACGAGCTGACCGGCGTCGACGTCGCGTTGACTCAAGGCCATCGCCCAGGCAGCGGCCAGGAGAAGACGTGGACGCGATTCCAATGCGGCCGGTGGCAACATGGCCAGCCATTCCGTCACGACCCCCAGTCGGCCACGCGTCATGATCGTCGTGATGAATTCGTAGAGGCTTGTTTCGGCGAGGTCGCACGCCTGCTCGTACTGGCCTGCTTCGAGCGCATGCCACGCTGCAGGTTCGACATGGCCGTGCGCGATGAGCCATTGCGCCGCGCGTTCGTGCAATGCCTTGCGCTGGTCTGCCGGCAGCCGCGCGAATTGCAACTGCAAGGCATCGCGAGCCAGGGAGTGCATGCGCAGCCACTCCCGTTTCTCACCGGCGATGAGGATGGGCGTGTCCACGCTCATCCGCTCCAGGCGCTCCCGTGCGTCATCGACCTCGCCGACCACGCAGCAAAGCTGCGGATGCAACGGATCGAGGATGGAGATCCGGGTCAGGAATTCGAGGTCTGCGGGCGCCAGGTTGGCCAACAGGCGGCTGACCAGATGCTCGCGAAGTCGGCCTCCCTGTTTGGACAAGGCGTCTAGCTCGGCATCCGGATCGGATACGTCGCTCACCAGAGCCACCGCCAGTTGCAACCCGAGTGGCCAACCCTCCGTCAGCTCGTGCAGGCGTGCTGCGGTGTCGCTCGACACTGCCGTGCCAAGTCGGGTACGAACCAGTTCAAGCGTCTCCTCGAAGCGGAACCGCAAGGCGTCCGCACCGACCGCGAGGCACTTTCCGTAGTCCATCAGGTCATCAAGATCGAGCTGGCAATCTGCGCGTGCCGCGATCACGATCCGGGTGTTCACAGGTGTGTTGCGCAGGAGATAGATCAACGCTTCGCGGGAGGAGACTGGCAATCGGTCCACTTCATCGACGATAAGCACGATGTTCCAGGCGGCATGCGCGAGCTCGGCCAGGAAGAGTGTCATGGCCTCGGTCCCGCCGGGAGCCCCCGCTTCGAGCAGCTCGGCCCCAAAGTCCGGACGGCCCGCGGCCACGCGCACGGACAGCGCCAAACTCTGCGCCAGGCGCCGTGGATCGTCGGCTTCATGCGCTGAGACCCACGCCACCACGACGCCCAAAGCCAGGTACTCGCGCCGCCACTGCGAGAGAAGCGAGGTTTTTCCGAACCCGGCAGGAGCCTGGACCGCGAACGACACATGGTCACGCAGGGCTCCTGCACTGGACAGCAGTCTCGGGCGCGAGATCAGTTGGCGGCTCACGCGTGGCGGCGTCACCTTGAGAAGCAACTCTTGAAAGCCGCTCGCGCTGTCATTCCCCTTCAGCTCGGCCTTGCCGGCTGCTTCATCGGGGATCGGCTCCTTCGCGTTTTTCTGCGGTGTCATCTCGATGCCTCGCTGTTCTTTCGGATTGGCTCCGCAGCACGCTGCGCCTGCCACTGCGTCGTAGTGCAGCCGAAGCGGCCGCAAAACCAGCGCGCGAATGCGCTGGCGGAACTGAAGCCCACCTGCGTCGCCATCTCGGCCAGGGAACGGTGCTTCGATTCGACCAAACGTATGGCGAGGCCCGAGCGCACGCCGTCGTAGATCGCCGAATAGGTCTCGCCTTCACGAAGCAGCTTTCGGTGCACGGTACGACGATCCATGCCCAGGTGCTGCGCAACGTTGTCGATCGAACAGGTACCGGACGGAAGCATGGACAAGACGAGCCTGCGAACAGCCTCGGCAAACGACAGGTGCGCGTTCTCCAGCAAGGAGTCCAGATGCGCCTGTACCTCCGACGCCATGAGGGGATCGTAGGCGGCCAGTGGCGCCTCGAGGTCCACCGCGCGGCACACGATCCCATCGAACTCCTGGTCGAACAGAACCGGCATGCCGAACACGTGCGCGTGCCGGGTGGGCCCTTTGGGGGCGGAATGAGAAAAGCAGATGCTGCGCGGCTTCCAGGCATCGCCGAGAGATCGCTTCAGCAACCGGAAGACGCCGCCGACAACCAACTCGATGGATTGCCGTTGTGCCATGGACCCCTCGATCAAAAGGCTCTCGCGGATCACCAGCAGCTCGTCGACTTCCTCGATGACCATGACGACCGTCTCGCTTTGGAGGCGCAGATACCGGATCATGGATTCGAGAGCCTTGCGCAGCGTGGGAGCGCCCTGAATCGCAAACCCCAATGGCCCGAGATCCGTCAACTGCCGCGTCTCCGCCATGCGCAGCCCGAAATCCTCGATGCCCGCGCTCTTGGCGGACGCAGTCAAGAGGCTGCGAAGTGCATCCGCCGGAATCATCGTCGTCGGATCGAGCAATGCCGCCCGGCGAATGCCTGCCTTGTTCAAGTGCTTGTGGGGGTCGATGCCCAGCTCGTGCGCGACACGCACGTAGTTCGTGAGGGCCGTCGAGCGTACGAAGTACGTCATGCGCGTTTTCCCTGAATGTCCCGAAATGGAAATCGTATGACCCCAAATGTACATCGTCATGACACACACCCGCCCACACTCTGCGCTGTGTCGCCGTCATGCCGGATCCATCCTGATTCGTGTCGTGCCGTCGGATTTCATGTCACCGCCACGAGGAAAAAGATGCAATACATCGACGACTCCCTGCTTCCCGAGAACCAACAACCGCTGGTCATTCAGGTCGCCCCTTACGGTCCGCAGTTTCTGCCGCGAGATTCGGACGACATCCCCGTCACCATGGACGCGCAGGTGCAAAAGGCTGTGGACTGCTACAACGCCGGCGCCACTGTGCTGCATGTGCACGTGCGGGAAGCCGATGGCAAGGGAAGCAAGCGCCTTTCGATGTTCAACGAGATGCTGGCTCGCCTGCGCGAAGCCGTGCCGAAGATGATCCTGCAGGTCGGCGGATCGATCTCGTTCGCACCCGAAGGCGAAGGCAAGGCCGCCAAGTGGCTGTCGGACGACACGCGCCACATGCTTGCCGATCTCGACCCCAAGCCGGATCAGGTCACGATCGTGGTCAACAGCGCCACCATGAACATCACCGAGCTGCATCCGAAAGAAGAGTTCGCAGGCACGTCCATCGCCGAGCCCGCCTTCTATGACGCCTACCGCAACATGTCCTACGAGGCGGGTCCATTGTTCGTCGAGGAGCATCTCAAGCGCTTGCAGGAGGCCGGCATCCAGCCTCACTTCATGGTTGGCCAGATCGGCAAGCTCGAATCCATCGAGCGGCTGATCCGCCGCGGAATCTACAAAGGTCCGCTGCTCGTGAACTGGGTTCAGCTCGGCGGTGGCTCCGAAGGCCCCAATCCGCGCAACCTGCTGGAGATGGTCAATCGCTTGCCGGAGAACGCCGTGTTCACGGTGGAGTCTTTCATGCGCTACGTCCACCCCTTGACCACGATGGCGATCGCCATGGGGTTCCATGCGCGCTGCGGCATCGAGGACACGCTGTGGGGTGCCAAGGGCGAACACCTTTCGTCGGTCAAGCAGGTCGAGCGTCTGGTCGGCATGTCGCGCAGCCTCTATCGCGAAGTCGCGACGGCCGACGAAGCACGTCGCATCTATCGGATCGGCGAGCAGTACAAGACCGTCGACGAGACACTGCAAAAAGTCGGCTACCTGCCGAACCGCAAAGAGAACGAGCGCGGCCAACCCAGCTGGAATGTGGTCTGAGCAGATGCCCGCATCGCCCCTCGTCCATCGCCCATCGCGGCGATGGGCGAAGAGTGCGGCACTTCCCAGCGTGTTCGCTGCAACCAAGATCATGAAAATCAAAGGAGACACGATGTTCAAGTTCCTTCGAGGCGCCTCACATGTGCGGTCTGCGGCGCTCGGCGCCGCATTGCTCGCGATGACCGCATGCGCGAATGCCTGGACGACCAAGCCGGTCAGAGTAGTGGTGCCCGCTGTCGCAGGCGGAACGATGGATGTGGTCGCTCGAGCCCTGGCCGATCAGCTCGCTCGTGACGTGGGTGTTCCGTTCATCGTGGACAACAAGCGCGGGGCCGGTGGCAACGTGGCCGTTGGCTCACTGCTGGGGGCGCCGGCCGATGGGCAGACCATCATGATCGCCATCGACAACATCCTCACCGAGATCCCGCACGTCATCAAACCCAACTTCTCTGTCTTCAAGGACATCAAGCCGGTTGCGGCATTCGCCAGGAGCAGTCTGGTTCTCGTGGCGAACACGGGCTTGCCCGCCAAGGACCTCAACGGGTTGATCGCGTACCTGCGCACCCATCCGCAGCAAAACACCTTTGCCTCCTACGCGGTCGGGTCCGCCTCGCACTACGCGGGTCTCATGATCGGAGCCCGCGCAGGCATCAATCTGCAGCATGTGCCGTTCCTCGGGTCGCCGCCGGCCTTGGTGCAAATCATGGGGGGGCAGACGCCCTTCATGTTCGACGGCATTGCGACCTCGCTGCCGTTGATTCGTGGCGGAAAGCTCAACGCGCTTGCAGTCATCTCGCCGACGCGGCTGCCGGCGCTCCCGGATGTGCCGACCATGGCCGAACTTGGGTACCCCGAGATCAGCTTCAGCAATCTGGCGGTCGTGATCACGCCGGCTGGTGTTCCCCCTGAAGTCGTGGCGAAGATCCGGGCGGCGGTGCAGAAAGCGGCGGCCGCTGCCCCGGTGCAAAAGCGGCTGGCGGATTTCGGGCTCGAGCCGGTGCAGCCACAGTCGATCGAGGCCTTGGAGAAGATCGAGAAGGACGGCTTCGAGCGGATCGACAAGATCATCAAGGAATTCAAGGTTGACCTCAACTAAGCGAACGATCCCTGTGAAGCCGGCGTTTCTCATCGTTCCAGGCTTGCGCGACTTCGTCCCCGAGCATTGGCAGACGTTCCTGGCTGCGCAGTTGCCGAATGCCATCACCATGCCCCCACTGGACAAGGACAGGATGAAGTGCGGCGCGCAGGTCGCCGCGCTCGATGCGGTCATCACACGGATCGAAGGCCCTGTCATCGTCATTGCGCACAGCGCTGGCGTGATGACCACCGTGCAATGGGCCAAGCGCTACAACCGTGCGATCCACGGGGCGCTGCTCGCGACGCCGCCGGATTTCGAAACACCGATGCCCGATGGACATTCCTCGATGGACGTTCTCGAGAAGAATGGTTGGCTGCCCGTGCCAAAGGCAACGCTGCCATTTCGGAGCATCGTCGCGGCAAGCCGCAGCGACCCGCTTGCAACCTTTGATCGGGTCGCCGATCTGGCTTCCAGATGGGGAAGCAGTCTGGTCGATCTTGGCAAAGTGGGTCACCTCAACCCCGCATCAGGATATGGGCCTTGGCCCGACGCCGTCGATTTGGTTGCCGAACTGATTTGTTCTTGATGCCAGGCTCCTCCTGCCAGAGGCCTCAGGTGGCGCTGCCGGACACCTTGCACCACTGCGAAGGTATGCGGCTCGTCGCCCCGCCTTGACGATTCGATGACCCAGGGGCCTGGAGGCAAGACTTTGGCCAATGCCGGCCGGCGAACAGGAAGCCGCGATGCAGCCCCTTGAATGAGTGACTGCTTTCGGGGGCAGCCAGTGTCGGCCATGGGGCGCATAGCGGCCTCCTGCTACACCCAGCACGCCGCAGATCCACTCGCCATCGGTGAACGCGCAGCCGGCCCACTCGACCGACGACAGCGCGAATGCCAAAACCGATTGCTCCTCGGCCCCGCGCAGATACCAGTAAGGCTGCGCAGCCAGAGCGCTTGCAACGGGAGGCCGGACAAAACCGGCACGCACCCTTGCCTCAGTTCAGCGTCCCGCAGCCAAAGCCACGGCATCCGCACCCGCCGGAATGCGAAGCGGGCACGAAGGGTCCGTCGCCGCCCGCCACACGGCTTGCGCCACGTCCAACGCATGCGTGACCGGGGAAGACGAATCCCCCATCGAAGCAAAGACGCCGTTGGCGAAGTCGGCATAGGCCTCGGGAATGCCGCCTGCCATGCGCGGCCGCGCGTTCTGGCTGAACGGCGTCTCGGGCGAGCGCCCCGGCAGGACCAGGTTCACCCGGATGTTGAACGGCGCGAGTTCGAGGGCGAGCGATTCGGTGAAGGCGTTGACCGCTGCCTTGCTGGCCGTGTAGACCGACAGCAGGGGCAGCGGCTTCAGCGTGGTGCTCGACGAGACATTGACGATGACACCCGACCGGCGTTGCCTGAACTGAGGCAGCACCGCCTGCGTGGTCATGAAGGTGCCGAAAGTGTTGGCCTCGAAGACCTCGCGGGCGAGCGCCATGGAAGCACCTTCGACCACGCCCATGATGCCGACGCCTGCGTTGTTGACGAGCACGTCGATCGGCCCCGCGGCCTCGACGGCCTGGCGGATGCCTTGCGGATCGGTCACATCCAGGGGCAGCACGCGCAGGTGCTCGGAGCGCGGCAGAAGGTCTTCGCGCGGCGTGCGCATGGTGGCGATGACGCGCCAATCGCGCGCCAGAAAATACCGGGCGGTTTCAAGTCCGAAGCCCGAAGAGCAGCCGGTGATCAGAACGGTTTGCATGGAGAAATTCCTGGGAAGTGGTTGCAGTACCGAAACGATAAGGTGCAAACTCCGGACTTTCTACCTTCAAAAGTCCGCATTCATTGTTCGATAGTCCAGGCATGCAAGACCCACTCACCCAGGTCGTGACCTTGCTTCAACCGGCGGCCCAGTTCTCCAAGGTCGTGAGCGGCGCGCGCGCCTGGCACGTTCGCCGCTCGGAAGCCGGGCGGCCGTTCTACTGCGTCATCCTCGAGGGCTCATGCCGCCTCGAAGTGGACGGGCACGAGGCCGTCGTTCTTCTGGCGAACGACTTCGTGCTGGTTCCCTCGGCGCACGGCTTCACGATGTCGGGCCTCGAGCCGCCGACACCCGATGGCGTCGACCCGTCGACCGTGTCCGTGCGGCCCGGCGAAACGCGCCATGGCGAGCAGAGCGGTCCGCCCGACGTTCGTTTGCTGGTGGGCTACTGCGTGTTCGGCTCGCCCGATGCGGTCATGCTGACCGCGCTTCTTCCGCAGCTCGTTCATGTTCGCGGCGAGCACCGGCTGGCAACGCTTGTGCAACTGGTGGTCGACGAATCGCGCGAGGAGCGGCCCGCGCGCGAGGTCATCCTGGCGCGCCTGCTCGAGGTGTTGTTCATCGAGGCGCTGCGCTCGACGGCGGGCACCGCGGCGTCGGCGGGGCTGCTGCGCGGGCTTGCCGACGCGCGCCTTGCGGTCGCGATCCGGCAGATGCACGACAGCCCTGCGCATCCTTGGACCGTCGGGCAACTGGCGGCAGAAGCCGCGCTTTCACGCTCGACCTTTTTCGAGCGGTTCAGCCGCGCGGTCGGCGTATCGCCCATGGAGTACCTGCTGGCCTGGCGGATGGCGATGGCCAAGAGCCTGCTGCGGCGGCAGGAGGCAGGCATCGCCGAGATCGCGCAGCGCGTGGGCTACAGCTCGGCGAGCACGTTCAACGTGGCCTTCACGCGCCATGTCGGCTCGCCCCCGGGGCGCTATGCGCGCGAGCAGACGAAGGCCCTGGCCGTGGGGGAAGCTTCGGGCGCCCTGGCGGGGAGCTGAGCCGACCCAGCGCCCAACGCCCGGCTCAGGCCCTCAAGCCGCGACAGGCTCGCCCACGTCCGCGAAGTCGATCAGCACCTTCATCGCCTTCTGCCGGTCGCTCGCGAGTTCGAAGGCCTGCCGCGCCTGCAGCATCGGGAAGGTGTGCGTCACCACCGGCGACAGGTCCACGCGCCCTTCGTTGATGAGCCGCACCGCCAGCGCAAACTCCGCATGGAAGCGGAACGAGCCGCAGATGCTGAGCTCCTTCGCCACCACCATGTTCTGCGGAATGCTCACGTCGCCGCCCAGCCCCAGCTGCACGACCACGCCGCGCGGGCGCATCACCTCGAGCCCGTCGCGCAGCGCGCGCTCGTTGCCGGAGCATTCGAGCATCACGTCGAAGGTGCCCTTGTCGGGCGAATAGCGCGACACCCAGGTCTTGTCTTTCGCGACGTTGATGACCTGGTCGGCGCCCATGGCACGTGCAATGGTCAGCGGCTCGTCGACCACGTCGGTGGCGGTGATCTCGGCCGCGCCGTGCGCACGCGCCGCGGCGATGGCCAGCACGCCGATGGGGCCGCAGCCCGACACCAGCACGCGCTTGCCCAGCAGCGGCCCGGCACGCGACACGCCGTGCAGGCCCACCGAGAACGGCTCGGCCAGCGCGGCCAGGCGCAGCGGCACGTGCTCGGCCACCTTCACGCATTGCGTGGCCTCGCACAGCAGCATGTTGCGGAATGCCCCCTGCACGTGCGGCGTGCGCATGGCGCTGCCGTAGAAGCGCATGTCCAGGCACTGGTTGGGCAGGCCCTCCAGGCAGAACTTGCAGGCACCGCACGGCCGGCTCGGGTTGATGGCCACCTTGTCGCCGATGCGCACGCTGTCCACGCCCGGCGCCACCGCCACCACGGTGCCGGCCACTTCATGGCCCAGCACCATCGGCTCCTTGATGCGCACGGTGCCGAAGCCGCCGTGGTGAAAGTAATGCAGGTCGGAGCCGCAGATGCCGCCCATGCCGACCTTCACCAGCACCTGGCCGGGACCGATCTCGCCGGCGTCCTGTTCGTCCAGCCGCAGGTCGTCGGGGGCGTGGATCACGAGGCACATACAACGCAAACGCATGATGGTTCCTTCTCTTCAGGCAACGGGGGTGATCAGGGGCTGGCCCGCGAAGTGGGCCTCGAGGTTGCGGCGCACCAGCTCGCCCATGGCGCGGCGCGTCTGCTCGGTGCCGCTGCCGTGGTGCGGGGTCAGCACCACGTTGTCGAGCGCCGCGAAGCGCGGGTCGATGCGCGGCTCGTTGAGGAACACGTCGAGCGCCGCGCCGGCGATGCTGCGCGTCTGCAGCGCCTGCAGCAGCGCGCCTTCGTCGACGGTGGTGCCGCGCGACACGTTCACCAGCCAGCCCTTGGGGCCGAGCGCCTGCAGCACCTCGGCATCGACGATGCCGCGCGTGGCCTCGCCGCCGGGCAGGATGACGATGAGCACGTCGCACCAGTCGGCCATGGCGCTCAGGCTCGCGAAGTGGCGGTGCGGGCTGTCGGCCTTCGCGTTGCGGCTGAAGTAGCCCAACTCCACGTCGAAGCCCGAGAGCCGGCGCGCGATGGTGCCGCCGATGCGTCCGAACCCGGCAATGCCGATGCGCTGGCCGAACACGCGCGTGGCCAGCGGCAGCGCGCCATTGGCCCAGGCGCCGCTGCGCACGAACTGGTCGCCGGCCGGAATGCGCCGCTGCAGCGCCAGCGTGAGGCCCACGGCCACGTCGGCCACGTCGCCATTGAGCACGTCGGGCGTGTTGCTCACGCGGATGCCGCGCGCGCGGCAGGCGGCGAGGTCGATGGCGTCGGTGCCCACGCCGTAGCAGGCGATGAGCTCGAGCCTGGGCAAGGCCGCGATCAGCTCGGCGCTGGCGCCGAGCTCGCCGCGCGTGGCAATCGCGCGAATGTCGCCCGCGTGCTCGGCGACGAAGGCCGCCCGGTCGGGCGCCTCCCAGAGGCGGTGCAGCGTGTAGGCCGCCTGCAGGGGCGCCATGTCCCATTCCGGGTAGGCACCGGCCATCAGCACGTGCGGGGAGGATGCGGTAGCGGTCAAGCGGATGTCTCCTGCGGGTGACGGAAAAAAGGGGATCGCAAATAAGATACCGGTAACTTTAACCTGTTGCCGAATGAAATGGCTACGCAGGTTTCACCGGTTGACGATTTCAAAAGATACCGGTAACGTATCCCCGCCATTCGCCAACACGCCCCCAGGAGCTCCTCTTGAAACTGTTCGACCTTTCCGGGCGCACCGCCCTCATCACCGGTTCCAGCAAGGGCATCGGCTTCGCGCTGGCCGCGGCGCTGGGCAACGCCGGCGCGCGCGTGGTGCTCAATGCCCGCGACGGCGCATCGCTCACCGCGGCGCGCGACGCCCTGCGCGCCAAGGGCATCGCGGCCGAGGCCGTGGCCTTCGACGTGACCGACGCCGCCGCGGTGGAAGCCGGCGTGGCCGCCATCGAAGCGGACATCGGCGCCATCGACATCCTCGTGAACAACGCCGGCATGCAGCACCGCGGCGCGTTCGCCGAGTTCCCCATCGACGCGTGGCACAAGATCACCACCACCAACATCGACAGCGTGTTCTTCGTGGGCCGCTTCGTGGCGCAACGCATGATCGAGCGCAAGCGCGGCAAGATCATCAACGTGTGCTCGGTGCAGAGCGAACTGGGCCGCCCCGGCATCGCGCCCTACGCCGCCACCAAGGGCGCGGTGAAGATGCTCACCAAGGGCATGGCGATCGACCTGGGCAAGCACGGCATCCAGGTCAACGGCCTGGGTCCGGGCTATTTCAAGACCGAACTCACGCAGACGCTGGTGGCCGACGAGGCCTTCACCGCATGGCTGTCGGGCCGCACGCCGGCCGGGCGCTGGGGCGACGTGGAAGAGCTCGGCGGCGCGGCCATCTTCCTGGCGTCGGACGCATCGAGCTTCGTCAACGGCCACATCCTGTACGTGGACGGCGGCATCACCGCGAGCCTCTGACACAGTGCCTGCTGCACCGCCCTCGCCACCACCCGCGCCGCCAGCAGCGCCGCCGTTGCCGCGTCGCCTTCCCGTGGTGGTCATGGGCGTGTCGGGCACCGGCAAGAGCAGCGTGGCCGCGGCACTGGCCGGCGCGCTCGGCGTGCCCTGGATCGACGGCGACGACCTGCACGTGGCCGACGCCGTGGCGCGCATGCGCGCGGGCCAGCCGCTCGCCGACGAAGACCGCTGGCCCTGGCTCGACCGCATCGGCGCCTGCCTGGCGAATGCCGATGCCGATGCCGATGCCGATGCCACGGCCACGCCGCACGGCGTGGTGGTGGCCTGCTCCGCGCTGCGGCGCGCCTACCGCGACCGCCTGCGCGCCGCGTCGCCCGGCCTGCGCTTCGTGTTCCTCGACGGCCCGCCCTCGCTCATTCGCCGGCGCCTGGAGCAGCGCACCGGCCACTACATGCCGCCCGCGCTGCTCGACAGCCAGCTGCGGACACTGGAAAAACCCGGCACCGACGAGGCCGACGTGCTGCACGCCAGCATCGACACGCCGGTGCCACAGATCGTGGCCGACATCGCCGCGCGGCTGACCGGCGGCGCCAGTCCTTCGACTCTCCAGACGAAAGCCTCCCCATGACAGTCCCCCGCCAGCGCGTGGCCGTGATCGGCGTCGGCATCATGGGCTCGGCCATTGCGCGCCGGCTGCTCGAATGCGGCCACGAGGTGAGCGTGTTCGACCTCGACACGGCCAAGGTGGCGGCGCTCGCGCAGCGCGGCGCGTCATCCGCGCCAACCGCCCAGGCTGCGGCCGCGGCCAGCGACTTCGTCATCGCCAGCCTGAACTCGGCGGCCGTGGTCGAGCGCGCGATCTTCGGCGACGCCGGCATCGCGGCCGCGCCTGCCGATGCGCGGCGCCTGCTGATCGACATGTCGTCGATCGACCCGCCCGCCACGCGCCGGCTGGCGCAGTCGCTGCGCGAGCGCACGGGCATGGGCTTCGTCGACGCGCCGCTGTCGGGCGGCGCGCCCAAGGCCCTGCTCGGCCAGCTGACGGTGATGGCCGGGGGCAGCGCGCACGATGTGGAGCGCGCGCGCGCCGTCATGGACAGCCTGTGCGCCAACTACACGCACATGGGCGACAACGGCGCGGGGCAGACGACCAAGCTGGTCAACCAGTTGCTGTGCGCCATCGGCTTCCAGGCGGTGGCCGAGGCGGTGCGGTTGGCCGAGGCCGGCGGTGTCGACGCGTCGAAGCTGCCCGCGGCATTGGCCGGCGGGCGCGCCGACAGCCAGATCCTGCGCGAGTTCGGCCCCAGGATGGCCGCGCGCGACTTCACGCCCACCGGCCGCATCGACAACATGCTGAAGGACCTCGAGGCGGTGCAAGCCTTCTCGCAGGCCGAGCGCTTGCCGCTGCCGCTTGCGGGCGCCGTGTCGGAGCTGCACCGCACGTTTGTCGCGGCCGGCCTCGGCGCCGAAGACACGGCGGCCATGATGCGGCAGTTCAGCGGCTACGCCCGCGACTGAAGCACGGCCTTCAACCGAATTCCAACCCCGAAAGAGACACCCATGTTCATCCGCTGCGCGTTCTTCAAGGGCCGGGTCAAGCCCGGCATGGAAGAGGCATTCGACCGGCATGTGCACGACAGCCTCGTGCCGTTGTGGACCCGCTTTCCCGGCGCACTCGAGGTGCGCGTGCTGCGCCAGCTCGAAAGCGACGTGAGCGACCCCGAGCTCGCGATGGTGCTGTCGATCCGCTTCGCGAGCCGCGAGGACATCGCCACCGCGCTCGACTCGCCCGTGCGCTACGAAAGCCGCGAGGTCTCCAGGAAGCTCTTCGAGATGTTCGACGGCTCCGTCTTCCACACGGTGTTCAGCGCCGAGGAGTTCGCGCTCGCGCAGTCTTCCTGAGGGCCTTGGCGGGCTTGGCGGGCTTGGTGGCCTTTGAAGGTGTGGAAGGCTTGGCGGACTTTGCCGCCGGAGCCGCCTTCTTTTTCTTCTGTGCAACCGGCTTGCCGTCCAGGTCCGCCAGCTCCCACACGCCGCCCGCCGCCGACACCAGCGCATGCGCGCTGTTGATCAGCCCGATGTGCGAGAACGCCTGCGGAAAGTTGCCCAGCTGCCGCTGCGCCACCGGGTCGTATTCCTCCGCGAACAGGCCCAGGTCGTTGCCCAGCGCCAGCAGGCGCTTGAACAAGGCCCGCGCCTTGCGCAGCTTGCCCATGGCCACGTACACGTTCGACAGCCAGAAGCTGCAGGCCAGAAACGCGCCCTCGCCGCCCTCCAGCCCGTCCACCCCCTTCTCGGTGCGGTAGCGGTACACCAGCCCGTTGAAGATCAGGTCTTTCTCGATGCGCGCGATGGTGCCCTGCACGCGCGGGTCGTGGATCGGCAGGAAGCCGATCAGCGGCATCCACAGCAGCGCCGCGTCCACCGCGTCGGCGCCGTAGTACTGCACGAAGGAGTTGCTCGCGGCGTCGAAGCCGCGCGCGCACACCTCGGCGTGGATCTCGTCGCGCACCTCGCGCCAGCGCTCCACCGGGCCTTCGAGCCCGTATTCGGTCGCGCTCGCAATCATCCGGTCGAAGGCCAGCCAGCACATGATCTTCGAATGCACGAAGTGGCGCGGCTCGCCGCGCACCTCCCACAGGCTGCAGTCGGTCTCTTTCCACAGCACCATCAGCTGCCTGGCGATGGCGCGCTCCAGCGGCCACACCTTGTCCATGTCCGCCAGTCCCGCGCGCCGCGCCGCGTGGAAGGCCGCGATGACCGAGCCGTACACGTCGAGCTGGCGCTGCCCGTGCGCGCCGTTGCCGATGCGCACCGGCCTGCTGCCTTCATAACCGGGCAGCCAGCCCAGTTCCAGCTCGGTGAGCGAGCGTTCGCCGTGCAGGCCGTACATCACCTGCAGCTCTTCGGGCGAGCCGCCCACCGCGCGCATCAGCCACCAGCGCCACGCGCTGGCTTCTTCCACGTAGCCCGAGCCGATCAGCGCGTACAGCGTGAGCGCCGCGTCGCGCAGCCAGCAGAAGCGGTAGTCCCAGTTGCGCTCGCCGCCCGGTAGCTCGGGCAGCGAGGTGCTGGGCGCGGCGACGATGCCGCCGGTGGGCTCATAGGTGAGCGCCTTGAGCGTGAGCAGCGAGCGCATCACCGGTTCACGAAATTCGCCCTGGTAGCCGCAGCGGCCGGTCCAGCCGTTCCACTCGGCCACGGTGCGCGCCAGCAGCGCGTTGGCGTCGCGCGTCACCGGCGGTGTCAGGTGCGAGGGAAACCATTCGAGGCTGAACGCAATCGACTGCCCTGCTGACACGGTGAAGTCGGCGCAGCTCGCGAAGTTCTCGTTGACCAGCGGCACGCCGGAGCTGATGCGCACCGCGTCGGGCCCGGCCGTGGCGTAGATGGCGCCGTCGCGCCGCTCCATCCACGGGCACCACTCGCCGTAGTTGAAGCGGATGCGGAACTCGGTGTGCATGGCCACGCTGCCGCGCACGCCCTGCACGATGCGCACCACCTCGTGCGTGCCGTCCACGGCGGGGCGCGGCATGAAGTCGGTGACAGTGGCGGTGCCCCTGGCCGTGTGGATGGTGGTTTCGAGCACCACCGTGTCGGGCAGGTAGCGCCGCGTGACGCGCGCCTTGCGCCCGTCTGCACCGCGCGCGCACATCGTCCAGTGGCCGTTGCGCTTGTCGCCCAGCAGGCTGGCGAACATGGCTGCGGAATCGAAGCGCGGCAGGCACAGCCATTCGATGTCGCCCTCGCGGTGGACCAGCGCCGCGCTGTGGGTGGAGCTGATGAGCGCGTAGTCGCCGATGGGGCGTGCCGCGTGCAGCCTGGGGGGTGTTTTTTTGGAAGGCTTTGGCAAGGAAGCAAGCCTTGCCGCTCCCACGGCGCTCGGTTGCCAGCAAGGGACGCAGCTCGTTGACAGACAACGTCTATTCGGCGCTCGGAGATTTTTCGCGGTTGCTTCGCAAATCTTCGTTGCCCAGTGAGGACGTGACCATTGTTATGTGCTCTCCATCGCATCCGCAGACTGCGCCGACCACTTTTCCCTGCAAGGAAGTCGTCGATGTCGCGCACGCTCTCGGTCCAGTCTTGGCGGGTTGACCTCCCTGCGCCTTGGTCTGCAGGGCACACCGGGCATCCACATCAGATCCTGCGTGGATGGAGACGGTCTGTGGATCGAAGCGGGCGAGGCTCCCGCCCTCTACCCCGTTGAAGAAGGCGTTCCGGCGCATCTGCGCGCACTGGCCGAAGCGCTGAAGCCCGCGCGATTGGAGAGGCTCTGGATGGTGAGCTTTCCACCCAACCTCTCTCGCGACGACATCTTCACTCCTCGAACCTCGGCACGCTGGCTCACGCGCTTCGACGCGGACAGCGATTGGGGCGGGCTCGTCGACGGCGAACCGCCCAAGCGGCCGGAGCCTTGGGCTCCGTCGCGCAGCCGCTCGAGTGCATACGCAGGTGCCGCCTGCCCCCGCAGCGGCAACTGGCAGGCCCCGCGCTTGAACAACCAGATTGAATATGTCGAGCGCGGCAAGCCCATGCCGGGTCCGGCGAACACACCGGCAGGCGCCGTGGTGTGGTATCTGCAGGACGACAAGTCCAAACCCTAGAGCAGATCCTTCAGCTTCGCCCGCAGCCGGCTGATCGCCTGGCTGTGCAACTGGCACACGCGCGACTGGCTCACCTCCAGGATGGCGCCGATCTCGCGCAGGTTCAGTTCTTCGTCGTAGTACAGGTTCAGCAGCAGCTGGTCGCGCTCGGGCAGCGCCGAGATGGCGTCCACCAGCTGGTGGCGAAAGCCGCTTTCCAGCAACTGCTCCAACGGGTCGTCGCTGCCGCGGCGGTCCTGGCGTGCGTCCTGCGCGTGAATGTCCAGGAAGGGGTTGTCGGGCTCGTCCTTGGAGAAGTCTTCCACGTAGAGCAGCTGGCAGCCCTGGATCTCCTGCAGCAGCGACTGGTAGGCGTCCAGGTCGATCTTCAGTTCCTTGGCGATCTCGCCCTCGCTGGGCTGGCGCCCGAGCTTGTGGCCCAGTGCCTGGATGGCCTTCTCGACGCTGCGCGCCTGCTGGCGCAGGCCGCGCGAGCCCCAGTCGTTGGCGCGCAGCTCGTCGAGCATGGCGCCGCGGATGCGCTGGCTGACGAAGGTCTCGAACTGCGCGCCGCGGTTGTCCTGGTAGCGGCTGGACGCGTCCAGCAGGCCCAGCATGCCGGCCTGGATGAGGTCGTCCAGCTCCACGCTGGCGGGCAGCTTGGACATCATCTGCAGCGCGATTCGGCGCACCAGCGGTTGATGCTGCGCCAGCAGGTGCGATTTCTCGATGGTTCCCTGTGCGGTGTACACGGCCGTCCTTTTTTTTCCGTTGTTCCGGGTCGGCGGCTCAGGCGGCCAGCGGCATCGCCATGCGCCACGGCCAGCGGCTCGTGTCGTCGGCCGCGCGGCGGAAGTCCACGGCGGCCGGGCTGGCCGGAAAGGCCTCGGCGATGGTCTGCTTCAGCCGCCATGCGTCGGCAATGCGCGGATCGAAGCGCACCATGCCCGCGGGCTGCAGCGACAGCGCCAGGTAGCGGCTGCCGGCATTGGCGAGGTTGTTCATGATCTGCTGCGCGGCTGCGATGTCGACCACGCCGTTGATGAGAAAACGCAACTGCTTCAGCCCGTGCGCGTAGTGCAGGTTCTTGATGCCCGCGTAGGCGGAGGTGACCGACGCCGGATGCGGCTTGAGCACCAGCAGCAGGTCGTCCGCGGCCTGCGCGAGCGGCGACAGCCGGCCCTCGCGGTCGAAGGCCGCGTCGACGATGACCACGCCGTCGTGCCACAGCGCGCGCGGGTCGGTCGCGGCATGCGCGACGCCGGGCGGCGCCGGCAGCACGTGCACGCCGCTCGCAGACTCGACCTCGGCGCTGCCGAGCGTCAGGCGCTGCTCGGCCACGTCGGCGAGGTTGCCGAGCGGGTCCATGGCCCAGACATCGCAGGCCGAGCCTTCCTTCGGGCAGTGCTCGTCCAGCAGCAGCACGCGCCTTCCCTGCTGCACCAGCGCCACGCCCAGGTTCATGGCGGTCGTGGTGCCCCCGGCGCCCTGCCCCATGCCCGCCACGGCGATCACGCGCGTGGGCGTCGGCGCCAGCAGGCGCCGCAGTCCGTCCGCCTGATCGGCAACCAGCTTGCTCATTGCGTTCTCCTCACCCCAGCTGTTCCATTTCGCGCGGTGCCTGCACCGGCGCGGTCGATTCCGTTCCCAGCGCTTCCAGCAGCAGGAAGAGCTTGCCCACGCCCGCATACAGCGCGCCGCCGCTCATGGCGCGGCCGTTGCGCACCGCACGCCCGGTGAGCTGGCCCAACAGCGCACGCGCGCGGTCGGCCCATTCGCCGTCGGCCTGCAGCAGGCGCCACACGGTGGTGGTCATCTGGCCCGCCACCAGCAGCCGCTTCATGTTGTCGGGGTCGCCCAGCTCGCCGATGCCGCCGACCATCTGCACGCCTTCGCGCAGCAGGCGGAAGCACGGCTCGGCGTCGTTGGCCCAGCCCTGCCATTGCGCGAGCTGCGCGACCGGCACTTCGGCGCCAATGTTCGACAGCGCATAGCTCTGCGCCAGCACGTTGCCGCTGCGCGCGTCGAGCACGCGCATGGCCACGCAGCGCAGCGCGGGCATGGCGTCGCGCTCCACACCGGCCGCCGCGGCGGCGCTGTTGAAGCGCAGCACCACGTCCACATGCGCCTCGCACTGCACGGCGGGCTTGCCGCGGTACTGCACGGGCCGGCCTTCGCCGAACTCGAAGTCGATGCGGGCGAGCGTGTCGGGCGTGCCGGTGCGTGCGTCGATCACGGCGGTGGAGCCCGGCGCGCGCGACAGCCAGCGCTGCCCGGCGGCCTGCCACTGCACCATGGCCTCGATGCCCGGCAGGCGCGTGAGCACATGCACCAGCGCCTTGCCGCCGAAATCCTGCTGGCGCAGCCAGGGCGCCTGGCGTGCGCCCGGCTTGCGAGACGGGTCCTTCATGCCGCGCGTGGCGGCGGTGGCGAGCCACTGGTTGGGTGCCGCGAGCGGCAGGCCCGTGCGGTCCGACAGCAGCAGGCTGCCGTGGCATTCGTAGGCGTCGCCGCCTTCGTTCGAACGCAGGCCGACCTGGCCCGACAGCGCGAGCACGTGGGTTTCGCAACCTGCGGCCACTTCGCTGCGCGCATGCACGGCCAGGTCCTGCAGCACGGCCTTCTGGCCGATCTCTTCGTCGCCCGACTGGCGCCAGAGGGCGCGTGCGCGCTCGAAACCGATCTGCGCGCCGGCCAGCGCGCTGGCGGTGGTGGCGAGTTCCTGCGCGTCGTGCGCCATGGCACGGATCAGGTTCTGGTACTTCAGGCGCATGCGGTCTGTTTCGCCTTGCGCCTGCACCACCTGCGCGGACGGGCCGGCGGCGGCCGATTCTTCCTGCAGGTCGCTCTCGGCGGGCACGAACAGCGCGTTGTGCTGGCGCGGCTGGAACACGCTGTCCACCAGCTGTGCGCGGTCGGCCTGCATCAGGTTCTCGGGCACCTTCTGGCCGCTGGAGATGTAGTGCACCGGCAGGCGGTGGCGGATCACCGTGTCGATCAGCGCGCCGGGGTGCGTGGACTCGTCGACCTTGGTGAAGATGCAGCCGGTCAGGTCGTTGCCCTGGCGGTAGGCATGCACCACTTCGTTGAGCGTGTCGCCGTGGCTGGTGGCGTTGAGCAGCAGCAGGCGCTTCACCGGGCGCGGGCTCTGGCCCAGCATGGCGATCTGCTCGGGCACGGCGCGGTCGCGCTGGCTCATGCCGACGGTGTCGATCAGCACCATGTGCTTGTCGCGCAGGTCCTGCAGCACCAGGTGCAGGTCGGCCGCGTCCTTCACGGCATACACCGGCACGTTGAGGATCTGGCCGTAGATGCGCAGCTGCTCGTAGGCGCCGATACGGTAGCTGTCGGTGGTGACCAGCGCGAGCTTGTCGGCGCCGAAGCGCATCACGCAGCGCGCGGCCAGCTTGGCGGTGGTGGTGGTCTTGCCGACGCCGGTGGGGCCCATCAGCGCATACACGCCGCCTTGTGCGAACAGCGCGTCTTCGTCTTCGTGCACGGGCACGGCGCGGATCAGCTCCGAGCGCACGTAGGCCATGCCTTCGGCGTAGGTCTGGCCGGTGGGTAGCTTCTCGAGCATGGCCTTGGACAGGCGCGCGCTGAAGCCGGCGCCGAGCAGCGTGCGCAGCAGGCGGCCGCGCACGGGGTCGCGGCGCTGCTTGTCGTTCCACACGACGCTGGCGAGCTGTTCCTCGATCATGCCGCGCATGGAGTGCAGCTCGTTGAGCACCGTGTCGGCGGGGGCAGCGGGTGCTGCAGGCGAAGGCACGGCGTGTGCAACCGGGGAAACCGGCGACAGCGGCATGGGGCGTCCGGCCGGCGCAGCCGCGACGGGCATCGCAGGCATCGCAGGCATCGCGGGTGCCACGGGCACGGCGACCGCGGCAGGCGCAACCGGCGACAGCGGCGCAATGCGCGCCACCGGTTCGACCGGCGCGGCGGCAGCGACAGGCGCTGCAGCCACTACAGGCGCGGCGGGCGTCACTGGCGCGGTCGTACCGACCACGTCCTGCACCTCGCCCTCGACCATGGCGACGATCTCCGCGCCCTCGGCAAGCACGCGGTGGCTGAGCACGATGGCGTCGGCGCCCAGCGCCTCCCTCACCAGTCGCAGGGCTTCACGGCTGGTGGCCGCGACGAATTTGCGTGCGCTCGTGCGCACGTCGGTGTGTTGGGAAGTCAAGTGCGTCCTCCAATGGCGGCGGTGATCTTGATGGTGCGGGAATCAGGGATCTCCGCATGCGAAAGAACCTTCAGCTGCGGCAGGCTGCGCCGCAGGAAACGGGAAAGCAGCACGCGCAGCGAGTGCTGCACCACGAGCACCGGCGCCAGGCCCAGTTGCTCCTGGCGCACGATGGCGGCCTGCGCCTGGCGCAGCAGGTTGTCGGCAATGCCGGGCTCGATGCCGCTGCTGCTGGTGAGCGCCTGCTGCAGCACGCCGTCGAGCGAGCCGTCCAGGCCGATGACCTGCATCTCGCTCTCGCCCGGGAACAGCTGCTGCGTGATCGCGCGGCCCAGCGCCAGGCGCGTGAGCGTGGTGAGTTCGGTCGGGTCCTTGATGCTCGGCGCGTGCTCGGCCATCACGTCGAGGATGGTGCGCATGTCGCGGATCGGCACTTCCTCGTCGAGCAGGTTCTGCAGCACCTTGTGCAGCGTGCTGAGCGACAGCACCTTGGGCACCAGGTCCTCGGTGAGCTTGGGCGCGGTCTTGGCGATCTGGTCGAGCAGCTGCTGCACTTCCTGGCGGCCGAGCAGCTCGGCGGCGTGCGTCTGGATCAGGTGGTTCAGGTGCGTGGCCATCACGGTGCAGGCATCGACCACCGTGTAGCCGTACACCTGCGCCTGCTGGCGCAGACCGGCGTCGATCCACACCGCCGCCAGGCCGAAGGCCGGGTCGCGCGTGGGCGTGCCGGGCAGCGAGCCCGTTACCTGGCCGGGGTTGATGGCCATCCACTGGTTCGGGTAGGCCTCGCCGCGCCCGATCTCCACGTCCTTCAGGCTGATGATGTACGTGTTGGGGTTGATCTCGAGGTTGTCGCGGATGTGCACCACCGGCACCAGGAAGCCCACCTCCTGCGCGATCTTCTTGCGGATGCTCTTGATGCGGCCCAGCAGTTCGCCCTGCTGCGACTGGTCCACCAGCGGAATGAGGCGGTAGCCGACCTGCATGCCCAGCGGGTCGACCATGGCCACGTCGTCCCAGGTGGCCTCGGCCATCTCGGCCGACGGCGCGGCGCTGGCGGCTTGCGCCGCGGCGGCGGCCTCCTGCGCGGCGGCCTTCGGCTTGTTCATGATCAGGCGGCGGCCCAGCCACACCAGGCCGCCCGCGATCAGCAGGAACGCCAGGTTCGGCATGCCCGGGATCATGCCCAGCAGGCCGACGATGCCGGCCGTGAGGAACAGCACCTGCGGGTTGGAGAAGAGCTGGCCCGTCAGCTGGCTGCCGACGTCCTCGTCGGTGGTCACGCGCGAGACGATCACGCCGGCCGCGGTGGAGATCACCAGCGCCGGAATCTGCGCCACCAGGCCGTCGCCGATGGCCAGCAGCGTGTAGGTCTTGCCGGCGGTCGAGAAGTCCAGCCCGTGCTGGATCATGCCCACCACCAGGCCGCCGATGATGTTGATCACCATGATCAGCAGGCCCGCGATGGCGTCGCCGCGCACGAACTTGCTGGCACCGTCCATGGAGCCGTAGAAGTCGGCTTCCTGCGCCACTTCCTGGCGGCGCTTGCGAGCCACTTCCTCGCCGATGAGGCCGGCGTTCAGGTCGGCGTCGATGGCCATCTGCTTGCCGGGCATGGCGTCGAGCATGAAGCGCGCGCCCACCTCGGCGATGCGGCCCGCGCCCTTGGTGATCACCATGAAGTTGATCAGCACCAGGATGATGAAGACCATCACGCCCACGGCGAAGTTGCCGCCCACCAGGAAGTGGCCGAAGGCCTCGATCACCTTGCCCGCGGCGTCCGGGCCGGTGTGGCCGTTCATCAGCACCACGCGGGTGGAGGCCACGTTCAGCGACAGGCGCAGCAGCGTGGAGAACAGCAGCACCGCCGGGAAGGCCGCGAAGTCCAGCGCCTTCATGGTGTACATGCTCACCAGCAGCACCATCACAGACACCGCGATGTTGAAGGTGAACAGCAGGTCGAGCAGGAAGGGCGGCAGCGGCAGCACCATCATGCTCAGGATGAGAATGATCAGCACCGGCCCGGCCAGGCCCTTGAACTGCGAGCCGCCGAACATGTTCGGCGGCAGCCGCAGGAAATTGGTCATCGCGTTCATGCGGCTTGCACGGCGTCAGCCGTCTCGGAATATTGAAGGTCTGCGGGAACCTGCAGGTCGGTGGGCGTGCGCGGCTCGTCGCCGCCGTCGTTCTTCCAGCGCTTGAGCTGGTACACCCAGGCCAGCACCTCGGCCACGGCCGTGTACAGGCCCGCGGGAATCTCGGCGCCCAGCTTGGTGTGCTTGTAGAGCGAGCGCGCCAGCGGCGGCGCTTCGAGAATCGGAATGTTGTGTTCCTTGGCCAGCTCGCGGATGCGCGCGGCCACCAGCTCGGTGCCCTTGGCCACCACGCGCGGCGCGCGCATGTCGCTGTCGAGGTACTTCAGCGCCACCGCGTAGTGCGACGGGTTGGTCAGCACGATGTCGGCCTTGGGCACCTCGGTCATCATGCGGCGGCGCGCCATCTGCTGCTGCTGGCGACGGATCTGCGCCTTGATGTGCGGGTCGCCTTCGCTTTCCTTGTGCTCCTGGCGCACGTCTTCGCGCGACATGCGCAGCTTGCGGTAGTAGCTCCAGAGCTGGAACGGCACGTCGATCAGCGCCACCAGGAAGAGCGTGGCCGCGATCAGCGCGCAGTGCTTGGCCACCAGCATCGTCGCGTGCGGCAGCGCGTAGCTGGCGGGCTGCGCCATCAGCGCCATCAGCGCCTCGATGTCGCGCGACACCACCCACCACGCCACGCCGCCGATCAGCGCCGACTTGGCCAGCGCCTTCACCAGTTCGGCCAGCGACTGGGCGGAGAACATGCGCCCGATGCCGGCCAGCGGATTGAGCTTGCCGGCGTTGAAGCTCACCGCCTTGGTGGAGAACATGAAGCCGCCGAGCATCAGCGGCGCGACCACGGCCGCCACCACCATCATGCCGAACCACGGGCCGATGGCCAGCAGCGCGTGCATGGCCATGAGCGCGGTCTGCGTCAGCATGTGGGAGGGGTCGAAGGCGCTGGCGCGGTCGAACTGCAGCGCGCGGCGCAGTGCGCCGTCCAGGGTCCGGCTGAGCGATTCGCCGGCGATCCACAGGCCCGCGCTGGCGGTGCCCAGCATCACGAACGTGGTGAGTTCGCGGGAACGGGCGACGTTGCCTTCCTCGCGCGCCTTTTCAAGGCGCCGCTCGGAGGCGGGTTCCGTTTTCTCGAGATCGCTTTCCTCTGACATTCATGCTCCGAACCGCTGTGGCGAGGGACGCCTTGCGCATGACCAAATTATTGAATTCAGTCGTCCGGAACAATCTGTCGATCAGGGCCCTTATCGCCCTGTTCTTCACACAATCAGCGCAGGCCGGCCGAGGCGGCCGGGCGCTGCGCGGCCTCAGAAGCCGAGGCTCTCCAGCAGGTCGTCGACCTGCGCCTGGTCGGTCACGGCGTCGGGGTTGCCGGCCTTGATCTGCGGGCCGTTCTGCAGGCTGTGCACGGCTTCCACGCGCTTTTCGGCCGGGGAGTTGTCGATCAGCACCTGGAGCAGCTGCGTCTCCACGTCGTTGACCACTTCCATCATCTTCTTGATGACCTGGCCGGTCAGATCCTGGAAGTCCTGCGCCATGAGGATTTCCATCAGCTGCGAGTTGATCGCGCTGGCGCGCTGCGGCACGTCGTCGAGGTAGCCGCGCGTGTCCAGCACCAGCTCGCGCGCATGCTCGAGCTCGATCGGGTTCTCGAACCACTTGTCCCAGCGCTGGCTCAGGCCCTTGGCGTCGGCCGCCAGTGCTTCCTGCAGCGGCTGCGCCACGTCGATGGCGTTGAGCGCACGGTGCGCCGCGCGCTCCGTAGTCTCGGCCACATAGCTCAGGCGGTCGCGCGCATCCGGAATGGCTTGCGCGGCCTTGGCCACTTCCTTGTCCAGGCCGAGCTCGCGCAGGCCTTCGCGCAGCTGGCGCGTGAGCTGGCCGATGCGGCCCAGCAGTTGTTCCGCGGTGTTGGTGGAGTCCGCAGCCTCCGTGGCGATCTGGCTCATGTCACGCGGCCTCCTTGGCGAGCTTCTCGAAGATCTTGGTGATCTTTTCTTCCAGCGTGGCCGCGGTGAAGGGCTTCACCACGTAGCCGTTGGCGCCCGCCTGCGCGGCCGCCACGATGTTTTCCTTCTTGGCTTCGGCCGTGACCATCAGCACCGGCAGCTTCTTGAGCTCCGGGTCGGCGCGAATGGTCTGCAGCATGGTCAGGCCGTCCATGTTCGGCATGTTCCAGTCGGACACCACGAAGCCGAAGTTGCCGCCGCGCAGCTTTTCGATGCCGGCCGCGCCGTCTTCCGCCTCGTCGACGTTGAGGAACTCCAGCTCCTTCAGCAGGTTGCGCACGATGCGCCGCATGGTCGGGAAGTCGTCCACAACCAGGATTTTGATGCTCTTGTCGATCACGATATTTCCAGCTCCAACATGTCGTTTTTCAAACTCGGTTCGTACGTTCGCCGAACGTACGAAGATGCGCCAGGACCCGGCGGCTCACTTCACTCAAGGGGGATACGTCGTCCACCGCGCCCAATGCGATGGCTTCTCGCGGCATGCCGAACACCACGCAGCTGGCCTCGTCCTGCGCCAGCGTGTGGGCGCCGGCGCGCTTCATGCGCAGCAGCCCTTCGGCGCCGTCCTTGCCCATGCCGGTCAGGATGATCCCGATGGCGTTCTTGCCGGCATGCTTGGCCGCGGAATCGAACAGCACGTCGATCGACGGGCGGTGGCGGTTCACTGGCGGCTCCTGGTCCAGGTGGGCCACGTAGTTGGCGCCGCTGCGGCCCAGCGACAGGTGGTAGCCGCCGGGCGCGATGTAGGCATAGCCCGGCAGCACGCGTTCGCCGTGCTCGGCTTCCTTCACGTTGATGCGGCACAGGCCGTCCAGGCGCTGCGCGAACGAGCGCGTGAAGCCGGCCGGCATGTGCTGCGCGATCATCACGCCGGGCGAGTCGGGCGGCAGCGGCTGCAGCACTTCGCGAATGGCCTCGGTGCCGCCGGTGGAGGCGCCGATGATGATCAGCTTCTCGGTACTCAGCAGCGGGCTGCGCAGCAGCGATTCCTGCGGCGCATCGCCGCCGGGGCGCACGGCCGCGGCATGCTTGCTCGGCTGGATCCGCGCGCTGGCGGCGGTGCGGATCTTGCCGGCGATGAGCTCGGTGTAGTTGAGCAGGCCGTCTCGCACGCCCAGGCGCGGCTTGGTCACGAAGTCGATGGCGCCCAGCTCGAGCGCGCGCAGCGCGATCTCCGAGCCGCGCTCGGTCAGCGACGACACCATCACCACCGGCATGGGCCGCAGGCGCATGAGCTTCTCGAGGAACTCGAGCCCGTCCATGCGCGGCATTTCCACGTCGAGCGTGAGCACGTCGGGGTTGGTGACCTTGATGAGGTCGCGCGCCACCAGCGGGTCGGCCGCGGTGCCCACCACGGTCATGTCGCTCTGGCTGTTGATGATCTCTGTCATCACGCTGCGGATCAGTGCCGAATCGTCGACACACAGCACCTTGATTTTCTTGACGCTCACCGGTTTCCTTTGATTGCTGCCACGGGCACCCCACGGATGCCTGATATGGCCGGGACATTGCCCGTTCTGTCCGAATCCGGCGCCGCGCGCAGGCCGGAGAGCCTGCGCAGCAGCTCGCCCTCCTCGTGCTGGACTTGCTGGACTTCCGTCTGCGCGCGCAGCTTGCGCACGATCGCCTTGCCGGTCGACGGCAGGAAGCACACGCGGCGCGCGTGCTTGCCGCGCAGGTCCTGCGCCGCGACTTCGATGCGTTCGTTGCGCAGGTAGCGCAGCACGAAGTCGGCGTTGCGGTCGCCGATGTTCAGCGTGGTCATGTTGGCCAGCACCGCGCCGCCGCCGAAGACCTTGGCCTGCAGCCGGTCGCGCCGCGCGCCCGCGCGCACCAGCTCGCGGATCAGCACGTCCATGGCGTAGGCGCCGTAGCGCATCGACTCCACGGCGTCGCGCGTGACGGAGGTGTTCTCGCCGTCGTCGGGCAGCATGAAATGGTTCATGCCGGCCACGCCCGCCTCCACGTCGTGCAGGCAGGCGGCCACGCAGGAGCCGAGCACCGTGCTCAGCACGGTGTCGCTCGAGGTCACGTAGTACTCGGAGGGCAGCAGCTTGACGGCCATGAGCCCGACGTCGCGGTCGAAGTAGTGATGGCTCGCCACCGAGCCCGGTGCGGCCGCGCGCGTGGCGTTCATGGCATGCCTGAAACGCCTGAAGTGCGGGTGCGCGCCACTTCATACACGGTCTGGCCCAGCGGGCGGAACGCCTGGTTGACGAGCGACGCGTTCTCCGAATGGCCCGCGAACAGCAGGCCGTGCGACTTGAGCAGCGGCGCGAAGCGGTCGAGCACCTTCTTCTGCGTCGGCTTGTCGAAATAGATCATCACGTTGCGGCAGAAGATCGCGTCCACCGGTTCCTTCACCGCCCACGAGCTGTCGAGCAGGTTGAGCCGCGAGAACTTCACCAGCGCCGCGACCTCGGGGCGGATGCGCACCTTGCCGGCGTTGGCGCCGGTGCCCTTGTTGAAGAAGCGGCGCAGCCGCTCGGGGGCGAGGCTGCGCACCTGCTCGGTGGTGAACACGCCGGTGGAGGCCTTGGCCAGCACCGCGGTGTCGATGTCGGTGGCGATCACGCGCGAGGCCGCGGCCTTGTCGCCCAGCGCCTCCATCAGCGTGATGGCGATCGAATAGGGCTCCTCCCCCGTCGAGGCCGCGGCGCACCATACGGTGACCGGCTGCCCGATCTTGCGCACGTGGTCGGCCAGCGTGGGGAAGTGATGCGCCTCGCGGAAGAACGAGGTGAGGTTGGTGGTGAGCGAGTTGATGAACAACTGCCACTCCTCCCCGTCCGGGCGCTGTTCGAGCCAGTCGAGGTAGGTGGTGAACTCGGGGAGCTGGAGCTCCCGCAGGCGCCGCGAAAGCCGGCTGTACACCATCTGCCGCTTCTGTTCGCCCAGGGCGATGCCTGCGCGGCGGTGGATGAGTGTGCGCACTCGGGAGAAATCGCTGTCGGTGAAAAGGAACTCGGTAGTCACGGCTGCCCTGTAAGCATGGCTTTCAATGTACATAGGGCCCACTGTTTCCAATGGGCCGATCAGACGCGCAAAAGCCCGGCACTTCCGTGCCGAATTCCGAGGCGATTTCGGGGGGCATGTTCAGGGACCCGATGCGGCCGGGCCGGCATCCTGCGACCACACCAGGGCCGCGAGCTGCGCCGCATTGACCTGCGCCGCGCCCACGAAGAGCGCTTCCGACAGGCGTGCGGCCTCGCCGTTGTCGAGTTCGCAGGCCTCGGCCAGCGCCACGAACGGGCCGTAGAGGCCGCCGCGCGACAGGATGGCCTGCTGCACCGCCTCGGTCAGCTGCACCTTGCGCAGCACGCCTTCCATCGACACGCCCAGCAGCTGGTCGAGCAGCGAGAACATGCCGGCCACGAACAGGTTGTCGGACTCGCTGGGCGGCAGCATGCCCTGGCCCATGAGCTCGACGAAACGCCCGCGCAGGATGGCCTTCTTCATCATGAAGGGCGAGCCCGCCTTGTTGCTGGTGGCCAGCAGCAGCGACAGCCAGCGGTACAGCGGCGAATAGCCGAGCATGGCCACGGCGTGGCGCAGCGAGTGGATCTCCACCGCCATGCCCACCGAGGGCGAGTTGATGTAGCGCAGCAGCCGGTAGGTGAGCGCCGCGTCGTGCTTGAGCGCGGCCTCGATGGTGCGCACGTCCTCGTTGCGCTGGATCATCTGCATCAGCTGCACGATGAGCAGCGACTCGGGCTGCAGCGCGTCCTCGGCCTCGCGCACCGGCGGGTTGCCGAAGGCGCCGTCGATGAACACGTTGACGCGGCGCGCCACGCAGGCGTCGAACTCGCGCCAGGTGTGCACGTGCGCGGCGATGAGCTCCACCTCGGGGTGGCCCAGCAGGATCTCCTGGCGCAGGCGCGCCACGGTGTCGGCGTCGTTCGCTTCCACCTCGAAGTGGGTCACGATGGCGCGCAGCTCGGTGTCGTCGGGCAGCGCCTTGGCGCCGCACAGCATGAAGCCGAAGCCCTGCTCGCGCAGGAACAGCAGGATGGAGCGCATGTCCGCGTCCAGCAGGTCGTCCGAGCCGATGCACAGCACCACGTTGTTCGCCGGCAGCGACTGCAGCTCGCTCTGGAACAGCGCGTCGACGGAGACGTCGACGAACACCATCTGCGGGCCCAGCAGCCAGCCTGCGTTCTCGGGGTTGAGGTGCACGGCCAGCGTGTCCATCAGCGCCTTGACGCCGACCGCGGCGGCCGTGCGCGCGCCGGGCTCGTCGCCCGGGCCGCGCCATGCCATGCGGTAGCCGATGACGCGGCGTTGCGCGTCCAGCAGCATTTCGTAGGCCACATGGCCGTTCGCACCCGGCTCGCTCGACAAGAGCGCGCCTGCGTGGGTGCCATTGCCTGGAGCCGAGTCATCGGATCCGGCACGTCGGAAGAAATCGAAACGCATTCAGCTGTCTCCGTCTTTGGTGTCAGAGAGCGATGGCGTCGGTCCTCCGCGCGGCACCCGCCAAGGCGACCGCGCTCGCGGCCTGCGCGCGCTGGATGCGCGGCATCGCGCCCACGTCGATGATGAAGGCCACGCTGCCGTCGCCCACGATGGTGGCGGCCGAGATGCCCGGCACCTTGCGGTAGTTGGTCTCCAGGTTCTTCACCACCACCTGGTGCTGGCCCAGCAGCTCGTCCACCAGCAGCGCGAAGCGGCTGTCGTCGGCCTGCACGATCACCAGGATGCCTTGTGTCGGGCTGGTCTGCGCGCCGCTCACGTCGAACACGCGGTGCAGCTCGATCAGCGGCAAATACTCGCCACGCACGCGGATCACGTGGCCTTCGGCGGTGATGGAGTGCAGGTGCTCCGGCAGCGGCTGCAGCGACTCGATCACGTAGCTCAGCGGAAGAATGTAGGCCTCGGTGCCCACCTTCACGGACATGCCGTTCAGGATGGCCAGCGTCAGCGGCAAGATGATCCGCGTGGTGGTGCCCTGGCCGCCGCGCGAGTGAATCTCGACGTGGCCGCCCATTTCCTGGATGTTGCGCTTGACCACGTCCATGCCCACGCCGCGGCCCGAGATGTCGGTCACCTGCTCGGCGGTGGAGAAGCCCGGTGCGAAGATGAGTTGCCACACCTCCTCGTCGGGCATGGTCTCGGTCACGGCCATGCCTTGCTGCATGGCCTTGGCCAGGATGCGTTCGCGGTTCAGGCCCGCGCCGTCGTCGCTCACCTCGATCACGATGTTGCCGCCGTGGTGCTGTGCGGACAGCAGCAGCTGGCCGGTGGCGTCCTTGCCCTTGGCCAGGCGCACTTCGGGCGTCTCGATGCCGTGGTCCAGGCTGTTGCGCACCAGGTGCGTGAGCGGGTCGACGATGCGCTCGATCAGGCCCTTGTCGAGCTCGGTTTCCTTGCCGTAGGTGTCCAGGCGCACCTGCTTGCCCAGCTTGGCGCTCACGTCGCGGATCACGCGCGGGAAGCGGCTGAACACGTAGTCCATCGGCATCATGCGGATGGACATCACCGATTCCTGCAGGTCGCGCGCGTTGCGCTCCAGGTGGCCCAGGCCGCTCAGGAAGCGTTCGTAGGCCACGGGGTCGAGCATGGTCGCGGCCTGCGTGAGCATCGACTGCGTGATGACGAGCTCGCCCACGAGGTTGATCAGCTGGTCGACCTTCTCGACGTCGACGCGGATGGAGCTCGACTCCTTGGCGCCGGCGGCGGCCGGGGCCGCTGCAGCAGCTGCCGCAGGTGCGGGCGCGGCGGCGGCAACCACTTCCGCCTTGGCCGGCTCTTCAGCCACGGCCACGGCCACGGGTTCCGGCTCCGGCGCGGCGGCCGGGGCTTGCGCATCGGCGGCGCCGGCGGCATCGCGCGAGATGTCGATCTGCGATTCGTCGATGACGAAGCAGCACACGGCCACGATGTCGTCGGGGTCGCAGGTGGTTTCCAGCAGCACGGTCAGCTGGTCGTTGGTGCGGGTGCGCGAGACGACCTTGCCGAGGTTGGCGAGCTCGCCGGCGAGCAGGTCGCATTCGCTGTCGGACAGGCGGGCGAAGCGCACGCGCAGCACGCCGTCACCCAGCGGTGCGCTCGCGGCGGCAACCGGCGCGGGAGCAGCGACCGGTGCAGGCGCGGGCGCCGCGGCCACCACGGGCGGTGCGGTGCCGTCGCCGCCGTTTTCCAGCGCGAGCTGCTGGAGCACGCCGCAGATGTGCGCGACCATGTCGGGATCCGGCTCCTTGCCGGCCTGGTAGGCGGTGAGTTGTTCTTGCAAGGCGTCCTTCGTTTCCAGAAATGCATCGATCATCGGAGCGCTCAGGTTCAGCTGCCCATGGCGGGCGCGGTCCAGGAGCGTTTCGAGCACGTGCGTGGTGTTGGTCAAGGCAGTGAAACCGAACGTCGCGGCACCACCCTTGATGGAGTGGGCTGCGCGGAAGATGGCGTTGAGCTGTTCGCTGTCCGGCGACGCGACGTCGAGCTCCAGCAGCAGTTGCTCCATCTCGGCGAGAAGCTCGATGGCTTCGACGAAGAATGCTTGTGTGAATTGACTGAGGTCCATCTGTTGTGCTCCGGACCGGCGTGTTGGCGCCGGCCGTTTGGTTTCTTGTGTGCGTCTTCGCTCGCTGCTCGCTGTTCGCTGTAGCTATCGCGGCACGGCATTCGCCCTGGCCGCCACCAGGCTGGTGCCCGCGGGCACGGCGACCGCCCCGGCGTTCGCCGACGAAATCTTGCCGATGCGCGTGCCCATGGGTTCGACGCTGTTCTCGCGCTCGATGCGTTCCTGCGTCCGATGGTTGAGCAGGATGATGCTGATGCGCCGGTTGATGGGGCTGCGCGGCTCCGCCTTGTCCAGGTGCATGCTGTCGGCCAGGCCGATCACGCGCAGCACCTTGCCCTCGGTCATGCCGCCGATCACCAGCTCCCGGCGCGATGCGTTGGCGCGGTCGGCGGAGAGCTCCCAGTTGCCGTAGGACTTGTCGCCGTTGGTGTAGACGATGGCGTCGGTGTGGCCCGACAGCGTGATCTTGTTGGGCAGGCCGTTGAGCGCCGGGCCGAGTTCGCGAAGGATGGTGCGCATGTGCGGCACCACGCGGGCGCTGGCCAGCTCGAACATCGGGCGGTTCTCGGTGTCGACGATCTGCAGGCGCAGGCCTTCGGTGGTGATGTCGATCAGGATCTGCGAGCGGAACTGCTGGAACATCGGGCTCTTCTCGATCAGTTCCTCGAGACGGCGCTTCATGTCGGCCAGGCGGCTCGCGTCGGCCTCGTCCTCGCTGGTGGTCTCGGAGAACTTGACCTCGCCCTCGACGTGCATCGGGTCGGCGCCGCCGCCGGGGATCATGCTGGCGCTCAGGCTGGCCTTGTCGCCGCCGTTCATCGCCACGCGCAGCGGCATGCGGAAGTGCTCGGCAATGCCCTCGCGCTGCTTGGGGCTCGAGATGGACAGCAGCCACATGACCAGGAAGAAGGCCATCATGGCCGTCATGAAGTCGGCGTACGCGATCTTCCAGCCGCCGCCATGGTGCGCGGCGCCCCCGCCCTTGTGGACGTGCTTGATGATGATCTGGGGCTTGCCGTCGCTCATGGTCGTTGCTCGTTCGCTGTGTCTGCGCCAGGGGCGTCAGCGCGCCTTGACGCCGCGGACGTGGTCGTCCAGCTCGGTGAACGACGGGCGTTCGGTCGAGAACAGCACCTTGCGGCCGAATTCCACCGCGAGCTGCGGCGCGTAGCCGTTGAGGTTGGCCAGCAGCGTCACCTTGGCGCACTGGAAGATCTTCATGCCCTCTTCGACCTTCTGCTCGATCAGCGAGGCCAGCGGCGAGACGAAGCCGTACGCCAGCAGCACGCCCAGGAAGGTCCCCACCATGGCGTGGGCGATGAGCGCGCCCATCTCCGAGGGCGGCAGGTTGGCCGAGGCCAGCGCGTGCACCACGCCCATCACGGCGGCAACGATGCCCAGCGCGGGCAGTGCGTCGGCCACGCGGGACAGGCTGTGGCCCGGCACTTCGGCTTCGTGGCGGATGGTCTCGATCTCGTGGTCCATCAGCGCCTCGATCTCGTGCGCATCGGTGTTGCCGCTGATGACCAGGCGCAGGTAGTCGCACAGGAAGACGGTGATGCCGTCGTGCGCCAGGATGTTCGGATAGCGCGCGAAGATCTCGCTCTTGGTGGGGTCCTCGACGTCGGACTCCAGCTTCATCATGCCTTCCTTGCGGGCCTTGGCCAGCAGCTCGTACAGGAGCGCGAGCAGGTCCATGTAGAGCTGGCGGTTGTGCTTGGAGGAGCGCAGCAGCAGCGGCAGTTCCTTGATGGTCGCCTTGATGGTCTTGCCGTTGTTGCCGGCAATGAACGCGCCCAGCGCGGAGCCGCCGATCATGAGCAACTCCACCGGCTGGAAGAGGACGCCGAAGTGCCCGCCCATGAGGCCGTAGCCGCCGAAGACGGCACCGATCACCACGATATATCCAGCCAGAATCAGCACGCGCTACCCCTCATCGCCCGAAGGCTTCATATCAACAAACTCCGAACGTCCGCAAGCGGACGCGGAGCGCTTTTCCTACACCGCGCCGCCGAGATCCATCAGGGGCGCAGCGACCGTCAGGCCTGCCCGGCGCACTTCCGCGACCTTGGGCTTGCGCGCCTTGCCCGCACGCGAAGGCGGACGGCACAGAACACACACATATCCGTTCTTGTTGTCATGCGCGTGCGCCACGAAGTGGCCGCCGCACCGGCTGCAGGTACTGAGCTGCAGCATGTCGCTGTCGAAGAAGCGCACCATGGTTTCGGCGCGCGTGAAGTCGAGCACCACCTCGCCGCCGTGCGAACCGATCTGCTCCACGTAGAGCCGGTAAGCCTTGATGAGCGCGGGCAGTTCGTTCTCGTCGGCCTCATCGAGCATGAAGCGGTAGATGTTGTAGAACATCGACGAGTGGATGTTGGCCAGCCACGTCATGTACCAGTCGGTAGAGAAGGGCAACAGGCCCTTGGGTGGCGAAACACCCTTGAGTTCCTTGTACAGGCGGATCAACCGCTCCCGGCTCAGCGCAACCGCCGCCTCGAGAAACTGCAGCCGCGCACCCAGTCCGATCAGCTCGACAGCGAGCTGCACTTCCCGGACCTCGCCAAGGACGCTCTTGCGGATCATGCGGCCGCCGCGCTCACGCCACGCATCGGGGTCTGCGCCTGGGCCTGGCGTGCCGCCATGAGGATCGACATGTGGGCCTGCTGAAGCGCGGGCTCCTTGCCTTCACCGACCACCGCGAACATCGGCTGGTCGTCCAGCCGGAAGCTGCACAGCAGGAAGTTGGAAGCCGCCAGCTTCACGATCTGGCTGAGCGACATGTTCGCCAGCAGATCTGCGAGCTCGCGCCCGACGCCGAGGCGAAACATGGCCTCCGCGCGGTCCTGCTTGACCAGCTTCTGCGCGAGCAGCATATAGGCCAGATTTATCTCGCCGATTTCTTTCGACATTACGCCGCCAGCACTGAAATTGATGTTTTCCACGTCTTGTTCCATTTCCGATTTCCAGTCCACTTTGGTTCTAATCAATCGTGTATACATTATATACACAAAGTTTTACACTTCGACGAACTTTGTAGGAAATCGCGACAAAAAAAGTAGGACGTGTCTGACACGAAAGCGACACGTTCCCTCTGAGGAGTGCTGCTTTTCGCGAAAAACGGCGGCGTGGCAATCGTGCAACCAGTCGTTACAAACATCGCTTATCAGCAATAATTTATTCATGACCAATTACACATAAATAAAGACTATGAGCATTCATGGATTCACTGGACGGCGTAATTGCCGATTCAAATGAAATGCTCATGACTTTGCATTGACCACGGGAAGATTTAATTCGCTTCATGGCTTTCCAGACCATGGATCCAGGCCATCAGCTCGGCCACCGCCAGGTACAGCTGCGGCGGGATCTGCTGGTCGAGGTCGACCTGCATCAGCAGCTTCACGAGGTCCGCGGACGAGTGCACATACAGCCCGTTCTCGCGCGCCTCGCGCATGATCGATTCGGCCACCACGCCGTAGCCCTTGGCCACGACGACCGGCGCCTTGCCCTTGTCGGCGTACGACAGGGCCACCGCGCTGTTGCGGTTGTCCATGCCCTGGTTCAGCGCGCCGCTCATGCGGCCTCCGCCTGCGCCACGGCCTCGGTCCCGGCTTTCGCCGTGACCTGCAACTGCTGGAGCTGGAGGCCCGCGGCCTCGAAGCGCCGCGCGAGCTGGCCCGCGTCGCCGCGCAGCCGTGCCATCGTGGCCGTCTCGCGCGCCGACAGGTGCGCCTGCACCGAGGGGCCGGCCACGCTCACGCGCAGGTCGACTTCGCCCAGGCGCGGCAGCTGCAGCGACACGGTGGTCGACCAGCGGCGCGCGCCCTCTTCGTCCGCGCCCGCGCCTTCGCGCGCGTCGGACTTCGCCTGCTCTTGTTCTGCCTGGATCGACCAGGTCATCGGCACGTCGGGCCAGGCCTGGCCGCTCCAGCGGAACACGGCGCCGGCCAGCAGGTCGAGCTGCTGGTGCACGAGCGTGACGGCTTGCGGATGAATGACTTCGTTGCCGCGCGCGGCCTGCGCCACCGCGGAGATGTCCGACTGCCGCGCGGCTTCGCCGGCGCGGTGCGCGGGCGAGGCGCTGTCGAAGGTGCTGCCCGCGGGCACGCCTTCGCCCTGGCGGTAGGCCGCCTGCAGGCGCGAGGCCTCGACCGCCGCGGCGGGCGCCGCCGGTTCGGCGGCCGGCGCGGCGCCATGCGGCGCACCGGTGTTGGCGGGCGCTGCCTGCGTTGCGGATGCGTTCGCCGGGGCGCCGCCCTGGCTGGTGTTGCCTGTGAAAGCGCTGGTGTCGGGCATTGCGGCAAGCGTCGCATCGCCTTGTGACACAACAGCCGTCGCCACTGCGGCAGCGGCCTGCGGTGCATCGGCTGCGCCGGGCACAGCCGCGGCAACCGCTGCATTCGCCGTGCCCGACGGGTTCGCCGTCGTCACCACCGGCTTCGCGACCACGGGCCCGGCCCAGCGCGCCTGCGGCTCCAGTGCCATCTGTGCGAGCGAGCGGCCACCGGCCGCGAACTCCGCCAGATGCGATTCATAGAAGAGACCGCTGTCGGCCACCGTGCTCGCCAGCGCACCGGCCAGCGCCGCGGCGTTGGCGGGTTGCTGGCGCGACGCCATGAGCGGCGACGCGCCGCGCACCGGGCCCGGCTCCGCCTGCAGGTCGGCCAGCACCGCGCCGATGACGCGTGCCGCCACCGACAGCCGCGTGGCCACGGACGCCGGCGCGCCGCCGCCCAGGTGGGCAGTGCCGCCCAGCAGCGCGCCCGGGATCTGGCGATCGAGCGCGGCGTTCGAAGGCAGCCGCACATCGTTCTCGACCCTGGCGACCGGGACTGCCGGTCCCGGCGCACCGATGGCCGCCTCGCCCTTGATGCCCAGCACGTCGAGGCGCGGTGCGAGCCTTGCGGCCAGCAGTGCGTCGATCAGTCCGGCGAGTGCAGTCATGGGAGTGGTGGTTCGGGTGAAGGGTCAGGAGATGCGGGAGGCCGTGCGGTCCGTCAGGGACGGCTCAGTGCGTGGGCCCGTATGCGCGGCCCAGGCTCTTCTGCCTGTGCAGGCTGCCCATGCGGCTGACGAGGTCCTCGATCTGCGGCTTGATCAGGCCCGACACTTCGGCCTGGTCCACGCGGATGCGGTCCAGCAGACTGAGCACGCGCTCGACCTGGATGGCGTCCAGCGTCTCCAGCGGCTCGATGGCCCGCAGCCGTTCGACCAATGCAGCGCAGCGCGCCTCGAGCTCGGGCAACTTGCCCCAATCCTTGGCGCGAGCCAACGCCAGCATCTGCGCGATGTGGGTTGCAAGCTCCTCATAACAATGAACGACCTCACTCCGGACTGCCATGTTGTTCCCTGTCTTTGTAGTCATGTAATGCAGCCGCGGCTCAGCCGTGGCTTCCGTCATCGATCTCCCGCCAGGCGGAAGCGACGTTTTCAAGCAGTTGTCCTGCTTCGTCCAGCGCCTGCACGTCGTTGTGCAGGTTCGCCTGGAACAGTCGCCGCACGACGTAGTCGTACAGCGAAGAGAGGTTGCCCACGAGTTCGGCACCGGCTTCGCCGCCGGCCGTGGCGTCGAGCGCGGCCTTCAGGCCGTTTTCCACGATGCCGATGGCCTTGGAGATCGCCTGCCCCTTGGCCTGCGTCTCGCCGGCCGTCATGTGAAAGCGGGCCATGCCGATGGCGGACTTCGCGCCGTCGAACAGCATCACGATGAGCTGGTGCGGCGACGCGCTCATCACGCTGGTTTCCACGCCGACGCGCGCATAGGCACCGGCGCCGGTGCGAAGGTTGTGAGGTGTGTACATCGGCTGCTCCGTGTCGCTGGTCTGGCGGGGTGTGCTTACTTGCTGCTGCTGTTCGACATCGCGTCGAACTGCTGCGTGAGGTAGGTCTTGGTGTTGTTCATGCTGTTGATCAGCACGTCCAGCTGCGTGAACTGCGCCTTGTAGCGGGCAACCGTGGAGTCCACGCGCGTCTGCACGGCGTCGTACTGGGTGTCCAGCTCCTTGATGGTGGAGGTCACGCCGTCGCTGGCGACCTTCAGGGCGCCGGTGTTCAGGTCGGTCACGATCGCGTCGATCTGCTTGCCGTAGCCGCCGGTGCTGCCGGTGGCGCTGGAGAACAGGTTCGCCACGCCCTTCAGGTTGGTGGACAGGGCCTTGTCGAGCTTGGTGGAATCGATGGCGATCGTGCCGTCCTTCTGGAAGGCCACGCCGATCTCGGTGAGCACCTTCATGTCGTTGGCGCCGCCGGCCTGCGGCGTGGTGAGCGCCTGGCGGATGCGCGTCTGCAGGTTGCGCAGCGTGCTGTCGCCCACCAGGGCCGCACCGGTCTTGGTGTCGGGGTCGTAGGACGTCAGCGACTTGGCGGTGCTCTGCAGCGCGTTGTAGGCGTTCACGAAATCGGTGATCGCCGTCTTCACGCCGGCCGTGTTTTCCTTCATCGACAGGCCGGTCTTACCGGTGTTCACCAGCGTGAGCGTGGCGCCCTGGATGGCTTCCTTCACGGTGTTGGTCGCGCTGGTGACGTCGATGCCGTTCACGTTCAGCTTGGCGTTCTGCGCCACCGAGGTCTGCTTGAGGTTCTGCGTGCCGGCCGGGTCGTTGCCCACCAGGTTCTGCAGCGTGGCGTCGCCGGCCACCGAGATGCGCATGCTCGACTTCTCGCCGGTCGTCGAGGACGTCAGCACCAGGCGGTTGGGCGTGCCGCTGCCGTCGTTCACGATGGAGGCCGTCACGCCGGCGCTGGCGCCGTTGATGGCGTTGCGGATGCCTTCGAGCGTGTTGTTGGTCGGGTCGATGGTGATCGACTTGGCGGGCTGGCTGGCGTCCGCCGTGAAGGTGGCGCCGGTGTACTGCCCGGTGGTGGCGTTGAGCGTGCCGCCTGCGATCTGGCCGAAGTCGATCGTGATCTTGCCGTTGCCGATGGGGGTCTTGGTGTCCACCTGGCCGGCGCTGATGACGGTCTGCGCCTGCGCGAGCTGCTGCACGTCGATGGTGTAGTTGCCCGCGGCGCTGACGTCGGTGGCCGATGCGGCCAGGATGCCGCTGACGGTCGGCGTGCCGGTCACGCTCTGGAACAGCGCCGGGTCGCCCAGCTTCTTGGCGGCGGTCTGCAGCGTGCTGAGCGCGCTCTGGATCGTGCCGTAGGCCGACAGCTTGCTGGTGTAGCTCTTGGCCTTGGCCTGGAGTGCCACGAGCGGCTGGCTCTCGGCGGTCTGGAGCTGCGTGAGCAAGCTCGCAAGGTCGAGGTTGGCGCCAACGCCGAGGCTGCTGATCGTTGCCATTTGGATGTGTTCCTGTATTGCTTGTTCTGCCGGGGATGAAGGTCTCGCGCGCGGCCTCAGGCCGACTGGTCGACCAGCAGGCCGTTGCCTTCGCGCATGAGCTTGGCGATGCGCACGACCTCTTCGTTCGGGATCTGGCGGATGACTTCGCCGCTGGCGCGGTCGACCACCTTCACGATGAGCTTGTCGGTGTCCTTGTCGACCTCGAACTGCAGGCCGACCTCGCGCAGCACCAGCGCCGCGTTCACCTCGTGCACGGCCCGCTCGACCTGCACCGGCGTGGCCTCGTCCACGGCACCTTCCGCCGCGGCGGACGACGCCGCCGCGCTCGCACCCGCGCCGCCGGCGCGGCCGGCGAGCAGCTGCGTCCAGGGGCTTTCCTTCGCGGGAATGGAGGGCACGGGGTTCGACATCGTTTGCTACCTTGTGGTCTGGCGGTTTCGCTGTGCTCTGGGGCCTCGCCTTCGGGCATGGCCACAGAGCACAGCGCAGGCAACCCCGGGCTTGCTCCCGGAACCTGCGCCTGCCGGATCCCCCCTTGCAAAGGGGATCCGGCTTTCCTTTTCGCTAACTGGAGGTTGTGGATTAACGCAGGAGGGAGAGCACGCCTTGCGTCGTCTGGTTGGCTTGCGACAGCACCGAGGTACCAGCTTGTTGCAGGATCTGAGCGCGCGTCATGTTCGACACTTCAACGGCGTAGTCAGCGTCTTCGATGCGCGAACGCGACGACGACAGGTTGGTCACCGTGGTGCCCAGGTTGGCGATCACCGAGTCGAAACGGTTCTGCACCGCGCCCAGCGAGCTGCGCAGCTTGTCGACCTTCGACAGAGCGGCGTCGAGTGCCTTCAGCGGGTCGACCGTCGACTTTGCGTCGCTGACGGCGTTGGTCGTCAGCTTGCCGGCCTTGGCCGAGTCGGCGTACACCGTGCTGCCTTGCGCGTCGGTCACCACGCCGTTGGCGTTCAGGTTGATCGATTCGGCGGCGGTGGTGGTCAGGCCGCTCACGCCCATGTAGGCGCCGGTCACTGCACCGCCAGCGGCTGCCACTGCGTAGGCCGTGGTAGCACCTGCGCCGTCGATGTCGATGGCGCCAGCGCCAGCGTTGATCTTGGCGGTCACTTCGTCGGCCGTGGCCTTTTCACCGGCAACCTTGAAGGTGCTGGCGCCGGCAGCAGCCGTCACCACGGTGTAGGAAGCGCCGGTTGCGCCGATGGTGATCGAGTCGCCAGCAGCGGACATGCCGGTGGCTTGCTCGAGCACTGCCGACAGCGTGGCGGCGGTCGTCGTGCCGGTGCCCGTCTTGGTCAGGTTCTTCGAAGTGTCGAGGTACAGAGCCGAGCCGTCGGCAGCGTCGGTCAGGGTGCCGTTGCTGTCGATCTTGACGTCCATCGAGTGGGTGCCGAGCTTGACCGTGGCGGTCACGCTGGTGCCAGCTGCCGGGGTCAGCGAGGCGAGCGTGTTGGCTTGGCTGCGAGCAGCTTCCGTGGCCGTGTAGCTCTTGGTCGCTGCGCTGTACGTGTACGTTGCGCCGCCGGTCATCGCGACCGTGCCGGTGTCTTGCATCTTGGCCAGCACGTCGTTGGCGGTGGCGCCGTTGGCGGCCGTGGTCAGCGTGCGGGTGTAAGGCGTGACGCCGTTGGCGGTCGTGCCTGCGGCGAAGCCGGCGACCAGCAGGTCGGAAGCGGTGGCACCCTTGTTCTTCGAACCGGTGTTGTTGACGTTGAAGCCGTCCAGACCCAGGGTCTTGGCGCTGATTTCCTGCAGGTCGATGTCGATGGTTTCGCCATCGTTCGCGCCGACTTGCACGGTCAGCTTGCCAGCGTTGGCCGACAGGACCTTCACGCCGTTGAACTGGGTCTGTTCCGACACGCGGTTGATTTCGTCCAGGCGCTGGCCGATTTCCGACTGGATCGAGTCCAGGTCGCTGGCCGAGTTGGTGCCGGTGGCGGCTTGCACCGACAGTTCACGAACGCGTTGCAGGTTGTTGTTGACTTCGGTCAGTGCGCCTTCGGTCGTTTGAGCGATCGAGATGCCGTCGTTGGCGTTGCGCGTTGCTTGCGTCAGGCCCTTGATGTTGGCCGTGAAACGGTTGGCAATGGCTTGGCCGGCAGCGTCGTCCTTGGCGCTGTTGATGCGCATGCCCGAAGACAGGCGCGTGATGGCCGTGCTCAACGCCGATTGCGACTTGTTGAGGTTGTTTTGCGTGACCAGGGAAAGCGAGTTGGTATTGATGACGGATGCCATGAAAACTCCAGATGACAAAGTTGTGGGAAATCCGGCCGAAGCCTTCAACGCCTACCAGGTCCGATTCGGGACACAAGCCGTCGTTGAATCAGTTATCGACGCCCCCCCGGAAAACTTTAGGCAGTCCGCAAGAATTTTTGACATCGCCTCGAAATACCCCGTCGGCCGGCGTCAGGCCTGCAGGTTCATCACTTCCTGATAGGCGGTGACCAGGCGGTTGCGCACCTGCAGCCCGGTCTGGAACGCCACGTTGGCCTTCTGCAGGTCGACCATGACGTCGTTCAGGGCGACGCCGGGCTTGCCCAGTTCGAACGACTCGGCCTGGGCATAGGCGTTTTGCTGGGCGCCGCTGATGTTGGCGAGCGAGCGCTTGAGCTCGGCGGCGAAACCGCCGGCCTCGGCCGGCGCACCCGCCGCACCCGTCGAGGGGGCGATGCCGGTGTTGAGCGCGGTGACGCGCATCTGTTGCAAGACGGATTCGATGGCGCTGATCGACATGGGATCTCTTCTTCCTGTGTGAACACTTCTGCGTGACTTGACAAGGAGGACGCAAGTCCTCCGGCTGGCCCGCAGCGTATCAAGGGAAGACCCCGATTCAAGGGTGCAACTGAGGCAGAAAACCCCGGCTGTTCGGCCATTCGAATTCCATTTGACTGTTGACAATCGTCGCCAAACGAACAGGCCGTGGACGACTCGACCGGCCCTCCGGAATGAACTCTCAACACCGAATCTCCTCTCCAAACCCGGCATCGGCCCCTGGTGGCCGCCAAGCCCTGACGAAGGTGCACCCATGAGCACAGCCGTGCCCACGGGCGACATGGCGACAGCTGGCAACGGTTCCGGCAACGGCCTGCCGCCGATCCTGGAACGCATGCGCGCCCAGCCCAAGCTGCCGATGATCGTCGGCGCCGCGGCCGTGGTGGCCGCGGCGGCCGCGTTCATGCTCTGGAGCCGCGCGCCCGACTACAAGGTGCTCTACACCAATGTGTCGGACCGCGACGGCGGCGCGATCATCGCGTCGCTGCAGCAGATGAACGTGCCCTACAAGTTCGCCGAAGGCGGCGGCGCGATCCTGATCGCGGGCGACAAGGTGGCGGAAACGCGCCTGAAGCTCGCGGCGCAGGGCCTGCCCAAGGCCGGCGGGGTCGGTTTCGAACTGATGGACAACCAGAAGTTCGGCACCAGCCAGTTCGCCGAGCAGGTGAACTACCAGCGCGGCCTCGAAGGCGAGCTGGCGCGCTCCATCGAGTCGATCGGCACCATCGAGGCGGCGCGCGTGCACCTGGCGCTGCCCAAGCCGTCGCTCTTCGTGCGCGAGCAGAAGAAGCCCTCGGCGTCGGTGGTGCTCACGCTCATGCGCGGTCGCAGCATCGACGAAGGCCAGGTCAGCGCCATCGTGCACATGGTGTCCAGCAGCGTGCCCGACCTGGACGCCAAGAGCGTCACGGTGGTCGACCAGCGCGGCAACCTGCTGTCGTCGGCGCGCGGCGCCGACCGCGGCCTGGACGTGAGCCAGCTCAAATATGCGCAGGAGATCGAGGCCGGCTACATCCGCCGCATCGAGGCCATCCTGCAGCCGCTGGTGGGCGCGAGCAACGTGCGCGCCCAGGTGGCGGCCGACATCGACTTCTCGGTGGTCGAGCACACCGACGAGAAATACAAGCCCAACCAGGACCCCTCGCAGGCCGCCGTGCGCAGCCAGCAGAGCAGCGAGTCGGCCCAGCACGGCAGCGGGCCTCCGGGCGGCGTGCCGGGCGCGCTGTCGAACCAGCCGCCGGTGAACCCGACCGCGCCGATCGTCGGCCCGCGCGCCCCGAACGCCCCCGGCACCCCGCCACCCGGAACCCCGGGCGCACCGGGAACGCCCGGTGCCGCTCCCGGCACGACGGCGTCCACGGCCTCGACCGCCGCCACCGGCCCGAGCAGCACCCGCAAGGACACCACCACCAACTACGAACTCGACCGCACCATCCGCCACGTGCAGCAAGCCGCCGGCGGCGTGAAGCGCCTGTCGGTGGCCGTGGTGGTGAACAACCGCGACAGCGTGGACGGTGCCGGCAAGAACACCAGCCGCGCGCTGACGCCGGCCGAGCTCGACCAGATCCGCAACCTCGCGAAGGAAGCCATGGGCTTCAGCCAGGACCGCGGCGACTCGCTCAACGTGGTCAACAGCGCCTTCGCCCGCGACGCCGACAGCGGCCCCGGCCCCGAGGTGCCGTTCTGGAAGGACCGCGAGAACATCGAGATCGGCAAGTCGCTCGGCCAGTACCTGCTGTACGCGCTGCTCGCACTGTTCGCCTGGCTCGCCGTGATCCGTCCGCTGGTGCGCCGCCATGCACCGCCGCCGCCGGCGCCCGCGCTGGCACCGGAACCCGACGAAACCGCCCCCGCCGCCGCGCCGGAAGCCTCGGGCCCGTCGCAGGAAGAAGCCCTGCGTGAACGCGAGGCCAACCGCAAGAAGGCCGACATGGAGTACGCGCAGCAGATCGCCGACAAGGATCCCAAGCTGGTCGCAGCCCTGATCCAACACTGGATGAACAACAATGAACAGTGAATCGGGAACCCGCAAGAGCGCCATCCTGCTGATGGCGCTCGGTGAAGACCGCGCCGCCGCCGCGCTGCACCAGCTGCCCACCTCCGAGGTGCAGGCGCTGGGCCTCGCGATGTCCAAGCTGACCTCGGTCTCCAAGGAAGAGCTGGCCGCCGTGCTGTCGGAGTTCCGCCAGGAAACCGAGCAGCTGTCGGCCCTGCACCTGGGCTCGACCAGCTACATCCGCGCGGTGCTGAAGAAGGCGCTGGGCGAAGACCGCGCCAGCAACCTGCTGGAAGACATCCTGCAGCCCGACGAGCCGCGCGGCGGCATCGAGCGGCTCAACGAGCTGGAAGCCGGCGAAGTGGCCGAGCTCATCCGCGACGAGCATCCGCAGATCCTTGCCACGCTGCTGGTGCACCTGGACCGCATGAAGGCCTCCGAGGTGCTCGAGAAGCTGCCCACGCGCCTGCGCCACGACGTCATCATGCGCGTGGCCACCTTCGGCGGCGTGCAGCCTTCGGCGCTGAACGAACTGACCGACGTGCTCAGCGAGATGCTGGCCGGCCAGGGCCTGCGCCGCAGCCGACTGGGCGGCGTGCGCACGGCGGCGGAAATCGTCAACCTGATGAGCACCACGCAGGAAGAGGAAGCCATCGCCCATGTGCGCGAACAGGACGAGGCGCTGGCCCAGCGCATCGTCGACGAGATGTTCGTGTTCGAGAACCTGCTGGGCCTGGAAGACCGCAGCATCCAGCGCCTGCTCAAGGACATCGAGAGCGACTCGCTCATCATCGCGCTCAAGGGCGCGCCGATGGAGCTGCGCGACAAGTTCCTCAACAACATGTCGCAGCGCGCCGCGGAAACGCTTCGCGAGGACATGGAGCTGCGCGGTCCCGTGCGCGTGTCGCAGGTCGAGACCGAACAGAAGGCGATCCTGCAGGTGGCACGCCGCCTTGCGGAATCCGGCGAAATCGTGATTGCGGCGCCTGGCACCGATGACTTTGTCTGACCCCCGCTCCTACGGCGGTGCCAACGGCACCAACGCCAACGTCAACGACGCCTCGGCGCTCTTCGGCGGCTCGCCGGAACGCCTGGCCGCCATCCACGCCGCGGCCCGCCAGGCCGCGGCCGGCCCCAAGCCCGTGCTGTCTGCCTGGGAACGCTGGGAGATGGGCACGCTCGACGGCAGGCCGCCGTCCGCGAGCCGCAAGGCCGCCAGCGCCGCCCGCACCGCCGTGCCCGTGCCGCCGCCCGCGCCCCCCGCACCGAAGATCGACCTCGCCGAGCTCGCCCGCATCCGCAAGGACGCCCGCGCCGCCGGTGAAGCCGAAGGCCGGGCCGACGGCCTCGCCGAAGGCCGCAAGGCCGGCCACACCGAAGGCCTGGCCACCGGCCTGGCCGCCGCCACCGTGCACGCCGAGCGCCTGCGCGCGCTGACCCGCTCCTTCCCCGACGCCCTGCGCCGGGCCGAAGGCGAGCTGGCCGACACCGTGCTCGCACTGGCACTCGACGTGGCGCGCCAGGTGGTGCACCGCACGCTCACGGCCGAGCCCGCCTGGGTGCTGCCGCTGGTGCGCGACCTGCTGAACACCGAGCCGGCCCTGCGCGGCGAACCGCGCCTGCTGCTGCACCCGGAAGACGTGGCGCTGGTGAAGAACAGCCTGGGCCACGAGATCGAGGCCGCCGGCTGGCAGGTGCGCGCCGACGACACCCTGACGCGCGGCGGCTGCCGCGTGCAGTCCGCCAACGGCGAACTCGACGGCACGCTGGAGACCCGCTGGAAGCGCGTCTCCTCGGCGCTGCGCGACGGCACCGAATCCGCCTGAATTCGCCTGAACCCGCCCAGCCACCCCGGACGCTCCAGACACCCATTTCCCTCCCGATGCAGACCGTCGCCCCCAACCCCCACCTGCAGACCGTGCGCGCCGCGCTCGACAAGGCGCGCGGCAGCGTCGCCCACGTCACCACCACCACTGCCTCGGGCCGCCTCACGCGCGCCGTGGGGCTGGTGCTCGAGGCGGTGGGCCTGCAGCTGCCCGTGGGCAGCGACTGCCTGATCGAACTGCCGGCGGGCAACGCGCAGCGCTACGCCGAGGCCGAAGTGGTCGGCTTCGCCGGCGACCGCCTGTTTTTGATGTCGCAGACCGAAGTGGCCGGCCTGGTGCCCGGCGCGCGCGTGTTCGCGCGGCCCGTCACCATCGAGCCGGGCATGAGCGGCGCGGGCAACGCCCACACCAAGCGCCTGCCCGTGGGCGAAGGCATGCTCGGGCGCGTGGTCGATGCGGCCGGCCGCCCGCTGGACGGGCTCGGCCCGCTGGACATCGCGCGCAAGGTGCCGCTGAGCTCGCCGCCCGTCAACCCGCTCACGCGCGCGCCCATCGACTCGGTGCTCGACGTGGGCGTGCGCGCCATCAACGCCATGCTCACCGTCGGGCGCGGCCAGCGCATGGGCCTGTTCGCCGGCTCCGGCGTGGGCAAGAGCGTGCTGCTGGGCATGATGGCGCGCTACACGAGCGCCGAGGTCATCGTGGTCGGCCTGATCGGCGAACGCGGGCGCGAGGTGAAGGACTTCATCGAGAACACGCTGGGCGAGGAAGGCCTGGCCCGCGCCGTGGTGGTGGCGGCCCCGGCCGACAACTCGCCGCTGCTGCGCCTGCAGGGCGCGGCCTATGCCACCTGCCTGGCCGAGTACTTCCGCGACCTGGGCAAGGACGTGCTGCTCATCATGGACTCGCTCACCCGCTACGCCATGGCGCAGCGCGAGATCGCGCTGGCCGTGGGCGAGCCGCCGGCCACCAAGGGCTATCCGCCGTCGGTGTTCGCCAAGCTGCCCGCGCTGGTGGAACGCGCGGGCAACGGCGCGCGCGACGCACAGGGCCGCGGCGGCTCCATCACCGCCTTCTATACGGTGCTGTCCGAGGGCGACGACCAGCAGGACCCGATTGCCGACTCGGCGCGCGCCATCCTGGACGGCCACGTGGTGCTGTCGCGCACGCTGGCCGAGGCCGGGCACTACCCCGCCATCGACATCGAGGCCTCCATCAGCCGCGCCATGACCGCGCTGATCCCGTCCACGCAGTTCGAAACGGTGCGCCGCTTCAAGCAGATGCTCTCGCGCTACCAGCGCAACCGCGACCTGATCAGCGTCGGCGCCTACGCGCCCGGTCATGACACGCAGCTGGACCAGGCGATTGCGATGTACCCGCGCATCGAGGCCTTCCTGCAGCAGTCGATGCACGAGCCCACGGCCTATGCCGAGGCCATCGCGCAGCTCGAAGGCCTGTTCACGGCCGAGCGCCGCCACTGAGGCGCGCGCCGCCCACCCGATTCCAGAGATACCACGCAAGGATTTCTTCCATGACCCGCAAGCTCCCCCTCGGCATGCTGATCGACCTGGCCCACACGCAGACCGACGACGCGGCGCGCCGCCTCGGCGCGCTGCAGAGCGCGCACCTGAACGCCAACCAGAAGCTCGAGCTGCTGCTGCAGTACCGCCAGGACTACCACGACCAGCTCGACGCGCTGATGCGCGACGGCCTGCCCTCCTCGCAGTGGCGCAACTACCGCAACTTCCTGGGCACGCTGGACGGCGCTATCGAGCAGCAGCGCGCCATTGCCGCGCAGACCGAGACCCGGCTGGACAACGGCCGCGTCGACTGGCAGCAGCAGAAGCGCCGCCTGAGCTCCTTCGACACCCTGGCCGAGCGCGTGCGCGCGCAGGAAACGATGGCCGCGAACAAGCGCGAGCAGCGCGACAGCGACGAACGCGCCGCGCGCAAGTTCTTCGACCGCAGCTCGCACACGACCCTTTGACTTTCCAGGAACCGACATGCCACCCATGATCATGCCCCCCGTCGCGCCGAACGCCGGCGGCCAGGCCGTCTCGCAAGCGGGCGCGCGCAGCCGCAGCGACGCCGACGAAGCGCAGGGCCGCGGCTTCGGCGCGGCCCTGGAGCGCTCGCGCCACGGCAACCGCCAGGAAACGAAGACGGCCGACGCCGCCTCGGGCGCCGCCACCGCCGAGCGCAAGCCCGGGCGCAAGTCCGCCGCCGACGAAGACACGAAAGACGCGCTGCCGCCCGCGCCGAACCTGGCCTTCCTGGCCCCGCCCAACACGCCGCTGCATGCGCTGACCCTCGCGGGCCGCGCCGGTCGCGCCGGTCGCGTGGACGCCCAGGGTGACGGCACGGCCGCGGCCACCGGCGTGGCCACGGCCGCTGGCGCTGGCGCCGCCACCGACATCCCGGCCGACCCGGCCCTGCAGGACGCCCTCGCCAAGCTGATGCCCGACGCGGCAGCCGCAGGGGCCGGCGCCACGGCCGCCGACGCCAAGGCCGCGCCCGACGCCGCGCTCGCGGCCAAGGACGGCACCCGGCCGGCCGCCGCCAGGCCCGACCTCCCGAGCGCCGCCAATGCGGACACCACCGCTGCCACGGCCACTGCGCCGATCGCCGCGCTGCAGGACGTGGTGCGCGCCGCCGTCGCCGCACAGACCGCCGGCGTGGCCAACCGGCCTGCCGCCGCGTCCGCCGGCCCGGCCACCGGCACCGCCGCCAGCGGCCGTGCCGCGCCGCGCGCCGTGAGCGCCACCACGGCCGAGCAGCTCGCGAGCGCCGCCCAGTCCAAGCCCGCCGACGACACCGGCGCATCGGTCACCGCCGCCGCCGTGCCGGCCACCACGGCCGCCCAGCCCGGCGCCAACGAAACCGGCACGCAGGACACGGCCACGCCGTTCGTGCTGCAGCAGGCCGGCGCCACCGCCGCGCCGGCGGACCGCACCACCGAAACCGCCGCCGCCCGCACGCCGGTGCACACCGTCGCGCCCGAAGTCGGCAGCGACAAGTGGGCGCCTGCTCTCGGCCAGCAGCTGGCCCGCATGAGCACCAGCGGCCAGCACACGGCCGAACTCAGCCTCAACCCCGCCGGCCTCGGCCCGCTGAAGGTCACGCTGTCGCTGGGCGACAACCAGGCCCAGGCGATGTTCGTGTCGGCCCACGAGAGCGTGCGCAAGGCCGTCGAGGCCGCGCTGCCGCAGCTGCGCACCTCGCTGTCGGAACAGGGCATCACCCTGGGCCAGGCCTCGGTCGGCGCGGACACGCGCCAGCCCTTCGGCAACGACGCCGCCTTCGCGCAGCAGCAACAGCAGCAAAACGGCGGCCGCCAGCAGGCCTCGAGCTACCCCGGCGCCGGCCGCACCGCGCCCGCCGCGCAGGCCGCCCCCGTGGCGCCCGTGCGCCAGAGCACTGCCGGCACCGCGGGCGCGGGGGTCGACACCTTCGCCTGACGCCGCCGGGCCACGGCCCCTCTTCCCCTCTCGGGCGCCCCGACGGCGCCCGGCAATGAACGGATATGACACGCCTTTGTGCGCTTGTTCGGCCGTTCGTCAGAGAGGGACTTCGCAAAGAATAGACCGGACCCCTCCAACCGCTCCACCATGGCTACCTCCTCTCCTGCAGCAACCGCCCTCCCCGGCGCGCCAGCCTCCAAGCGCTCGTCGAAGCTCGTGATCGGGCTCATCGTCGCCGTCGGCCTCGCCGCCGCCGGCGCGGCCGCGTACACCTTCGTTCCCCGCTTCATGAACGCGGCCTCCGCGCCTGAAACGGCGAAGGCGCCCGTGCCTGAAAAGCCGATCTTCCTGGCGCTCGAGCCGCTGACCGTCAACCTGCAGTCCGAAGGCCGCCCGCGCTTCCTGCAGGTCGGCATGGCGCTGCGCGTGCCCGACGAACACACCAAGGCGCAGATCGTCGAGTTCATGCCCGAGCTGCGCAGCCGCCTGCTGATGCTGCTTTCGAACCGCGTCCCCGACACCCTGGTCACGCCGGAAGGCAAGGCCAAGCTGGCCGAGGAAATCCGCACGACGCTGAACGCGCCGCTGGCGGCCGGCCAGGCGCCCCTGGGCATCTCCAACGTGTCGTTCAACACCTTCGTGGTGCAGTGACCTTCTCCTTCGGACCAGCGACCCATGGCCTATGAACAGGTGCTTTCCCAGGACGAGGTCGATGCGCTCCTGCAGGGCGTCACCGGCGGGGACATCGACCAGACGGCCGCGCCCGTGCCTCCCAAGGACGGCCTGCCGGCGTACGACCTCGGCGCGCCCGACCGCGTGGTGCGCAACCGCATGCACACGCTGGAGGTCATCAACGACCGCTTCGCGCGCGGCCTGCGCAGCGCGCTGCTGAACTTCATGCGCCGCAGCCCCGACATCTCGGTGGGGCCGGTCCAGATCCAGCAGTACGGCGAGTTCGTGCGGCACCTGCCGGTGCCCGCGAACATCAACATGATCCACCTGAAGCCGCTGCGCGGCACGGCCCTCTTCGTGTTCGACCCGAAGCTGGTGTTCCTGGTGGTGGACAACCTCTTCGGCAGCGACGGGCGCTACCACGTGCGCGTGGAAGGCCGCGACTTCACGCGCACCGAGCAGCGCATCATCAAGCGCCTGCTCGACCTGTCGCTGCAGTGCTACGGCGACGCGTGGCAGCCGGTGTTCCCGCTGGACTTCGACTACGTGCGCGCCGAGATGCACGGCAAGCTCGCCAACATCGTGGCGCCCAACGAGGTGGTGATCAACACCACGCTGCAGATCGAGTTCGGCCCCATCGGCGGCTTCCTGCACGTGTGCCTGCCCTACTCGATGATCGAGCCGATCCGCGACCTGCTGTCCAACCCGATCCAGGACGAGGTCGAGGTCGACAAGCGCTGGGTGAAACAGATGTCGCGCCAGATGCAGGCCGCCGACGTCGAGCTCATCGCCGACTTCGTGACCATGCCTTCCACGCTCGGCGAGGTGATGAAGATGCAGGTCGGCGACGTGATCCCCATCGAGTTGCCCACGACGGTCGTCGCCAAGGTCGGCGGCGTGCCGGTGATGGATTGCGGCTACGGCACCTCCAACGAGCGCTACGCCCTGCGCGTGCAACAAATGATCTCCCATCAAGACAGCGATTTGAAGAACGACCATGACTGACAACACCTCTTCCGCCAGCAGCGACGCGGACGACTGGGCCAGCGCGCTGGCCGAGCAGACCGCAGCCACCCCTCCCGCCGTGCCCGAACCCGCCGTGGCGCCCGCCACCGCGCAGGTCTTCCAGCAGATCCACGAAGCGGCCGCGCCCTCGACCACCACGCCCGTGGACATCGCGCGCGTGCTCGACGTGCCCGTGCAGCTCACCGCCGAGATCGGCCGCACCCGCATCACCATCAAGAACCTGCTGCAGCTGTCGCAGGGCTCGGTGGTCGAGCTCGACGGGCTGGCCGGCCAGCCGCTGGACGTGCTGATCAACGGCTACCTCATCGCCCAGGGCGAAGTGGTGGTGGTGAACGAGAAGTACGGCATCCGCCTGACCGACATCGTCACCCCGTCCGAGCGCATGCAGAAGCTCGCACGCACATGAGCCTGCGCCGCCAACTGCTCGCGGGGGCGGCGCTGCTGCCCGCGCTCTGGGCGCAGGCGGTGCACACGGCCCATGCCGCGCTGCCCACCGTGCCCACGCCCGTGCACGAGGCGGCGCCCGCCGCTTCCGGCGCGTCCAGCCTGCTGCAGGCCGGCTTCGGCATGGCGGTGGTGGTCGGCCTGATCTTCGGTTGCGCCTGGCTGGCACGCCGCTTCGGGCTGCAGCGCCTGGGCAGCGGCAACGTGGTGAAGGTGGTGTCCAGCGCCAACGTCGGCCAGCGCGAACGCGTGGTCGTGGTGGAAGTGGGCGACACCTGGCTGGTGCTGGGCGTCACGCCGAGCCAGGTCAACACGCTGCACACGCTGCCGGCCCAGGCCTCATCGGCACCGTCCGCGGCGCCCACCGCTCAGGCCGGCTCGCCCGCCTTCAACAACACCGTCGAACTCTTTGCCCGGAAACTGCGCGAGTCGCTCTCGGGCAAGTCGCATCCCGCCCCATGACGCACCCCGCATTGCGCCGCGGCCTGCGTGCCGCGCTGCTGCTTGCCGCCGCCGCGCTGCCCGCCGTGGCCTGGACCCAGGGCCTGCCCGGCCTCACCAGCACGCCCGGCCCCGGCGGCAGCCAGACCTGGTCGCTGAGCGTGCAGACCATGGTGCTGCTGACCTCGCTCACCTTCCTGCCCGCGCTGCTGCTGTCGATGACCAGCTTCACGCGCATCCTGATCGTGCTGGGCATGCTGCGCACCGCCATCGGCACGCAGACCTCGCCGCCCAACCAGATCCTGGTGGGACTGTCGCTGTTCCTCACCTTCTTCGTGATGTCGCCGGTGCTGGACAAGGCCTACACCGACGCCTACGTGCCCTTCTCCGAGAACAAGATCAGCGCCGAGAAGGCGATGGAGCGCGGCATCGCGCCCTTCAAGAACTTCATGCTCAAGCAGACCCGCGAGAGCGACCTGGCCCTGTTCGCCAAGCTCGCCAAGGCGCCCGACATGCAGGGCCCCGAAGACGTGCCGCTGCGCATCCTGCTGCCCTCGTTCGTCATCAGCGAGCTGAAGACGGCGTTCCAGATCGGCTTCACCATCTTCATACCGTTCCTCATCATCGACCTGGTGGTGGCGAGCGTGCTCATGTCCATGGGCATGATGATGGTGCCGCCCGCCTCCATTGCGCTGCCCTTCAAGCTGATGCTGTTCGTGCTGGCCGACGGCTGGCAGCTGCTCATCGGCGCGCTCACGCAGAGCTTCTACCTTTAGGTACGCAGAGATGAATCCCGAATCCGTCATGACCATGGGCCACCGGGCCATGGAGATCTCGCTGCTGCTGGGCGCGCCGCTGCTGCTGGTGGCGCTGGTGATCGGTTTGATCGTCAGCATCTTCCAGGCGGCCACGCAGATCAACGAGTCCACGCTGTCCTTCATTCCCAAGCTGCTCGCGGTGTTCGCGACGCTGGTCGTGGCCGGCCCCTGGATGCTCGACCGCATGCTCGACTACATGCGCGCGCTGTTCGCAGGCATTCCGCAGCTGCTGGCGTGACGCCTTCGATCTTCTCGGTCACCTCGGGCCAGCTCGAGGGCTGGATGGTCGCCTTCCTGTGGCCGTTCGTGCGCATGCTGGCGCTGATCAGCACCGCGCCCATCTTCTCCGAGGCCTGGGTGCCGCGGCCGGTGAAGGTGGCCATGGCCGCCATGCTCACCTTCGTGATAGCGCCCACCCTCGGGCCGTTTCCCGAGGTTCCGGTGGTCTCCGCCGGCGGCGCGTGGATCATCGTGCAGCAGGTGCTCATCGGCGCGGCCATGGGCTTCTCGATGAAGCTGGTGTTCGCCGCCGTGCTGGCCGCGGGCGAATACATCGGCCTGCAGATGGGCCTTTCGTTCGCGTCCTTCTTCGATCCCATGAGCCATGGCAGCACCATGGTGGTGGCGCGCCTGCTGAACATGCTGGCCACGCTGATCTTTCTCTCGCTCGACGGGCACCTGCTGATGGTGAACGCGCTGACCGAGAGCTTCCAGACCCTGCCCATCGCCACGGCGCCGCTGGCCTCCGGCGGCTGGATGTTCCTGGTGCTCACCGGCGGCGAGATCTTTTCCAGCGGGCTGATGCTGGCGCTGCCGCTCATCACCGCGCTGCTCACGCTGAACCTGGCCATGGGCATCCTGAACCGCGCCTCGCCGCAGTTCAGCATCTTCGCCGTGGGCTTTCCGCTCACGCTGCTGGCCGGCATCTTCATGCTGCAGCTGCTGATGCCGAACCTGGCGGCGTTCCTCGAACCGCGCTTCGCGGAGTCGATCTCGAACATGCTGCGGTTCACGCAGGGCTTGCGTTCGTAGAACTGCACGGCCCTGCTCCCTTCTCTTTCTCTCTTTTTTTCTTACAGGTAGTTGAACAGCGAGATGCTGTTCAGCCGCGCGAAGGTCATCTGCGTGGCCTGCAGCGACGACTGGCGCTGGTAGAACTCCGCGATCGCGCTGTACGGGTCCAGGTCCTGGATGCTGGAGAGGTAGCTTTCCTCCTGCAGCTTGCTGTCCGAGCCGCTGCTGTCCAGCGCGTCGATTTCGCTCTGGCGCGAGCCCACCGACGACAGCACCGTCAGCACGTTGTCGTGCGCGTTGGTGACCTTCACGTTGGCGGTGCTCAGGGCGTTCTGCAGCTGGGCCTTGGCGGCGTCGCCGCCGCCGGTCAGCGGGGTGCGCAGGGCCGTCACCAGCTTGCCGATGGCCTCGAACACGTCGGTGCCCGCGTTCTTGGCGGTCGACACGTCGAAGCTGTCGCCGCTGGCCGGCGTGCCGGTGACGCTCAGCTGCACGCCGCCAAACGAGATGGGCTCGCCCGCCGTGAAGGCGCCGGTCGCGGCCACCACGGGCGGCGTGTCCTTGGTGCTCACGGTGTAGTTGCCGCCAGCGAAGCTGATGGTGAAGTCCTTGCCGTAGTTGGCGGCGGTGGAATCCTTCACGCTGACCGGGCCGAACACGCCGGTACCGGTGTTGGTGGACGAGGTGGAAGTCACGTAGCCCGCGCCGCCCTGCACCGACTGGAACACGCTGCGGCCGTCGTCCGAGGTGGACAGCTGGCGCGCCACGTCGACCTGCATCAGGCGCTGGCCCTGGTCGCCCACGTACTGCACGCCGCCGCCGGTGGTGGCCACGAACGGCGGGCTGCCGCTCTTGAAGCCCGCGAACAGGTACTGGCCGTTGCCGTCGTCGGAGTTGGCCACGCCCACGAGCTGGTCCAGCCCGCTCTGGATGGTGGTGGCGATCGAGGCGCGGTCGGCGTCCGTCAGCGTGCCGTTGCCGGCGGCCACGGTCAGCGTCTTGATGTTCTGCAGGATCGAGGTGACCGAGTTGAGCGCGTTCTCTTCGGTGGACAGCGACAGCGACGCGCGCTGGCGGCTGGTGGCGTACTGCGCGGTTTCCGACAGCGTCTGGCTGACGCCGAGCGCGCGGGCCGCGGCCACCGGGTCGTCGCCGGCCGTGAGGAACTTGGAATTCGTGGCCAGCTGCTGCTGGACGCGGAACAGCTTCTGCTGCTGCTGGCCCATCGAGACGACGTTCTGGTCGTAGAAGGAAGCGGTGCTGATGCGCATGGGGTTTGCCTGGATCTGTACGTTGATGACGGTGAAGGCGATCAGTTGCTGATGCCGAGGATCGCGTCGAAGATGGTCGACGCGGTCTGGATCACCTTGGCGTTGGCCTGGTACATCTGCTGGAACATCAGCAGGTTGGCGGTTTCCTCGTCCTGGTTGACGCCGGAAATCGATTGCTGGCTGGCCTTGATCTGGCTGGTCACGCTGTCTTGCGTGGTGCCGGCCACCTTGACCGCCATGGCGCGGTTGCCCACGTCGCTCACCAGCTGCGAGTACGCGCCGTTGAAGGTCGCGGTGCCGCCGGCCATCGTGTTCTTGCGCTGCAGTGCGCCCAGCAGCAGCGCATTGCTGCCGTCGGACACGCCCGAGCTGTTCTTGCCGATGGTGAAGGTGTCGCCCTGCGAGGGCGCGCCGGTCATGCTGACCGTGACGCCGTCGAAGCTCATCTTGGCGCCGGCGGTGTAGGGCACGGCCGCGCCGGCGGCGTAGCTGGTGCTGGTGCCGTCGGCCAGCGTCACGGTCACGGCCGAGGTGGCCGGGAAGCCCGAGAAGCTGCCGGTGGCGGCGTCGTAGTTCAGCGTCACGGTGCCGGCCAGCGGCGTGCCGGGGTAGCTGGCGTCCACGGTGGCGGTGCCCAGCGCGCCGGTGCCCTTGTTGCCCGAGGTGTTGCCGGTGATCACCGGCGACGCGGCGGCCACCTTGGCCGGGTCCAGCGTCACCACGTTGAGGTCGCGCGCGCCGGTGCGCGTGGGCTGCACCATGAACGAGTCGCCGGCCTGGGCGGTACCGCTGGCGGCGCCGAGGGTGACGCCGTCGAAGGTGATGGGGAAAGTGGTGAATGTGCCCATCGACGTTTTGTCCGAAAGCCGGGTGACCGAGTAGTTGAGCGTGCCGGCCACGTCGGTGACGCTGACGGTGTAGTCGCTGGTCGTGAGCTTCGACGCGTCAGTGAGCGTGCCGCTGAGTTCGAGGTTGCCCGTGTTCTTGGCATTGGGGAGCACGCCCGGCACGGACTGCGAGAAGAAGTTCTGGCCCAGCGCGCCGTTCAGGTCCACGCCCAGCTTGCTCTGCGCGTTCACCGCGTCGGACACCGACATGGCGAGGCGGCCGATCGCATTCTGCGAGGGGATCAGCGTGTCGCGGCGAAAGCTCATGAGCCCGCCCAGCACGCCGCCGCTGATGACGCCGTCGGCCAGCTCGGTGGTGTTGCCGCTGAAGCCCTTGAGTGCCACGACCTTGCGCGACGGGTCGGCGGCCGAGTTCACAGCCGCCATCTCCGATGCGTAGTCGCCCACCACCAGCGACTGGCCGGTGGCGATGAACACGTTGTACTTGCCGTTGTCCTGCTGCAGCACCTTCACGTCGACCACCTGGCTCAGGTTGCTCACGAGCTGGTCGCGCTGGTCGAGCAGGTCGTTCGGCGGCTGGCCGCCGGCCATCGCGCTGATCTGGCTGATCTGCTGGTTGAGGCTGGCGATCTTGGTGGCGTAGGTGTTGATCTGGTCGACGCTGCCCGAGATCTGCTCGTTCACCGACGAATTCAGGTCCGACAGGTACTGGTCGGTCGTGCGGAACTTGCTGGCCAGTGCCTGCGCCGAGCTGATCATCTGCTGGCGCGCGGCCGGGTCGGCCGGCGTGTTGGCCACGCCCTGGATGCTGGTGAAGAAGCTCTGCATCAGCGGTGCGATGCCCGAGGTCTTGTCGGCCAGCAGCGTGTCGATGCGGTTGATCTGCACGCTGTTGGTGGCCAGCGCGGCCGAGCTCGACTGCGCGCTGGACAGCTGCGCCGTCAGGTAACGGTCGTAGCTGCGCGACACGGTCGTCACGTTGGCGCCGGAGCCGATGAAGCCCGAACCGCTGGAAATGGCGCTGCCGGTGGCGATCTCGGCCACCTGGCGGCTGTAGCCGGCGGTGTACACGTTGGCGGTGTTGTGGGCCGTGGTCATCAGCGCGGTGCGAGCTACGCTGAGGCCGCTCAGACCCGTGAAAAACAAACTTCCGGACATATGGCTTTACCTGTCGATGGTGTGTAGGGGTGGCATCTCCTCGATGCCTCATGCTCTATATCGGCAGCTCCGGCCGAATGTTGAGGGTCAGAACTCGGTCCAGTCGCCCTTGTCTGCCTTGCCGGCCTTGTCATTTCCGGCCATGGCCAGCTGCGCCGCCGGCTCGCGCCGCGCGGGCAGCGCGCCGGCCGGGCGTCTGGGCGCGGGGCGCACCGCCTTGGGGATCGGCGTGATGCGCGTGAAAGCCGCGCGCGGCACGGCCACGGTGTTCTGGTCGAGCTTGAAGACGCTGACGGCCTGCACCAGGCTGCCGGCCTGTTCCTGCAGCGACTGGGCGGCGGCCGAGGCCTCTTCGACCAATGCCGCGTTCTGTTGGGTGACCTGGTCCATCTGCGTGATGGCCTGGTTGATCTGTTCGATGCCGGAGGTCTGCTCCTGGCTCGCCGCGGTGATCTCGCCCATGATGTCGGTCACGCGTTTCACGCTGCCGACGATTTCTTCCATGGTGCGGCCGGCTTCCGCGACCTGCTTGCTGCCTTCCTCGACCTTTTCGACGGAGTCGCCGATCAGCGTCTTGATTTCCTTGGCGGCCGCGGCCGAGCGCTGCGCCAGGCTGCGCACTTCCGACGCGACCACGGCGAAACCGCGGCCCTGTTCACCGGCGCGTGCCGCTTCCACGGCGGCATTCAGCGCCAGGATGTTGGTCTGGAACGCGATGCCGTCGATCACGCCGATGATGTCGACGATCTTTTTCGACGAAGCGTTGATCGAGCCCATGGTGTCCACCACCTGGCCGACCACATTGCCGCCGCGCACGGCCACTTCCGAAGCCGACACCGCCAGCTGGTTGGCCTGGCGCGCGTTGTCGGCGTTCTGCTTCACGGTGGAGGTCAGCTCTTCCATCGAAGCAGCGGTCTGCTCCAGCGAGCTGGCTTGTTCTTCGGTGCGCGAAGACAGGTCCTGGTTGCCCGAGGCGATCTGCCCCGAGGCCGTCGCGATCGTCTCGGTGCCGACGCGCACTTCGCCCACCACCTTGGCCAGGCTCGCATTCATTTCGCGCAAGGCATGCATCAGCTGCCCCGCTTCGTCGCGGCTTTCCACGCGGATGTCCGTGCTCAGGTCGCCGGAGGCCACGGTCTCGGCAACGGTCACGGCGTGGCCCAGCGGGCGCACGATGCCCAGCGTCAGGCGCCAGGCGAGCAGCGCGCCCAGCACGAGCGCAATGGCCGACAGCGCCAGCAGGGTGACCTGGCCGGTGCCGTAGTCGGCCGAAATTCCCTTGGACAGCACGTCGATCTTGTCGCGCTGGTGCGCGGCGAGCTTGGCGACGGCTTCTTCATAGACGGTGAGGCCGGCGGCGAACTTGGTGTCCGCCATCTCGCTGGCCTCGGCGCTCTGGCCCGCGGCCTTGAGCTTGTTGATCTTCTCGATGATCTCCAGCACCACGGCGCGCGCATCGGCCACGCCGGCGTAGAGCTTCTTTTCTTCCGGCGTCGTCAGCATCTCCTCGAGCTTCTTCTGCACCGGATTGATGAGCGCCGAGCTGTCGGCGCGCGCCTTCGCGAAGTACGCGACGACGGTGGGGTCGGTGGCCTTGACCATCGCGAACGAACGCACGATGGTCGGGCCCAGCAGGTTCGACCACTGGTTGGCCAGGCGCTCTTTCACGAGCGCGTTCTCGATCATCTCGTCCGTGGCCTTGCCCACGTTCGACAGGCGCATCAGGCCGGTGCCGGCAATGACGGCCATCAGGACCAGCATGGCCGCGAAGCCAAGGCCCAGGCGGGCGCCGATTTTCAGGTTCTTCAAACTCATTTGATTTCTTCTTTCAGAACTGGAACGAATCTCGCCGCGGAATGCGGCGTTGTCGCGTCGTTATCGGCACGGGCCCGCCAGTGGTTGACCCCTCGTTTCCCCTAGAACTCGGTCCAGTCGCCCTTGGCGTCGGCCGCCATGGAGAGCTTGGGCGCGGTGCCCGAACCGGGCTCGCGCCGCGCGGGCAGCGCCTTGGCCGCACGCTTGGGCGCGGGCTTGCCGGACTTGGGCATCGGGGTGATGCGCGTGAAGCCGGTGCGGGCCACCACCGGGGCGTTGTCGAGCTTGAAGATGCTCACGGCCTGCACCAGGCTGCCAGCTTGTTCCTGCAGCGACTGGGCAGCCGCCGATGCCTCTTCGACCAGCGCGGCGTTCTGCTGCGTGACCTGGTCCATCTGCGTGATGGCCTGGTTGATCTGTTCGATGCCCGAGGTCTGTTCCTGGCTCGCTGCGGTGATCTCGCCCATGATGTCGGTCACGCGGCGCACGCTGCCCACGATCTCTTCCATGGTGCGGCCCGCTTCTTCCACCTGCTTGCTGCCGGCTTCGACCTTCTCGACCGAGTCGCCGATCAGCGTCTTGATTTCCTTGGCCGCTGCCGCCGAGCGCTGCGCCAGGCTGCGCACTTCCGATGCGACCACCGCAAAGCCGCGGCCCTGTTCACCGGCGCGTGCCGCTTCCACCGCGGCGTTCAGCGCCAGGATGTTGGTCTGGAACGCGATGCCGTCGATCACGCCGATGATGTCGACGATCTTCTTGGACGACGCATTGATGGAACCCATGGTATCGACCACTTGCGACACGACCGTGCCGCCCTTGACGGCGACTTCCGAAGCCGACACCGCCAGCTGGTTGGCCTGGCGTGCGTTGTCCGCGTTCTGTTTCACGGTCGAAGTCAGCTCTTCCATCGACGCGGCGGTCTGCTCCAGCGAGCTGGCTTGTTCTTCGGTGCGCGAAGACAGGTCCTGGTTGCCGGAGGCGATCTGGCTCGAGGCCGTGGCGATCGTGTCCGTGCCCGTGCGCACTTCGCCCACGATCTTCACCAGGCTGTCGTTCATTCCCCTCAGGGCGTCGAGCAGCAGGCCGGTCTCGTCGGTCGTTTCCGATTCGATGCGGCTGGTCAGGTCGCCGCCGGCCACCGACTGCGCCACCTTCACGGCTTCGGCCAGCGGACGCGCGACGATGCGCGCTATCCACAGTGCCAGCACCAGGCCGAGCGCCACGGCGCCCAGCAGCAGGCCGACCACCCACAGGCGTGCTTGCGCATACACGCTGTCGGACGTGGCACCGGCGCGCACGGCGCCGTTCACGTTCACTTCGGTGAGCTTGTCGAGCGCCGCGTTCATCTCGCGGTTCAGCTGCAGCGACTTGCCGCGGCTCAGCGTGGTCGCCTGCTCGCTGTCCTGCGTGTGCGAGATCGCGATGATCTTGTTGTGCTCGGCGCCGTACTGGTTCAGCAGCTTCTGGAACTCGGGGAAGACCTCGCGCTCCTGGGGTTCGGAGATGAGCGCGGCGTACTCGGCCATGCTCTTCTGCAGCAGCGCCCAGGTCTGGTCCATCGACTTTTCATAGGTGGCCATCTCGTCGTACGAACCCGACAGGATGTGCTGCAGTTCCTGCGTGCGGTAGCGCGACACCAGGTTCTTCATTTCCAGCAGCGAGCGCGTGGCCGGCATCCAGTTGGTCGCCAGGTCCGTGGACATGTCGTGGACCTTGCCCAGCTGCAGCACCGACACGGCACCGACGCAGACCGTCAGCACAAGGACGGCGATGAACGACACAAGCAGCTTGGTCGCGATTTTGAGGTTGTAGAACGCTTTGATGATTTTTCCTTCGTGGGGCCGCGGGCCCCGGGTAACCTGTTGTTTTCAGTTGTTCCGCGGGAAGACTCAGAATTCCGTCCAGTCGCCGTTGCTGCTGCTGGCCGAGGCCAGCTGGGGCGCGGCGGGTTGCGACGGCTTGCTGCGGGCCGTCGGCAATGCCTTGGCCCTGGCCTTCGCCGGAAGTTGCGCGGGATGCGCGGGGTGCACCGCCACCTGCAATCTCGCAGGCGCCTGGTGACCCGAACCCAGTTTGAAAATGCTGACGGCCTGCACGAGGCTGCCCGCTTGCTCCTGAAGCGATTGCGCGGCGGCTGAGGCTTCTTCCACCAGCGCGGCGTTCTGCTGCGTGACCTGGTCCATCTGCGTGATGGCCTGGTTGATCTGTTCGATGCCGGAGGTCTGCTCCTGGCTGGCGGCCGTGATCTCGCCCATGATGTCCGTCACGCGCTTCACGCTGCCGACGATCTCTTCCATGGTGCGGCCCGCTTCCGCGACCTGCTTGCTGCCTTCTTCGACCTTGTCGACCGAGTCGCCGATCAGCGTCTTGATTTCCTTGGCGGCCGCGGCCGAGCGCTGCGCCAGGCTGCGCACTTCCGATGCCACGACCGCGAAGCCGCGGCCCTGTTCACCGGCGCGTGCCGCTTCCACCGCGGCGTTCAACGCCAGGATGTTGGTCTGGAACGCGATGCCGTCGATGACACCGATGATGTCGACGATCTTCTTCGACGAGGCGTTGATCGAGCCCATGGTGTCCACCACCTGGCCGACCACATTGCCGCCGCGCACGGCCACTTCGGAGGCCGACACCGCCAGCTGGTTGGCCTGGCGCGCGTTGTCCGCGTTCTGTTTCACGGTGGAGGTCAGCTCTTCCATCGAAGCAGCGGTTTCCTCCAGCGAACTCGCCTGCTCTTCGGTGCGCGAAGACAGGTCCTGGTTGCCCGAGGCGATCTGCCCCGACGCCGTGGCGATGGTCTCGGTGCCGGTGCGAACTTCGCCCACCACCTTGGCCAGGTTCGCGTTCATGTCCTTCAGCGCCTGCATCAGCTGGCCGGCCTCGTCGCGGCTTTCCACGCGGATGTCGGTGCTCAGGTCGCCGGCGGCCACCGTCTCGGCCAGCTCGACGGCCTGCGCCAGCGGGCGCACGATGCTGCGCGCAATGAAGAACGCGAAGATGCCGCCGCTCAGCACCGTCAGCACCGTCAGCAGCAGCTGCAGGTTGAAGCTGTGCGCGTTCGCGGTGTCGATGCCCTTGCTCATGCTGTCGATGTCGCGGCGTTCGATGGCCAGCAGGTCGAGCACGCGGCCTTCATAGGCCTTGGCCGCCGGCTGGAACGATTCCTTGAAGGCGCGCGCGGTGTCCACCGCGTTGCCGCTGGCCTTGGCCTTGCCCACGTCGTCCTTCGCCGCCTGGTACTTGGCGCGCAGCTCGACGATCGACTTGTAGGTCGCCTTTTCCTCGTCGGTGAACAGCAGCGGCTCCACCTTCGCCATGGTCTCGCTGCCCTTCTTCACGCTGTCGGAGATGACGTCCGCGAAGGTCACGGGCAAGGTCTCGTCGGTGGTGCGCGCGATCATCGACGTGCGTGCGATGGCCGCGTACGTCAGCACGTACCAGTCGGAGATGAGCCGCTCTTTCGCGAGCGGGCTCTGCATCATCAGCCGCGTGGCTTCCGCGTTGCTGCGCGAAGACACCAGGGCGATGGCGGTCGAGACCACGGTCAGCCCCAGCACGATGGCGAAGGCCAGCATCAGGCGGGTGCCGATGCGAAGGTTGGACAGGAAGTTCATGGCAATGCCTTGAGGAGGGTGGTTCGAGCCGAGGGTCAGGCGACGGCGGCGGCCTCGACGAGGCCCATTTCGTCGCTGGACATCAGGCGGTCGATGTCCACCAGGATCAGCATCCGCTCGTCCAGCGTGCCCAGCCCGATCAGGTAGTCGGCGTCCAGCACCGAACCCATCTCCGGCGCCGGCTTGATCTGGTCGGCCGTGAGCGTGATCACGTCCGACACGCTGTCCACCACCATGCCCACCACGCGACCGCCGATGTTCAGCACGATCACCACCGTGAACTGGTCGTACGTCGGGTCGCCCAGCTTGAACTTGATGCGCATGTCGATGATCGGGACGATGATCCCGCGCAGGTTCACCACACCCTTGATGTAGTCCGGCGCATTGGCAATGCGCGTCACCGCGTCGTAGCCGCGCAGCTCCTGCACCTTCTGGATGTCGATGCCGTATTCCTCTTCGCCCAGCTTGAAGGTCACGACCTCCAGGCGGTTGGCACCGGCGGCCGCGGACGGCGCCGAGGCGGCTTGTTTCATGGGGTCTTTGGCCTTGTTGAGCATGGGTTCTTCTCCGGTTTGAATCTGGTGTGTGTTGCTTTGGGGTGTTCGGTGGTTCAGGCCACTTCGGCGACGGCTTCCGCGCGGAACACGCGCACGGCCTTCACCAGGCCGTCGGCCTGCTCCTGCAGCAGCTGTGCCGTGGCCGAGGCTTCCTCGACCAGCGCGGCGTTCTGCTGCGTGACCTGGTCCATCTGCGAGATGGCCTGGTTGATCTGCTCGATGCCGGAGGTCTGCTCCTGGCTGGCGGTGGTGATCTCGCCCATGATGTCGGTCACCCGGCGCACGCTGCCGACGATCTCTTGCATCGTGCGGCCGGCTTCCGCGACCTGCTTGCTGCCTTCCTCGACCTTCTCGACCGAGTCGCCGATCAGCGTCTTGATTTCCTTGGCGGCCGATGCCGAGCGCTGCGCGAGGCTGCGCACTTCGGAGGCGACCACGGCGAAGCCCTTGCCCTGCTCGCCGGCGCGCGCGGCTTCCACCGCGGCGTTCAGCGCCAGGATGTTGGTCTGGAACGCGATGCCGTCGATCACGCCGATGATGTCCACGATCTTTTTCGACGACGCGTTGATAGAGCCCATGGTGTCCACCACCTGCGAGACCACGTTGCCGCCCTTCACCGCGACCTCGGACGCCGACACGGCCAGCTGGTTGGCCTGGCGCGCGTTGTCCGCGTTCTGCTTCACGGTGGAGGTGAGTTCCTCCATCGACGCCGCCGTCTGCTCGAGCGAGCTGGCCTGCTGCTCGGTGCGCGAAGACAGGTCTTCGTTGCCCGAGGCGATCTGGCTGGAGGCCGACATCACGCCCGCCACGTTCTCGCCCACGTCCGCGACGATGGCGAAGAGGTTGGCGCTCATCTGGTTGAGCGCGCGCAGCAGGCCGGTGATCTCGTCGCCGGGCCGCACTTCGAAGCGCGCCAGGTCGCCGCCGGCAATGGCGCGCGCCACGTGCACCGCCTCGTCGAGCGGGCGGAACACCGTGCGGCCGAGGAACTGGCCGAAGCCGAGCCATGCGAGCGCGGAGGCCACGCCGCCCAGTGCCAGCGTGGCGGGCAGCCAGCTGTGCAGGCCGCCCGACGCCGCCATGCGCGACGCCTCGAGCCAGCCCGCCGCGCCCAGCGACATCGACAGCAGCGCCGCCACGGCCGTGGCGCCGAACACGCGGCGCCGCACGTGGATGCGGCGCAGCCGCGCGAGCGGGTTGCCCCAACCGTGCTGCACCACTTCGCCCTGCGCCAGCGTGATGTCCTTCGCGCGGCCCTCGCGGATGCGGGTGTACAGCGCATCGGCCGCCTGCACCGCGGCACGCTCCGGGCGGCTGCGCACCGACATGTAGCCCTGCACGCGGCCGTTGCGGCGGATCGGCGTCACGTTGGCCAGCACCCAGTAGAAGTCGCCGTTGTTGCGGCGGTTCTTGATGATGCCGGTCCACGGCAGGCCCTGGCCCAGCGTTTCCCAGAGGTCGGCGAAGGCCTCGGCCGGCACGTCGGGGTGGCGCACGATGTTGTGGGCCTTGCCCATGAGCTCGGTCGCGGCAAAGCCGCTGGCCTCGACGAAAGCCGGGTTGACGTAGGTGATACGGCCCTTGAGGTCGGTGCGGGACACGAGGGCGACGTCGCGGGAGAGTTCGTATTCGACGCCGGTGATGGGCAAATTGACGCGCATGGTCGGAGCTGTTTCTCTTTCAGTTCAGGGCAAGCTGGGTGTTGGCCAGGCGGAACACGCCGACCACTTCGGACAGGCTGCCCGCCTGCTCCTGCAGGGATTGCGCGGCGGCCGAAGCTTCTTCGACCAATGCCGCGTTCTGTTGGGTGACCTGGTCCATCTGCGTGATGGCCTGGTTGATCTGTTCGATGCCCGAGGTCTGCTCCTGGCTCGCCGCGGTGATCTCGCCCATGATGTCGGTCACGCGCTTCACGCTGCCGACGATCTCTTCCATGGTGCGGCCGGCTTCCGCGACCTGCTTGCTGCCTTCGGCGACCTTCTCGACGGAGTCGCCGATCAGGGTCTTGATTTCCTTGGCTGCTGCGGCCGAGCGCTGCGCCAGGCTGCGCACTTCCGATGCGACCACGGCGAAACCGCGGCCCTGTTCACCGGCGCGTGCCGCTTCCACTGCCGCGTTCAGCGCCAGGATGTTGGTCTGGAACGCGATGCCGTCGATCACGCCGATGATGTCGACGATCTTCTTGGACGATGCATTGATCGAGCCCATGGTGTCGACCACCTGCGACACGACCGTGCCGCCCTTGACGGCGACTTCCGAGGCCGACACGGCCAGCTGGTTGGCCTGGCGTGCGTTGTCCGCGTTCTGCTTCACGGTGGAGGTCAGCTCTTCCATCGAAGCAGCGGTTTCCTCCAGCGAACTCGCCTGCTCTTCGGTGCGCGAAGACAGGTCCTGGTTGCCCGCGGCGATCTGCCCCGACGCCGTGGCAATGGTGTCGCTCGAGTCCTTGATCTTCCCGACGATCGAGGTCAGCTGCGCCTGCATCTGCTTGATGGAATGCAGCAGGCTGCCGTCGTGCGCCGCGTCGGCGTCGACGGCCAGCGTCAGGTCGCCGCTGGCGATGCGGCTGACCACGTCGGCCGCATACGAGGGCTCGCCGCCCAGCTGACGGCCCAGCAGCCGCGCGATCACCACGCCCAGACCGACGCTGACCGCAATGCCGGCCAGTGCCAGCACCACCATGATCAAGCGCGACGTCTGGTATGTTTCCTCCGCATGCTCGGCGCTGCCGCGCGCCAGATCCTTGCTGTGCGCCACCATGCTCTTGAGCACGTCCTCGAGCGAGCGCGACTCCTTCAGCAGGCGGGTGCTGTCCTCGCTCACCTGGTTCTCGAACTGCGAGCTGTCCAGCGGCTGCTTGTTGACCAGCGTGACGAAGTCGCCCATGCTTTTCTGCAGCGGGCCGACCAGCGCCTCGTACTGGTCATGCAGCTTCTTGCCCTCCTCGGTCTCGCCGAAGAAGGACTTCACCTCGGAGCCGCGCGCCGCCAGGCTCTCCATGGCGGCCTTGACCTCGTTGGCGCCCGCGTTGCGCTCGCCGCGCGTGCCGGCCGACAGCAGCGTGACCTGCGCACGGCTTGCGTACAGCAGGCTGATGTTGGCTTCCTGCACGGCTTGCAGCGCGCGCAGTTCGTTCGCATAGAGGCGCTCCGTCGACGCGCTGATGCGACCCATGTGATAGATACCGAGCGCGCTGACTGCTGCGCCGATGGCCGCGACCACGAGGAATCCGAGGATCAGTCGGACGGTGACGCGAAGCTTCTGGAACCACTGCATTTTTCTTCTTTCTGGTTGGTTGTAGGGGCTGTGACAGCGCTTGTCTTCAGGCCCGCGCCGCGGCGCCCCGCTCCAGGCGGAACACGTTGACGACCTGCGACAGGCTGCCCGCCTGTTCCTGCAGCGACTGCGCGGCGGCCGAGGCTTGCTCGACCAGCGCAGCGTTCTGCTGCGTGGCCTGGTCCATCTGGGTGATGGCCTGGTTGATCTGCTCGATGCCGGAGGTCTGCTCCTGGCTGGCGGCCGTGATCTCTCCCATGATGTCGGTCACGCGCTTCACGCTGCCGACAATCTCCTCCATGGTCCGGCCGGCCTCTTCGACCTGCTTGCTGCCCTCCTCGACCTTCTCGACCGAATCTCCGATGAGCGTCTTGATTTCCTTGGCGGCGGAGGCCGAGCGCTGCGCGAGGTTGCGCACCTCGGATGCAACCACCGCGAAGCCCTTGCCCTGTTCACCGGCGCGCGCGGCCTCCACCGCGGCGTTCAGTGCCAGGATGTTGGTCTGGAACGCGATGCCGTCGATCACGCCGATGATGTCGACGATCTTTTTCGACGACGCATTGATCGAGCCCATGGTGTCCACCACCTGGCTCACCACGTTGCCGCCGCGCACCGCCACTTCGGACGCCGACACCGCCAGCTGGTTGGCCTGGCGTGCGTTGTCGGCGTTCTGTTTCACGGTGGAGGTGAGTTCCTCCATCGAAGCAGCCGTTTCCTCCAGCGAGCTGGCCTGCTGCTCGGTGCGCGAAGACAGGTCCTGGTTGCCCGAGGCGATCTGGCTCGACGCCGTGGCGATGGTGTCGGTGCCCATGCGCACTTCCCCCACCACCTTGGCCAGGCTGGCGTTCATCTCGCGCAGCGCGTGCATGAGCTGGCCGGCCTCGTCGCGGCTTTCCACCACGATGTGGGCGCTCAGGTCGCCGGCAGCCACCGTCTCCGCCACGGACACGGCGTGGCCCAGCGGGCGCACGATGCCCAGCGTCAGGCGCCAGGCGAGCAGCGCGCCCAGCACCAGCGCAATGGCCGACAGCACCAGCAGCGTGGTGCGCCCGGCCAGGTAGTTGGCGTCGATGCCCTTGGCCGCGACGTCGATCTTCTCCCGCTCGTGGTTGGCCAGCGCCTCGACCGCGCCGCCGTACACGGCCAGCGCGTCCTTGAACCTGGTGTCGACCAGCGTGTTGGCCTCGGCCAGCTGGCCGCTGTCCTTGAGCTTGTTGAGCGTGCCCACGGTCTCCAGCACCACGGCGCGGGCGGCCGACACCTTGGCGTAGAGATCCTTCTCCTCGGGCGTCTCGAGCATCGACTCGAGCTTCTTCTGCGCCGGGCTGATGCGCGCAGACCCTTCGGCCTGCGCCTTGGAGAAATAGGCCGCCACCTGCGGGTCGGTGGTCTTCACCATGGCGTAGTTGGCCACGGTGTTGGAGCGCAGGTTGGCCAGCCATTCGGCGGCCAGCCGCTCCTTGACGAGCGCGCGCGACACCATCTCGTCGGTGGCCTTGCCTACTTCGGTCAGGCGCAGCACGCCCGTGCCCGCGATGAATGCCATCAACAGCAGCATCACCGTGAAGCCGAGACCCAGCCGGGTGCCGATTTTCAGATCTTTCAAACTCACTGCTCAATTCCTTCCATCACAAGGCGACAGGCCACAGCGGCAATGCCGTCATCCTGTTATCGGCATCGCGACGCCAGACTTGAGACCTTTCTTCTCAAAAGATGAAATGGCAGGCTCGGCGTATGAAAAACCGGCCCGGTGGTCGTCTTCCAGACGGAACACGCTCACGGCCTGCACCAGGCCACCGGCCTGTTCCTGCAGCGATTGCGCGGCGGCCGAGGCTTCTTCGACCAGCGCCGCGTTCTGCTGGGTGACCCGGTCCATCTGCGTGATGGCCTGGTTGACCTGCTCGATGCCCGAGGTCTGCTCCTGGCTGGCGCTGGCGATCTCGCCCATGATGTCGGTCACGCGCTTCACGCTGCCGACGATCTCGTCCATGGTGCGGCCGGCGTCTTCCACCTGCTTGCTGCCGGCTTCGACCCTCTCGACCGAGTCGCCGATCAGCGTCTTGATTTCCTTGGCCGCCGATGCCGAGCGTTGCGCGAGGCCGCGCACTTCCGAAGCCACGACCGCGAAGCCGCGGCCCTGCTCACCGGCCCGTGCGGCTTCCACTGCCGCGTTCAGCGCCAGGATGTTGGTCTGGAACGCGATGCCGTCGATCACGCCGATGATGTCGACGATCTTCTTGGACGAGGCATCGATGGAGCCCATCGTCTGCACCACCTGCGACACGACGCTGCCGCCCCTGGAGGCCACGTCGGAGGCCGAGAGCGCCAGCTGGTTGGCCTGGCGCGCGTTGTCGGCGTTCTGCTTCACGGTGCTGGTCAGCTCTTCCATCGAAGCAGCGGTTTCCTCCAGCGAGCTGGCTTGCTCTTCGGTGCGCGAAGACAGGTCCTGGTTTCCCGAGGCGATCTGCCCCGACGCCGTGGCGATGGTGTCGGTGCCCGTGCGCACTTCGCGCACGATGCGCACCAGGCTGGCGCGCATGGTTTCCACCGAGCGCGTGATCACGCCGATCTCGTCGCGCCGCTGCGATGCCAGCTGGCCCGACAAATCGCCGCCGCCGATGGCCTCGACGTGCGCGCTCAGCACGCCGATCGGGCGCACCGTGCGGCGGATGAACGCCACCAGCCCCAGGCCGAGCAGCACCGCGGCCAGCACGATGCAGCCGCCCAGCCACGCCAGCTGCTGGCGCAGGCCGGCCAGCACCTCGGCGGCGGGCACTTCGGCCACCACCAGCCAGCCGGTGGTGTCGCTGCGCGCGACGGACGCGTGGTGTGCACCCTGTGAACCCGGCGCACCCGACGCACCCGGAACCAGCACGGCGGGCGCCTCCGCGATCCAGAAGGCGTCGTCGGCCTTCAGGCGCGCGAGCCACGCCTTGGCGTCGCCCTGCACCGCGTCGGCCAGCGGCTTGCCGGCCGCGCTGGGGTGGAACACCAGCAGCGCTTCACCACCGGCACCGGTGGGGTCGACGATGTACAGGCCGCCGTGGCTGTAGAGCCGCGTGCGCGCCACGGCATCGGCGAACGAGGCCTGCTGCTGCGAGATGTCCAGCCCGATGTAGAGCACCGCCACCACGCGGCCGGCCGCGTCGCGCACCGGCTCGTACACCGTGATGTAGGGGCGCCCGAACAGCGTCACCCGGCCGACGAAGCGCTTGCCCTCGCGCAGCAGCGTATAGGCCGCGCTCTTGCGGTCGAGCAGCGTGCCCACGGCGCGCTCGCCGTTTTCCTTCTTGACCGAGGTGGTGACACGGCGAAAGTCTTCGCCCTGCGCCACGAACACGGTGGCGTTGGCGCCGGGGAAGTCGCGCGCGAAACGGTCGACCTCGCTCGTGGTGGCCGCGTCGATGGCCGTGCCGTTGCTCGACAGCGTGCCGCCGCCGGCGGCGTCGAGCACCAGCGTGTCGGCGAACTGGCGCCGGAACATGCCGAAGGCGTTGCCGGCGTTCAGCTGCATGGTCTGGTCGAAGATGTCCAGCGACCGGGCGATGGCTTCGGCCTTCGCGTTGGCGTATTGGGCGGCGCCGCGCTGCTGCTGCTGCGACGCCAGTGCGTAGAACACGCACAGGATCAATGCCGTGACCCCGAGAATCGCCACGCCGGCCCGCACGCTCAGTGTGCGCGCGAGCGACACGAAGCCGGGGGGTGGTGCGTGGCCTGCTGCCACACGGGGTCTTTCGAAACTCATCGATCTTCTTTCAGTTCAGGGAAACGGTCCCGCCGCGGCGCAGCGCCGCGGCATCGCCGTCACCCTGTATCGGCATCCGATCGCCAGAATTGAGTTCTTTCGCCTAGAACTCCGTCCAGTCGCCCTTCGCATCGGCGGCCATGGCCAGTTGCGCAGCGGGCGTGCCGGTGCGGCGGCCGGGCAAGGCCTGGGTGGCGGGGCGCTTCAGAGCGGGCTTGGCTGTGTTGCGCGCCAGGGGCTGCACCGGGCGGACGGGTCGGATGGGCGTGATGGGGGTGATGCGCGTGAAGCCGGGGCGCGAAGGCACCGCCACTTCGTGGTCGCCGAGCTTGAAGACGCTCACGGCCTGCACCAGGCTGCCAGCTTGTTCCTGCAACGACTGGGCAGCAGCCGAAGCTTCTTCCACCAGCGCGGCGTTCTGCTGCGTGACCTGGTCCATCTGCGTGATCGCCTGGTTGATCTGCTCGATGCCCGAGGTCTGCTCCTGGCTCGCCGCGGTGATCTCGCCCATGATGTCCGTCACGCGGCGCACGCTGCCCACGATCTCTTCCATCGTGCGGCCCGCTTCTTCCACCTGCTTGCTGCCGGCTTCGACCTTCTCGACCGAGTCGCCGATCAGCGTCTTGATTTCCTTGGCCGCCGCGGCCGAGCGCTGCGCCAGGCTGCGCACTTCCGATGCGACCACGGCGAAGCCGCGGCCCTGTTCACCGGCGCGTGCCGCTTCCACTGCCGCGTTCAGCGCCAGGATGTTGGTCTGGAACGCGATGCCGTCAATCACGCCGATGATGTCGACGATCTTCTTGGACGACGCATCGATCGAGCCCATGGTGTCCACCACCTGCGAGACGACGCTGCCGCCCTTCACCGCGACTTCGGACGCCGACACGGCCAGCTGGTTGGCCTGGCGCGCGTTGTCCGCGTTCTGCTTCACGGTGCTGGTCAGCTCTTCCATCGACGCCGCCGTCTGCTCGAGCGAGCTGGCTTGCTCTTCGGTGCGCGAAGACAGGTCCTGATTGCCGGAGGCGATCTGGCTCGACGCCGTGGCGATGGTGTCGGTGCCCGTGCGCACTTCGCGCACGATGCGCACCAGGCTCTCGTTCATGGCCTTGAGCGCGGACATCAGGCGCCCGGTCTCGTCGTTCGAGCGCACTTCGATGCGCGAGCTGATGTCGCCGGCGGCAACCTTCTCGGCCACTTCCACGGCCTCGCCGATCGGGCGGGTGATGGTGCGCGTGATGAACCAGGCAATGGCCACGCCTGCCAGGATGGCGAAGGCGCCGAGCGCGAGCATCAGGTTGCGCGCGCGCACGTAGCCGGCACCGGCTTCCTCGTTGGCCACGCGCGAACGCTTGCTCTGGTGGGTGTCCATCGCATCGAGTTCGGCCAGCACCGCGCGAACGGCCGGCTGGAACTTCGAGATGAAGAGCGCCGTGGCCTCCTCGTTCTTGTTCTGCAGCGCGAACTCGGACAGCTGGCCGTTCAGCGGCACCAGCACGCCCACCTTCTCGTCGATCTGCGTCAGCAGGCCCTTGCCCTCTGTCGAGGCGAGCAGCTTGGCCAGGCGGCCGCGCGCCTCGGTGTAGCGGTCGCGCGCGGCGGTGATCTTCTTCGACTCCTCGCGCATGGCCGCGTCGTCCTGCAGCAGGATCAGGTTGCCGTCCAGGATCGCGATGTCGCGGATCGAAGCGGCCATGTCGTTGACCGCCGCGACCTTCACGTTGTTCTCGGTCACGATGCCGTTGAGCCGGGACTGGATGTCGGCCATCGCATTGAGGCCGAGGCCGACCACGGCGGCGAGCAGCAGGAGCACCGCGCCGAAGCCCGCGCCAAGGCGTGTGCCGATCTTGAGATTGAGGAGTGATTTCATGGGGATTTCAGGAGTCGCTTGCTTTGAATGTCTTGAACAGGCGGTCCAGCCGCTGCGAAATGAGGTCGGCTTCGCGCGCCGAGCGCGCGAGCGAGCGCGTGATGCACCACGCAACGAAGGCGCCCGCGAACAGGGCGACCACGCCCAGCCCGAGCACGGCGCGGTGCGCCCATTCGTAGCCGGCGCCGGCCTTGAAGCCGATGCTCAGCGCGGCGGCCAGCAGGAACATGAGGAGGGAAAAGCCGACACCCAGACGAAGGGCGCGCTTGGGGCTGAGACGGGTACGCACGGATTCTTCAGGCCACCTGGGCACGGGGTTCTTCGCCGGCGTCGAGCTTGAAGGTGCTCACCGCGCGCACGAGGTTGTCGGCCTGCTCCTGCAGGGATTGCGCGGCGGCCGAGGCTTGCTCGACCAGCGCGGCGTTCTGTTGCGTGACCTGGTCCATCTGCGTGATGGCCTGGTTGATCTGTTCGATGCCTGAGGTCTGTTCCTGGCTCGCCGCCGTGATCTCGCCCATGATGTCGGTCACGCGGCGCACGCTGCCCACGATCTCTTCCATCGTGCGGCCTGCTTCCTGCACCTGCTTGCTGCCTTCCTCGACCTTGTCGACCGAGTCGCCGATGAGCGTCTTGATTTCCTTGGCGGCGGAGGCCGAGCGCTGCGCGAGGCTTCGCACCTCGGAGGCGACCACCGCGAAGCCCTTGCCCTGTTCGCCGGCGCGTGCGGCTTCCACCGCGGCGTTCAGCGCCAGGATGTTGGTCTGGAACGCGATGCCGTCGATGACACCGATGATGTCGACGATCTTCTTGGACGACGCATTGATCGAGCCCATCGTGTCGACCACTTGCGACACGACGCTGCCGCCCTTCACGGCCACGGCCGAGGCCGACACGGCCAGCTGGTTGGCCTGGCGTGCGTTGTCGGCGTTCTGCTTCACGGTGCTGGTCAGCTCTTCCATCGAAGCCGCCGTCTGCTCCAGCGAGCTGGCCTGCTGCTCGGTGCGCGAAGACAGGTCTTCGTTGCCCGCGGCGATCTGCCGCGAGGCCACCGCGATCGAGTCGGTGGACGCCTTGATGCGCGTCACCAGGTCGGTGAGCGTGTCTTCCATCTCGCCCATGCCGCGCAGCAGCCGGCCGAAGTCGCCGCCGCGGTCGGTCTCGAATTCCTGGCTCAGGTCGCCGGCGGCCACCGTCTCGGCGATCAGCAGCGCCTCGCCGATCGGGTCGACGATGCTGCGCGTGAGCAGCCATGCAATGACCGAGCCGATCGCCACCGCGAACGCGGCCAGCGCCACGAGGTAGATGCGGCCCGAGCGGTACTGTGCCTCGATGGCGGCGGCGGTCTTGTCGATCTCCTGCTGCTGGTGCGCCACCATGGCGCGGATGCTCGCGTCGTAGCCGTCGAGCGCGCCCAGCAGCTGGGTGTCGGTGAGCTTCGCGGCGTCCTCGCGCTTGCCTTCGGCCTTGAGCTTCAGGATCTGGTTGCGCAGCTCGACGTAGGCGCCGCGCTTTTTCTTGATGTCGGCGCTCAGCGCCTGTTCCTCCGGCGACGCGAGCATGTCCTCGAGCTTCTTCTGCGTCTCGGTGATGACGGCGCTGGTGGCCGTGATGTTCTTCTGCAGGTAGGCCTGCACGTCGGCGTCGTCGCTCTTGAGCAGCGAGAAGGTGCGCACGCTGTTCGTGCTGGTGGCCAGCTGCCAGGCCGAGGCCAGGCGCTCCTTCACCAGCGAGCGCTCGGCCAGGGCCTGCGTCGCCTCGCCCACGCCCTGTAGGCGCGCCACGCCGATGGCCGCGGTGAGCACCACCAGCGCCAGCACCAGTGCAAAGCCGGCGCCCAGGCGCCGTCCGATTTTCCAATTCTTCATGTACGTCTCCTCGCGGACCCTTGTGTCGTTGTTCTGGTTGCCCTGCGCGGTGCCCTCAGGCGGCGATCTTCTCGACGAGGCCCATCTCTTCGCTGGACATCAGGCGGTCGATGTCCACCAGGATCAGCATCCGCTCGTCCAGCGTGCCCAGCCCGATCAGGTAGTCGGCGTCCAGCACCGAGCCCATCTCCGGCGCCGGCTTGATCTGGTCGGCCGCGAGCGTGATCACGTCCGACACGCTGTCCACCACCATGCCCACCACGCGACCGCCGATGTTCAGCACGATCACCACCGTGAACTGGTCGTACGTCGGGTCGCCCAGCTTGAACTTGATGCGCATGTCGATGATCGGAACGATGATCCCGCGCAGGTTCACCACACCCTTGATGTAGTCCGGCGCATTGGCAATGCGCGTCACCGCGTCGTAGCCGCGCAGCTCCTGCACCTTCTGGATGTCGATGCCGTATTCCTCTTCGCCCAGCTTGAAGGTCACGACCTCCAGGCGGCCGGCCGTGCTGATCTGCTCCTGCTGCTGTTGCTTGTGGGCGGTGCCCGCGATCTCTGCCATGGGAATCCTCGTGTGTGGTGTACCGCGCAGCGCGAGCGCGGGCTGTGTGTAGGGGGTGCTGCGTACCGTTCGATGCCGCGTTCGATGCCGCTCGCGGATCAGCCGAACTTCTGCATGATGCGAACCAGCTTCTCGCCGTAGCGCGGGTCGGTGGCGTAGCCCGCGCGCTGCAGGCCGTGCGCGGCCTCGGCCGGGTCGTCGGTGGCCAGCACGTTGGCGTAGCGCGGGTTGCGCGTGATGAAGCGCGCGTAGTCGGTGAAGGCCTCTTCGTACGAGCCGTAGGCGCGGAACTTCGCGCGCACCTTCTGCGGCTCGCCGTCCACGTACTCGGTGGTGGTGGTCTCGACCGTCGCGCCCTTCCAGCCCTTGTCGGCCTTGATGCCGAACAGGTTGAAGCTCTGCGTGCCGTCGTCGGCGCGGATCTCGCGCTTGCCCCAGCCCGACTCCAGCGCGGCCTGCGCCAGGATCAGCGGCGCGGGCACGCCGCTGGCCGTGCTGGCCGCCTGTGCCGAGGCGCCCATGCGGCCCACGAACTCGTCGACCTGGCCTTGCAGCGAAGCGTTCGCACCCGGTGCCCGGCGGTCGCTGTTGAACTGGTACACGCTCAGGTCGGCGGGCGCCGCCGCGCGGTTGCTCGGTGCCGAGCCGAGCGGAATGCCCGCGTTGGGGCCGTACGGCATGCCGCCGCGCGGCTCGAGCGACATCGGCTTCACGCCGATGGCGGCGTCGGCTTCGGCGTCGGGCGGGCCCGAGGGCACCGTGCGGCGCAGCTGCGCGAGCATGGCTTCGGCCAGCCCCACGCCGCGCCCCGAAAGGTTCTGCGTGAGCTGCTGGTCGAACATCGATTGGTAGACCTTCTGGCTCTGGCTCTCGAGCAGGCCGCTGGAAGGCGTGGCCTCGCGCATGCTCTTGAGCACCATGTTCATGAACATGGCCTCGAACTGGCGCGACACCTGCTGCAGGCCGGCTTCGGGCGAGGTGCGCACGGTGTGCCGCAGCGCATCGACGCCCTGCACGTCGAGGGCGAAGCGCTGGTCGAGCGCACCGCTGCGGCTGGCGTCGCCGCCCGCCCAGGCGCTGGTGGAAGAGACCGTCATCGCATCGTCCTCAGATGATCTCGAGCTCGGCGCTCAGGGCACCGGCCGTCTTCATGGCCTGCAGGATCGACACCAGGTCCTGCGGATTCGCGCCGAGGGCGTTCAGCCCCTTGACCACGTCCGACAGCGAGGCACCGCCGCGCACCATCTGGATCGCGCCGCCGCCCTGGTTCACCGAGATCTGCGAGGTCTGCGCCGCCACCGTGCTGCCGCCCGAGAACGCGCCCGGCTGGCTCACCACGGGTTCGGTGTTGATCACCACCGACAGGCTGCCGTGCGCAATGGCGCAGTCCTTCACCCGCACGGCCTGGTTCATGACCACCGAGCCGGTGCGTGCGTTGACCACCACGCGGGCGCTGGCCTGCGTGGGCGTGACCTCGAGGTCTTCGAGCCGCGCGAGGAAGCCCACGCGCTGCTGCGGCTCGGGGGCCCGCACGCGGATCGCCCGCGCGTCGATGGCCTCGGCCGTGCCCGCGCCGAACTGGCGGTTGATGGCGTCCACCGCGCGTTGCGTGGTGCCGAAGTCGGAGCGGTTGAGTTCGATGGCGAAGGTGCCTTCGGCGCCCACGGCCGCTTCGACCGTCCGTTCGACCAATGCGCCGGCCGGGATCCGTCCCGAGCTCAGCTGGTTCACCTGCACCTTGCTGCCGTTGGCCGAGGCGCCCGCGCCGCCGACCACCATGTTGCCTTGCGCCACCGCGTAGGTCGCGCCGTCGATGCCCTTGAGCGGCGTCATCAGCAGCGTGCCGCCGCGCAGGCTCTTGGCATTGCCCATGGAGGACACGGTCACGTCGATGTTCTGGCCCGGGCGCGCGAACGAAGGCAGCGTGGCCGTCACCATCACCGCGGCCACGTTCTTCAGCTGCATGTTCACGCCCTGCGGGATCGTGATGCCCAGCTGCTGCAGCATGTTGTTCAGGCTCTGCGTGGTGAACGGCGTCTGCATGGTCTGGTCGCCGGTGCCGTCCAGGCCCACCATCAGGCCGTAGCCGATGAGCGGGTTGTCGCGCACGCCCTGGATGCTCGCGAGCTCCTTGAGCCGCTCCGCATGCGCCGGAGAGAAGAAGAGCACGCCCATCACCGCCAGTGCGGCAAGGGGGAAGCGAAAGGAGAGGCGCAGGGGAAAGAGGCGCGGCGCGCGCGAAGCCTGGAGAGTTTTCATGATCAGAACGGCATCACGTTGAGGAAGATGCGCTGCATCCAGCCCATGGTCTGGGCCTCGTCGATGTAGCCCTTGGCGGAGTACTCGATGCGTGCATCGGCCACCAGCGTGGAAGGCACGGTGTTGTTGCCCGACACGGTGCGCGGGTTGACCACGCCCGAGAAGCGGATGAACTCCGTGCCCTGGTTGATGCCCATCTGCTTCTCGCCGCTCACGAGCAGGTTGCCGTTGGGCATCACGTCGGTCACCGTGACGGTGATCACGCCGTTGAAGGTGTTGTTGGCATTGGCGCCGCCCTTGGCGGTGAGCGAGTTGGTGCCGCTGAGCTTGGTGTCCTGCCCGTCGAGCAGGCCGCCGATCAGCTTCGGAATGGCGGCGAACACGCTCGCGGTACTGCCCACGCGGCTGGCGTTGGCACCGGAATTCTTGGTGGCGTTGACCTTCTCGCTGATGAGAATGGTCAGGATGTCGCCGACGTTGCGCGGACGGCGGTCCTCGAACAGCGCGTTGGCGCCCGGACCCTCCTGGAAGATCGCGCCAGGTGCGCGCCGCGGCGTCATCGCCGCGTAGCTTTCGGCGCGCGCCGTCATCGGCTGGTGCACCAGCGGCTCGCGCGGCAACTGCGCGCAGCCCGTCGCCAGCACGGTTGCCACCAGCGCCAGTGCCAGCAGCGCGCGTGAAAGCAGCGCAGCGCCGGCCCCTTGATGAAGACGCACGCCCCGCATCACATCTGCGCCAGGCGCTGCAGCATCTGGTCCGAAGTCTGCACGGCCTTGCTGTTGATTTCGTACGAACGCTGCGTAGCGATCATGTTCACCAGCTCTTCCACCACGTTCACGTTCGAGGCTTCCACGTAGCCCTGGCTCAGCGTGCCCGCGCCGTCCACGCCGGGGTTCACCTGGTTGGGTGCGCCCGAGGCGTCGGTTTCCGAGTACAGGTTCTCGCCCTTGCTCTGCAGGCCGGCGGGGTTCATGAAGGTGGCGAGCTGGAGCTGGCCGACCTGCACCGAGGCGGTGTTGCCCGGCTGCACGACCGACACGATGCCGTCGCGGCCGATGGTCAGGCTCGAGGCGTCGCGCGGAATGGTGATGGCGGGCTGGATGGGGAAGCCGCTCGCGGTGACGAGCTGGCCGTCGGAGTCGGTCTGGAACGAGCCGTCGCGGGTGTACGAGGTGGTGCCGTCGGGCATCAGCACCTGGAAGAAGCCCGAGCCGCTGATGGCCACGTCGCGCGGGCCTTCGGTCTTGGTGAGGTTGCCTTGCGTGTGGATGCGCTCGGTGGCGACCACGTGCACGCCGGTGCCGACCTGCAGGCCCGAAGGCAGGCGGGTCTGGTCCGACGACTGGCCGCCGCTTTGGCGCAGGTTCTGGTAGACCAAGTCTTCGAACACGGCGCGCGTGCGCTTGAAGCCCGTGGTGCCGACGTTGGCCAGGTTGTTGGAGACCACGTCGAGCTGCGTCTGCTGCGCGTCGAGGCCGGTCTTGGCGATGTAGAGGGAGCGAATCATTTCTTTGAAATTCCTGCGGGTGTGTTGCGGGTGCTTCGGTTGCTGCGGTTGGAGATGGCGCGCGGCCTATCAGCCGTACGACAGCAGCTTGTTGGCCGACTGCGCATTGGTGTCGGCGGTCTGCAGCGACTTCATGTGCATCTCGAAGCTGCGCGCATTGGCGATCATGGAAACCATCGCCTCGACCGGGTTGACGTTGCTGCCTTCGACCGCGCCGATGGCCAGGGTCACGCCCTGGTCGGCATCGGCCGGCTGCAGGCCCTGGCGCATGCGGAACAGGCCGTCGTCGCCGCGCACGAGGTCGGTGGTCGGCGGGTTCACCAGCTTCAGGCGGCCCACCTCGCCGATGCCGGTCTCGATGTTCGAGGCCGCGTCGCGCGCGCTCACCAGCCCGTTGGTGGCAATGGTCACGGCGGAGCCGGGCGGCACGGTCAGCGCGCCGTTGTCGCCCATCACCGGGCGACCGCCCATGGTGGAGAGCCGGCCGTCGGCCGCGATCTGCAGGTTGCCGACGCGCGTGTAGGCTTCGCCGCCGTCGGCGGTCTGCACCACCAGCCAGCCTTCGCCGTTCACGGCCACGTCCAGGCCGCGGCCGGTCTCGGTGATCGGGCCGTGGCTGAAGTCGGCGCCGGGCGTGGTGGCGGCGACGAAGGCGCGCGTGGGCGCCTCCTGGCCGACCACGGGCACCGCGCGGAAGTTGGCAATCTGCGCGCGGAAACCCGGCGTCGAGACGTTCGCCATGTTGTTGGCGACCGAGGCCTGCTGTTCCATGACCTGCTTGGCGCCGCTCATGGCGACATACAACATTCGATCCACTGGGTGCTCCTGGTGTCAGTCGTTCAGTGGCGCGTCAGCGGATGTTCATCAGCGTCTGCATGACCTGGTCCTGCGTCTTCACGGTCTGCGCATTGGCCTGGTAGTTGCGCTGCGCGACGATCAGGTTGACCAGCTCGGACGTGAGGTCGACGTTGGACGACTCCAGCGCGCCGGCCTGCAGCGAACCGAGCTTGGTGCCTTCGCCGGGCGTGCCGGTGAGGGCGTTGCCCGAGGCCTGCGTTTCTGCCCATACGTTGTTGCCCTTGGGCTCCAGGCCGTTCGGGTTGGCGAACGACGACAGCACGATCTGGCCCAGCAGCTGGGTCTGTTCGTTGGAGAACTTGCCCGTGAGGGTGCCGTCCGGGTTGATCGAGAACGAGGTCAACTCGCCCGAACGGTAGCCGTCCTGGCCGAGCTTGCTCATCGCGTTGGCGGCGCCGAACTGCGTGGTGCCCGACAGGTCGACGGTGGCGCTCATCGGCGCGGCGCCGTTGGTGAAGGTGATCGGGCCGATGTTCAGCGAACCGCTGGCCGGCGCGGTCATCTTGCCGCTGGAGTCGAAGGTCAGCGTGGTGAGCGCAGCGCCGGCGTTGAGCGCGGCGCCGTCGGACGTGCCGTACACGTTCCAGGTGTTGGCCGGCGTGGGGGCCTTCACGAAGTACACGGCCACGTCGTGCGGGTTGCCCAGCGAGTCGTAGGTCGGGCCGACGGCGTTCGAGTAGTTGAACGAGTCGGAGTCGGCCGCGTTGAACGGCGTCTTGGTCGGGGTGGCCAGGCGCGCGTCGAGGTTGAACTCGGCGTTCACGTTGGCGGTGGCCTTGGGCGTCATGGCCGCCGTGGGGATCTGGATCGGCGACGGCGTGCCGCCGCTGATGCCGCCGCTGGCGTTCACGCCGTAGCCGGTGAGGCGCAGGCCCTGGCCGTTGACGATGAAGCCGTCCTTGTCGCGCGTGAACTGGCCATTGCGCGAGTACATGATCTCGCCGCTTTGGCTGGCCAGACGGAAGAAGCCGTCACCGTTGAGGATGGCCACGTCGTTCGGACGGCTGCTGGACTGCGTCACGCCTTGCGTGAAGTTCTGCACCACGCCCGACACGGACGCGCCCAGGCCGACACGCGAGCCCGCGTACACGTCCTGGAAGGCGGCGGCGGCGGACTTGAAGCCCACGGTGCCGGAGTTGGCAATGTTGTTGCCGATGACGTCGAGGTTGGCCGCGGCCACGCCGAGTCCGCTGATGCCCTGGGAAAAAGCCATGTTGGTTCCTTGGTTCGATGCGAAAGATTCGCTGAGTTCGTTGAGGTCGTCGGGTTCGCTGGATGGCTCAGAGGAAGAGCCGCACGTCGGACAGGCCGATGTTGTTGCCGCTCGACAGTTCGAGCGTCACGCCGCCGGTGCCCTGCTTCACGGCAGCCACCTGCGAGAAGGTGAGCGCGGTGGCTTTCACGCTGGTGCTGCCGTTGGTGGCGTCCGCGGTGAACTGGTAGGCGCCCGCGGGCACCACGTTGCCGGCGTCGTCCTTGCCGTCCCAGGTGACGGCGTTGACGCCTTCCTTCATGGCACCGGCGTTGATGGTGCGCACCACGTTGCCGGCGGAGTCGACGATCTTGATGTCGACGTTCGCGGCCGTGCCCGGCAGCTCGACCGCGAAGGCCTGCGTCGCGGGCTCCTTGCCGTCGTCGGGCTTCTTGGTGGTGAGCACGTCGCCGGGCGACAGCACGTTGTAGCCGATGAGCGAGGCCGACTGCAGCACCTGGTTGGAACCGGTCTGGTTCACCAGGCCCGACAGCGTGGTGTTGAGCTTCTCGATGCCGCTCACGGTGCTCATCTGCGCCAGCTGCGAGGTGAGCTCGGCGTTCTGCATCGGGTTCAGCGGGTCCTGGTTGTTCAGCTGCGTGACCAGCAGCTTCAGGAAGCGCTGTTCGCTGTCTTCGTTGGAGACGCTGCTGGTGGTTGCCGCGGAGGTGGCGTTCTGTCCGGAGATGGACGAGGTGTCGGAGATGGCCATTGCGTTGGTTGCTTTTGAAGTGAAAGGGTGGGTGGCCGCTTTACTGGCCGAGCGTCAGCGTCTTGACCATCAGCGTCTTGGCGGTGTTGAGCACTTCGACGTTGGCCTGGTAGCTGCGCGAGGCCGAGATCATGTTGGTCATCTCCTCGACCACGTTGACGTTGGGCATGGCCACGTAGCCTTCGGCGTTCGCATGCGGGCTCTTCGGGTCGAACACGAGCTTGGGCGGCGAGGGGTCCTCGATCACGCCGGAGACCCTGACGCCGCCGATGTCCGAGCCGGAGTTGCCCGCGGGCGCGACCTCGAACACCACCTGCTTGGCGCGGTAGGGCATGCCGTCGGGACCGGCCACGCTCTCGGCGTTGGCCAGGTTGCTCGCGGTCACGTTCATGCGCTGCGACTGCGCGGTCATGGCGGAACCCGCCACGTTGAAGATGTTCATGGATGTGCTGTTGAAGGGCATGGGAGGCCTTATTGCTGCACCGCCGACAGCAGCGACTTGATCTTGGAATTGATCACCGTGAGGTTCGACTCGTAGCGCAGCGCGTTGTCCGCGAAGGCGATGCGCTCCACGTCCATCTCGACGGTGTTGCCGTCCAGGCTGGACTGGTTGGGCGTGCGATAGAGCAGGTCCTTGTCGGGCATGGCCTGCGCCTGGCCCGCGAGGTGGCGCGACGACGTGGTGGCCATCGACATCGACTGCGACGAACGGCCGCGCTCGACGGCTTCGCTCAGGCGCGTGCCGAAGTCGAAGTCGCGCGCCTTGTAGTTCGGCGTGTCCGCGTGCGCGATATTCGCCGCGATCACCTCCTGGCGTTCCGCCCGGAGGTTGAGGGCTTCGCGATTGAAGCGAAGCGCCGCATCCAGCTTGTCGATCATCTGAGTTCCATCTGTTGAAGCGTCGCGTTTGCGCATGGCGTGGCGACAGATGGAAAGCGAGTCTATGCATGAGCCGCTTTTGCAATCGTTCGAACAAAGGGGGTTTTCTTGCGCTGCTCGCACCTTCGATCGGCGGGCGAATTTCTAGAATTTCCGGGCGGCGGCTTTGCGCCCTGCCTGTATGGCGAGCCGCTTCCCAAGCACCCTCTTCAACGCCTTCGATGAACCTCTTCAAGCCCCGGACCCGCCTGCTGCGCACCGTGCTGCCCACGTTGCTGGCGGCCTGCTGTGCGTTCACGGCACAGGCGGCACAGACGACTCAATCGCAAGCGGCGCAATCGGCGCAGGCTGCGGAACCCGCGAAGGACGCCCCCGCGCAGAACGCGGCCGACGTCGGCACCCTCATCTCCAGATACATGCAGGTGCAGACCGCCGGCCTGCCCGGCAAGGTGACGGTTCGCCTCGAAGGCCGCGGCGCCGAGGCCCTGCCGGCCTGCGAAGCGACCCCCGAGGTCTTTTTGCCGCCGGGCGCCGCGCCGTGGGGCCGGGTGTCGGTGGGCGTGCGCTGCCAGGCCGAACGGCCGTGGATGCGCTACGTGCAGGTGCACGTGGCGGTGGAAGGCAGCTATTTCGTGGCCGCGCGCGCCATCGACGCGGGCCGCCCGGTGGGCGCGGGCGACGTCACCGAGCGCACGGGCGACCTGACGCGGCTGCCGCGCTCGGTCATCACCAGCGTGAATGACCTGAACGGCGTGGTCGCGGCCAACCGCATCGCGTCGGGCGCGCCGCTGCGCAAGGAACTGGTGCGCGGCGTCACCGTCATCCAGCAGGGCCAGGCCGTCAAGGTCGTGGCGCAGGGCCAGGGTTTCACCGTCAGCACCGAGGCCAAGGCCATGACCGGGGCGACCGTGGGGGCCGTGGTACAGGCCAAGACCCGCGACGGCCGCATGGTCAGCGGCGTGGCGGACATGGAGGGGCAGATCCAGCTGGCCCAATGAACCGGCCGGTCCGGACCGCTTCGGACCGCCTTGCCGTACGCTTTGTGCACGCCGCTCCTAAAGTTATTGCCAGCGCTGCCGATATATGGGTCAGCCCCTGAGGAATCACCTTGAAAATCGATCAACCTGCCCCTTCGGCCACGCCTCTCCACCGACCGCTCACGACGGCCACCGCCCCCGTGGCGACGGCCCAGACGACCGGTGCCGACGCCACCGCCGCCGCGCGCGCCAAGGAAGCGCCACAGCCCTCCGCGCATGTTCACACCATGCCCAGCGCCGTGGGCGGCAGCGATTTCGATGCGGCCCGGGTGGCCGCGATCCGCGAAGACATCCGCGCCGGGCGCTACCAGATCCGTCCCGAGCGCATTGCCGACGGCCTGCTGGCCAGCGTGCGCGACCTGCTCGACCCCTCGGCCGACCCCAAGGTGCAAGCCAAGCCCGAACCGCAAGGCCGCCAATGAGCCAGTCGCTGCTGGCGCACCTGCGCACCGAAACCGCCTGCATCGAGGAATTCCTGGCCGTGCTGGACCGGGAAGCCAAGGCGATGTCGGACCACGTGTTCTCCGACCTGGCCGCCATTGCCGGCCACAAGACCCTGCTGCTGGACCGCATGGCCGAGCTCGACCGCCAGCGCGAAGCGCTGCAGTCCGCGCTGGGCTTCAAGCCCGGCCGCCCGGGCGCCGATGCCGCCGCGGCGGCCGGCGGACCCGCCGTGAAGCAGGCCTGGGCCGAGCTGCTGGTGCTTGCCGTGCAGGCCCGCAGCCACAACCTGCGCAACGGCTCGATGGTGTACGCGCACCTGGACTTCACGCAGCAGGCACTGCATTTCCTGCAGGCCAGCGCCCAACTCTTCTACGGCCGCGACGGCGTGCGCAAGACGCAAGCCGGCTCCGGAACGCGGCTGGCGGCGGGCTGAGCCCCACGCGCCGGCCGTTCAACCTCATACCCCATGGAAGCTCTCGACAAGAACAATGCCCAATGCTCGCGCCAGGTGGCCATGGTCGGCTGCGACGCCGCGCAGAACCAGGCCTGGGGCCAGCGCCTGCGCATGATGGGCTGCACGCCGGTGCGCTTCGACAGCAGCGCCGACTTCCTGCGCGCCGTGACCCACGGCAGCCAGTTCGGCCTGCTGCTGGTCGTGCTGAAGGACGAAGGCGCCTGGCCGGTGATCACCTCGATGTGCAAGGCGCTGCGCCTGCCGATCTTCCTGGTGGCCAATGCCCTGCAGCGCGACCTGCTGATCGACGTGCTGGCCACGGCCGGCAGCGAGCCCAGCGGCGCCACCATCGATTTCGCGGTGCTGCCGGTGGACGATTTCGAGGTCGAGCTGCGTGTGCGCGAAGCGCTGCGCCGCAATGAAACACTGTTGCATCCGCAGACCGTGAGCGCGAACTTCGGCGACTACCAGTTTCTGGGCAGCCGCAAGGTGGTGGTGCACAAGGGCGAGGACATCCGCCTCAAGCCCCGTGAATTCGAGCTGGCGCTGCTGCTTTTTCGCAATGCGGGACGGCTGCTGGAACGCGACTGGCTGCTGGCCTCGCTCTGGATGGATTCGCGCATCGAGCGCAAGAGCCGCGTGCTCGACTGCTGCGTGGCCAACATCCGCCGCAAGCTCTCGCTGCATAAAGAAAGCGAGTTCGTGCTGCACTCGGTGTACGGCCGCGGCTACGAGCTGCGCCACCTGCCCCTGGCGTCGGCCGATGCCGCCGAACTGGGCGACCTGTCCGAATCGACCGACATCGTGAACCGCTCGGGCTTTCCCGACACGTCGAACGAACCGGCCTGGATGGAAGAAAACGCGCTCGCAAGAGCCTGAGTCCGGAGCCGAACCTGCCCCTTTCGGGTTGTCCCCGCGGACTGGGGACAACACTGGGGACAACCGGGTGAAGTTCGACGGGGATCGTTGCCTGGCGCGGCCTGCAACACATTGCCTGCGAAACGGGCAACGTGGAAATCTTCGATTTCTTTCGGCTCGTTTCGGCTTTCCTTGAGTTCTTCCGGGTCTTTTTTCGGTCTTTTTCGATTTTTCGCGGCCGCCGCGGCCGGGCCGTCCATTCATCGACGAAATACCGGTCGCGAAACCTGACGCGCTCCGAGGGCCCCGCTCGCCCCGGCTGAGCGGGGGGCAGGCAGAAAAATGGTGTGACGACCGCCGGCTTCGAGGAACCACCCTCATGGGCGGGTGCCGGAGCAACCTCTACCAGCGCCAGCTGGGCCGTCGCCTCCAGTGTCGGCAGCGAAACTTAAGCCGACCTGAACTCGCGAGCGCATCCGGCGCAGGTGATCAGCCCAGCTGATCAGCGAAGGTACTTGCCGCCCGGCGCCACCATCACCAGCTCGACGAACTTCGAGCCGTGGTGGTTCTCGGGGCTGTAGTCGACCGTGTAGCCGCCGATGTCGAGCAAGCGCATGCTTTCCATGGAAGCCGCGAGTTTCTGCGGCGTCACGCCCTTGCCCGCGCGCTTCAGGCCCTCCAGCAGCACCGTGAAGTTGAGGTAGCCGAAGAAATGGTCGTAGTCGACCGGCAGGTCCGCCGACGCCATGGCCGCGTGGTAGTTGCGGGTGAGCGCGGAGGTGGCGCGAAACGGGTACGGCACGATCTGCGCAATGGCCAGGCCGCGCGCCTCGTCGCCCAGCGCCTCGATCAGCGCGCGCGAGTTGGCGATGCTCACGCAGTAGATGGGCGCGGCAATGCGCTGCCGCGCGGCTTTCACGAACGGCACCATCGACGGCCCGAACGACATGAAGATCAGCGCGCGCGGTTTGGCCGCCGCCAGCACGTTCACCGCGGCCACGGCGTCGCTGCCGCTGACTTCCAGCGGCACCTTGGCCACCAGCGTGGCGCCGAGCGCCTTGCAGCTTTCTTCCACCACGGGCGCCATCAGCTGGCCGAACGGGCTGTTCTGGTAGACGAGGCCGATCTCCGACTGGTGCAGCGTGACCAGGTTGCGCACCATCTGCACCACCTCGTCGCGGTAGCTCGCCATGGTGGTGAAGAAGTACGGGTTGTGGCGCGCGCGCAGGACCGGCGAGCCGCTGTACACGCCGACGAGCGGCACCTTCTTCTCGGCCACCAGCGGCAGCGCGGCCGCAATGCCGGCGGTGTTGGTCAGGCCGAAGAGCGCCACCACGTCGGGCCGCGCGAGCAGCTCCTTGACGTTGGACACGGTCTTCTGCGCGTCATAGGCGTCGTCCAGCGTGACCAGGCTGACGTTGCGCCCGCCCACGCCGCCCTTGCGGTTGAACTCGGCCAGCGCCATGTCCTGCCCGCGCAGCACGGCCTTGAGCGTGGGCGCGAGCGGGCCGCTCAGGTGGGCGCTCTGGCCGATGACGATGTCGCCGGAGCCAGGACTGGCACCGGGGCCGGAGCCCGGCCCCGCCTCCCTGGCGGCCTCCCGCGCCAGGGCGGGCCATGCGGCCAGGCCGGCCGCGGCGCCGGCCAGGGCCGTGGCGGCCTGGCGGCGGTTGAACGAACGTGCCGATGCGTCGGTCATCGAGTTGTCTCCTCATTCTTGTTGACGGGCGCCGGATGCTGGGGCTCGTCAGCGTCCTGGCCTTGTCTTTTGAGTGACAGTCTTCGCCAGGAACGACAAAAAGGGTTTCAGCTCTTGATTCCCCGCGGCGGTTTGGCTACCGCGAGAAAAAGCCAAGGCACAGGCTCAGGTGTACAGCCGCTCCAGCGCGTCCCACTGCGGCTTGCCGACCAGCCGCTGGCGCTCGCCGAAGGACGCGACCAGCGCCGGGTCTTCGTCCAGCCGCTTCTGGTCGCGCAGCACGGTCAGCGCCTTCTGCATGCCGGCCACCGCGCCCTGCAGCGCGGCATTGGCGTACAGCACGAAGCCGTAGCCCAGCTGGCCCAGCTCCTGCGCGCCGAAGGTCGGTGTCCTGCCGCCGATCACCATGTTCATGAGCTGCGGCTTGCCCAGGCGCTGCGGCATCGCGCGCACCTCTTCGGCCTGCGTCACGGCTTCGACGAAGAGGATGTCGGCGCCCGCTTCGCTGAACTTCTGCGCGCGCTCGATCGCGGCCTCGAAACCGTGCACGGCGGCGGCGTCGGTGCGCGCCATGATGAGCAGGTCGCTGTCCTGCCGCGCGTCGACCGCGGCCTTGATCTTGCCGAGCATCTCGTCGGTGTCGATCACGGCCTTGCCCGAGAAATGGCCGCAGCGCTTGGGGCTCACCTGGTCCTCGAGCTGGATGCAGTCGGCGCCCGCGCGCTCCAGCACGCGCACCGTGTGGCGCACGTTCAGCGCATTGCCGAAGCCGGTGTCGGCATCGACCAGCAGCGGCAGGCCCACCGCGTCGCGGATGCGCGCGGTGTGCTCGGCGATCTCGTGCAGGCCCATGAAGGCCTGGTCGGGCAGGCCGAGGTACATGTTGGTCACGCCCGCGCCCGTGACGTACAGCGCCTCGAAGCCCAGGTCTTCGACGATGCGCGCCGACATGGCGTTGAAGGCGCCGGGCACCAGCACGCCGCGGCGCGCCTCGGCCAGGCGGCGCAGGGCCTTCTTGGGGGAAATGGGTTGGTCGCCGGTCATGGGGTTCTCAGTCTTCCTTCATGCCGGTGGCCTTCACCACGCCGCCCAGGCGCGCGCGCTCCTCGTCGACGAACCTGGTGAAGCTCGCGCGCGTGCCGCCGATGGGCTCGATGCCCATGTCCTTCAGGCGCTTGGCCGTTTCGGGCGACTTCATGGCGGCGTCGATGGCCGCGGCCATCTTGTCCAGGATGGCGTCGGGCGTGCCGCGCGGCGCGTGCACGCCGGCCCAGTGCGCAATGCGGATCTCTGGGAAGCCCTCTTCCGCGGCGGTCGGCAGCTCCGGGTAGGCCGAGATGCGCTGCGTCCACGTGCCGGCCAGCGCCTTGAGCTTGCCGCTCTTCACGTACGGCAGCACCACGATGCTGGCCTCCGACGTGGCCTCGACCTGGTTGCCGAGCACCGCGGTGATCGACTCCGAGCCGCTCTTGTAGGGCACCACGTCGAGCTTGCTGCCGTACCTGGTCTCCAGGATGCCTTCGACGAAATGCGGCGTGCTGCCGGTGCCGGCGGTGGCCCAGTGGAAGCCGTTGCCGGCCTTCTTGGAGGCGGCGACGAACTCCTTCAGGTCCTTGTACGGCGCGTTGGCCGGCACCACCACCACCGAGGGCGCCAGCGCGATCATGGCCACGGGCACCAGCGCGTCGTCCTTGTAGGGCATGCTTTTCTTGATCATGCTGTTCGACACCACGCCGGCCGCGCTCACCAGGAAGGTGTAGCCGTCGGGCGCGCTCTTGGCGACCACGTCGGCACCGAGGATGGCGCCCGCGCCGGGCTTGTTGTCGATGATCACCGGCTGGCCGAGCTGCTTGGATGCGCCTTCGGCGGCGGCGCGCGCCATCAGGTCGTTGGCGCCGCCCGCGGAAAACGGAACGACGAGCCGGATCGGCTTGGTCGGCCAGCCCTGCGCCTGGGCGGCGAAGGGCAGCGTGCAGGCCAGGGCTGCGACGGTGGCGCAGGTCACGGCGGAAAGACGGCGGAAGTTCATGGATCTGGCTCCTTGGGTTTTGGGGACACACGACCTTCGTGGAGGTCATGGCCATCCGTGCGCAAACGCTGTGCCACCGGGGGTGAATGCCCCCGAGCCCCGCCTAAGTCCTTGATCCGAAACGAATTCGCAAGACCGCTTCGCCATCGAGCCATGCGCCTCGTTTCAAATTCATTTCATTCTTGAAACAATAAAATCCGCGAGATGAACGAGACCGCCCTGCCCTCCGCCCTGCCCTCCGCCCTGCCATCCACCCAGCCTCCCGCCACCCCTCGCCCGTTGCGCATCGTGGCCGTGGCCCGCCACCGGCTGGGCCGCGTGCTGGCGCGGCTGGCGCCCGAAGTGGCGGCGCAGGCGCAGGTCGAGTGGGTCGCGCATGCCTTCGGCGACGCGGTCGACGCCGTGCGCGCGCTGCATGCGCGCGCGCCGGTCGACGCGGTGGTAGCGGCCGGCGCCAGCGGCGAATGGCTGCGCCAGCACCTCGACATTCCGGTGGCCATGGTCGAGGTGCGCGGCTTCGACCTGATGCGCGCGCTGGCCGCCGCCCGCGCCATTTCGCCGCGCGTGGGGCTGGTGTCGTTCGACGGCCCGTCGGAACACCTCGCGCAGCTCGACGCCCTGTTCGGCATGGGCATCGCCCAGTTCAGCTACCGCGGCCCCGACGACGCGCCCGCCTGCGTGCAGGCGCTGCTGGCCGCCGGCGTGCAGGCCGTGGTCGCGCCCGGCCTGGTTTCCGACCTCGCCGAAAAAGCCGGCATCGCCTGCGTGCTCATGTATTCCGACGACGCCGTGCGCCAGGCGCTCGACGACGCCATTCACCTCGCGCGCCTGGGCCGCGCCGAGCGCGCACGCCACGAGCGGCTCAACACCGTGCTGGGCCAGTTGCAGGACGGCGTGGTCGCCGTCGACCTGGGCCAGCGCATCGAGGCGCTCAACCCCGCCATGGCGCAGCTGCTGGGCAGCACCGCGCCCGCGCTGGCCGGCCGCGTGCTCGGCGACGTGGAACCCGTGCTCGACCTCGGCGCCACGCTGCGCCTGGGCGAAGCGCCCTCCGAAGAGGTGCTGCAGATCGGCGCGCGAACGCTGGTGGTGCGGCGCGCGCCCATCGTGGAAGCCGGCGAAGTCACGGGCGCGCTGCTCGTGTGCCGCGACCCGGCCGTGATCCAGCGCGCCGACCGCCACTTGCGCGCCAACCAGCGCCAGCGCGGCGCGCCCGCGCGCTACCGGCTCGAGGCCTTCAGCGGCGACAGCGCCGCCGCGCGCCGCGTGCGCGAGCTGGCCGCCCAGTGCGCGGCCAGCGATGCCACCGTGCTCATCGTCGGCGAGAGCGGCACCGGCAAGGAGCTGGTGGCGCAAGGCATCCACACCGCCAGCCGCCGCGCGACGCAGCCCTTCCTGGCCGTGAACTGCGCCGCGCTCGGCGAGAGCCTGCTCGAGAGCGAACTCTTCGGCTACGAGGAAGGCGCCTTCACCGGCGCGCGGCGCGGCGGCAAGACGGGTTTGGTCGAGGCGGCCCACACGGGCACGCTGTTCCTCGACGAGATCGGCGACATGCCGCTGGCGCTGCAGACGCGGCTGCTGCGCGTGCTGCAGGAGCGCGAGGTGCTGCGGCTGGGCGCCACCGCGGCGGTGCCGGTCGACCTGCGCGTGATCGCGGCCACCCATGCCGACCTGGCGGCGCAGGTCGATCGCGGGCTGTTCCGGCGCGACCTGTACTACCGGCTCGCGGTGCTGCGCATCGAGACACCGCCGCTGCGCGCGCGCGAGAGCGACATCGCCCGCCTGGCCGCCGACCTCATGGCCCGCCGCATCGGCAAGACAGGCCTGCAGGCGGCGCAGGCACCGGCATGGCTCGCGGCCCTGCTCGAGCTGGCCGCGGGCTACAGCTGGCCCGGCAACGTGCGCGAGCTGGAAAACCTCGTCGAGCGCCTGCTGGCCTGCCACGGCTACCTGGCGCCCACCGGCCAGCTCGACCGGGCGCGGCTGCTCGAGGTGTTCCCCGAATGCACGCAGGCCCGGCCCGCGCCCGTGCGCGAGCGGCTGCTGAAGGGCGCGCGGCGCGCCGCCGAACTGCGCCGCGTGCGCGAGGTGCTGCAGTCGGTGCAGGGCGACCAGGCGCAGGCCTGCGCCGTTCTCGGCATCAGCCGCGCGACGCTGTGGCGGCGGCTGCGCGACGAGGCGGCGCTGGTGCCGGTGGGCGACGAAGCGCCGGTGCAAGCCGTGCGCTCCACGCCGAAGAAGCCACGCGCCTGAGGCGCCGCCGAGCGCGCCTCGGTCTTCGGCCGCCTACGCCTCCACGATCGTCTTCGGCTCCATGAACGCCTCCATGCCGAACACGCCGAACTCCCTGCCCACGCCCGACTGCTTCACGCCGCCGAAGGGCGCCAGCAACTCGGGCGCGATGCGGTTCACCAGCACCGAGCCGGCCTGCAGCCGCGACGCCACGCGGCGGGCCCGCTCGGGTTGCGACGAGAACACGTACGCCTGCAGGCCGTAGGCCGAATCGTTGGCGATGCGCACGGCCTCGTCTTCATCGTCATAGCCGATGACGGACAGCACCGGCCCGAAGATTTCCTCGCGCGCGATGTCCATGTCGTTGCGCACGTCGCCGAACACCGTGGGCTTGACGAACCAGCCGCGCCGCAGGCCCTCGGGCCGGCCTTCCCCGCCCGCGACCAGCGTGGCGCCCTGTTCCAGCCCGCGGCGAATGAAGCGCTGGATGCGCTCGTACTGCGCCTGGGTCGCGAGCGGCCCGATGGCCGTGGCCGCGTCGCGCGGGTCGCCCACGCGCATGCTCGCCACGATGGCGGCCACGCGCTCCAGCGCTTCCTTCATCCGCGAACGCGGCACCAGCAGGCGCGTTCCCGCCACGCAGGCCTGGCCGTTGTTCATGAAGGCCACGTTCACGGCCAGCGGCAGCACGGTCGCCAGGTCGGCGTCGTCCAGCACCACGCTGGCCGACTTGCCCGTGAGCGCAAGGCTCACGCGCTTCATGGTGTCGATGCCCGCGCGCGCAATGAACTTGCCCGTGGCCGTGGAGCCCGTGAAGGAGATCTTGGCAACGTCGGGGCTGGTGCTGATCTCGTCGCCCACGTCGGCGCCGCGGCCCAGCAGGATGTTGAACACCCCCGCCGGCAGGCCCGCGCCGTGCAGCGCCTCGGCCACCACCTGCGACTGGATCGGGCTCAGCTCGCTCGGCTTGATCACCGTGGCGCAGCCCGCCGCGATGGCCGAGGCCAGCTTGCTGCACACCGTGCCGGCCGTGCTGTTCCACGGCGCAATGAGGCCCGCCACGCCCACCGGCTCCATGACCACCGTGGCGTCTCCGATGCGGCGCGTCAGTTCATAGGCCTCGAGCGTCTTCGCCGCGCCGGCAAAGCACTGCGAGGCGTACTGGCTCACCCACTGCGCGCGCGCCAGCGGGCCGCCGTATTCCTCGATGGTCACGTCGCGGATCTCGTCGGTGCGCGCCAGCACCGCGGCCGAGAGCTGCTCGAGCATCTCGATGCGCTCGGCCTTGCCGGTGCGCCGCAGCGCCTGCTGCGCGCGTTTGGCGGCCGCAATGGCGCGCTTCGCGTCGTCGCGGTTGGCCAGCGTGGCCGTGCCGATGACCTGCTGCGTTGCCGGGTTGAGCGCCTCGACCACCTCGCTGCCCTGCACGGGCACGAACGCGCCGCCGATGTATGCCTTGTCGATGTTCCACATGGTGTTGCCCTTGCCTTTCAGGTTGAACGCGAGCTTTGAAAAATGGGTTTCAACCGCGCCATGGAACGAAGTCTAGGCAGGCGTCATTGCTCTGGGAATATGATGAAACATGGATGCGTCATCACGAAAATCGGAACAATGCACAAGAGCGGACTGACCGAACTCGAAGTGGTGCTGGCCGTGGCCCGGCGCCGCGGCTTCGCTGCCGCGGCGGTCGAGCTCGACATGTCGGCCACGGCCGTGAGCAACGCCGTGGCCAACCTGGAGGCCCGCCTGGGCGCGCGGCTCTTTCACCGCACCACGCGCAGCGTGTCGCTCACCGAGGCGGGGCAGCAGTTCGTCGAGCAGGTCGGGCCCGCCGTCACGCACATCCGCGACGCCATGGCCGCCGTGAGCGACCGCAAGGCCACGCCCGGCGGCACGCTGCGCATCAACAGCTCGCTGGGCGCGGCGCTCATGCTGTTCCAGCCCGTGGTGCTGGAGTTTCTGCGCCGCTACCCGGGCATGACGGTCGACATCGTCACCGAGGGGCGCATGGTGGACATCGTCGGCGAGGGCTTCGACGCCGGCCTGCGCGTGAGCTCGCTGGTGCCGCGCGACATGGTCCGCGTGCCCATCACCGACGACGTGCCGATGACGGTGGTGGGCTCGCCCGCGTACTTCGAGCGGCACCCGCGGCCCGCGAAGCCGGCCGACCTCGCGCGGCACGCCTGCATTCGCGCGCGCCTGCCGAGCGGCGTGCCCTCGCCATGGGAGTTCGCGCGCAAGGGCAAGGCGCTGAGCATGGAGGTGCCCGGCCCGCTGGTGCTCGACGCGCCCCTGCTCATGCTGCAGGCCGCGCGCCAGGGCACCGGCCTTGCGCAACTGGCGCACTGGTACGTGGCGGACGATCTGGCCAGCGGCCAGCTGGTGCGCGTGCTCGACGCGTGGACCGTGCCCGCGCCGGGGCTGTGCCTGTACTACTCCGGGCATCGGCACCTGCCGGCGGGGCTGCGCGCGCTGGTCGACCTGATCCACGAGCTGGTCGAGGGGCGGGAACGCGCGGGGCGCAGCCGGGCCTGACCCAACGGCCCGGCGCCATGGTCGTTGCGCCGGGGCCATACGGCCTGCGGGGAGGCGTTCGTGCGCTCGAAGCCTTTCAGGACCGGCTCCAGATGCCCGAAAGGTCATTCGAATGGCACTGCAGGGATAGCGCGGCCTCCGGCGGCGCGAACAAGAATTTCAAGGCCTCTCGAAGAAGGCGTGGCTCCGTCCCCAAAACAGGGATGGATCTCGTGAAATCAAACTCCCTGGAGACACATCTTGAACAAGACGAAAGATCCCGGCTTCCTGAACAGATGGCGGGCCATCCGCCCAACCTGGCCGGTCCGAACGGTCCGACCTGCCCTGGTGGCCCTCGCGTGCGGCGCGCTCATGCCGTGCGCCCATGCAGCCACCGACATTTCCAACACCCTCGTCAGGACCTGTTCCAACCAGCTCGACGGCACGCAGTACGGCGATGCGGTCCTCGACGACTTCCGCGGCACGCGGAACCCCTCGCCCAGGACCGGCGGCTTCAGGATCACCTCGGTCGAGCAGGTCTGGCTCGCGCTGCCGGCTTATTGCCTGATCAAGGGAACGATCCAGCCCACGTCGCCCGGCGGCATCGATCCGGCCGTCAAGGACCCGAGCTACCGCGTGCGCGACATCAACTACCAGATCTACGTTCCGGCCCAATGGAACGGCAAGTTCGCGCAGCTCGGCGGCGGCGGCTTTGCCTGGAAGTCCGACGTGGTCGACGCGGGCAAGCAGGCCAACCTCCAGTTCTCGCCTTCGCTGCAAGGGGTGGCGCTGTCGAGCTACGCCGTGATCCTCAGCGACGCGGGAGCCGACGCTTCGAACGGGGCCTTCAGCGCAGATTTCGTGCGGCCCGGCCGGCAGCTCGCCGACGTCGCGAAGCAGGAGATGGTGAAGAACTTCGGGCAGGACTCGATCAAGAAATCGCTCGATGTAGGGCTGTACCTGCTGAAGAAGCTCACCGGCGCGGCGCCCACCGACACCTACTTTGTCGGCATCTCCACCGGCGGGCGGCAGGCACTCAAGGCAATGGCGAACTGGCCCGACGCCTACGACGGCATCGTCGCGGGCGCGCCGCCCGTGGACGAGACCAACCTGCTCAAGGTGCTGCAGGTGCCGGACGCGGTCAACGACTGGGTCGTCAACTGGAACAGCGCCGCGGCCATGCTCACCAGCCTGTTCGGCCAGGACGTGTCGCCGCAGATGCTGAGCGACGGGCTGGGCGCGACCTCGCGCCACCTGGCCGACGTGGCGATCGAATCGGGCGCGGACTACGACGGCTACCACCGGCTGCTCGACCAGCTGGCGCCGGTCTGGAACGTCACGCCGGCCGACCTCGCCGGGTTCTTCGAGGCGGCCGCGCGACAGAAGAAGGAAGGCCGAAAAGGCAAGAAGATCATCCTCTACCAGGGCACTTCCGACTTTCTGGTGCCTTGCACGCAGGCCGGTGAATTCGTCAGGAAGCTGAACGAACTGCCCGCGAACGGCAAGGCCACGGCGGCCGACGTTCGCAACTCGGTGCGCGCCTATTTCGTCGAGGACTACAGCCACGGCTTCTACAACACGAATTCGCTGCTCAAGAGGCCGGGCCTGACGCCGCTGCAACTGAACTGGAATGCGCTGGCCGATCTCGACCGGTGGGTGCATGACGACCAGGCCCGGGCCGGTGCGCCTTCACTGGCGCGCAATGCCTCGGGCGAGATTCCCGCCACCCAGGCCTTGAGTGCCTGGAAGTGCGTGGCGGCGCCCTGATCGGGCGGCGCGGCCGGGCCGGTGGCCTGTGCGTGGGTGGACAGGGCTGCTACAGCGCCCCCCGCTCAACCGGCGTGCCGGGTCACCTGAAAATGCCTGCCGCTTTCCTGGCCGACGAGGTTCGCGGCCAGGTCGGCATATCCGGGCTCGATGTACACCAGCTCCTGCGCCGACCCCAGCTTGGCCACTTCCCGCCAGTCCATCTGGTCCTTCGGGAGCATGTCCGACGGCCGCTGGTTCGGCCTCATCGGATAGGGCATTGCGTAGACGCGGCAGTCGGGGTGGCCGGGCGCGATGTAGATGGTTTCGACCCAAGCCTGAGATGACATAGTTTCTTCGTAAGTACCTCGGGGCAATGTAGCAGCGGGTCATTTCATATTTGTGGCGGTGCGCCCGCGGGCGCCGGCTGGGAAACTCCAGCCGTCTGTGCTCATCGAATCACTGGCAGTGCTCCTGGGCGCGCAACGCGCGCCGCGGCGCGCTCACGCCCGCCAGGGCCTGCTGGCCGGTGTTCCCCGCGCAGTAGTCGAGCGCCTGGCGCAAGGCGGTGTCCACGCCGCGCAGCGAGAGCGCGTAGCGGCTGGCGACCTCGTCGCGGGTCATCTCGTCGATGCGCAGCGCGATGAGCACCGAGCGATGCCGGCGCGGCAGGCGCTCGATGGCGCGCAGCACGGCTGCCAGCTCGGAGCGCGCCTGCGCGATCTGCTCGGGGCCGGGCGCGTGGTCGGCGAGGTGGTCGATCTCGGTGTCGCCGTCTCCCGTGTACTGCCCCGACCGGTTGCTGCGCATGCGGTCCATGGCCACGTTGCAGGCCATGCGGTAGACGTACGCGCTCGGGTTCTGCACCGGCGCCTGCACCTCCAGGTGGCCCAGCCGCAGCCACGCATCGTGCAGGCATTCGCTGGCCATGTCGGCGCACCCGAAATGGCGGGTCAGCTTGCGCCGCAGCCCGTCGTAGTTGGCGCAGAGAAAGGCCTGCAGCGCGATGCGGCGCTGCGCCTCGTCCAGCAGCTCGTTGGCTGCTTCGTCGCCAGCCAGCCCTTCCTGTTTGCAAAGAACGCTCGATGCCATGACATGTCGCCCCGGCCGGCTAGCGATCCTGCCGCAGGCGGCGAAGCTCGTCGCTGCTCAGGTTCGCCCAGTGCGCGGGGTCGATCTTGCGGCCCATGCCCACGACCTGCACCGGGTTCATCGGGTCGTAGCCGACCTGCGCCCCCGACTGCAGCCCCGGGCGCGGCGGCGGCGCAACGTCGCCCCCCGGCATCGGCTCGTTGCCGAAGCCGAGCACGCGCACCGTGAAGACCGACGCCAGCGCCTGGCGCGCCGCCGCGCGCTCGCGCTGCACCGCGTCCTGCGCGGCGGCCGTGGCCTGCGCCGCGGCCGAGCTCGCATTGGTCAGCGCGCCGATGTTGACCGCCGCCACCACCGGCAGCCCCTTGGTCTCGCCCTTCACCTGGATGTTGTCGGCATTGAGCACCTGCAGCGCCGCGATGTTCAGGTTGCCCGCCACGCGCAGGCCGGCATCGCCCGCGTTCACCGTGCCGCCCGGCGCGACCAGGTCCACGTCGCCGTCGCCCACCGTGCCGATGCCGCTGCCGCTCATGTCCGACTTCTCGCGGATCACCGTCACGCCGTCCAGGTCGGTGCTCACCTCCGGCGCCGACGGCACGCGCAGGGTCTTGGAGCCGCGCCCGGCGTCGATGTCGCCGAGGGTGGCCCAGATGATCTGGTCGCTGCCCTGCCTGGTCACCTCGGGCACGAAGGACAGGATGCGCGACTGGTTGACGGTGACGTCGTCCCTCGCAAAGATGCCGATGTGCCCGGAGGCCAGCGTCACCAGGCCGTAGCCGGCCGGCACCGTGGCGCCCAGCGCCGCCACCTGCAGGCCGCCGCCCGGCGTGAGCACGTCGATGTCGCCGCCGGCCATGGTGCGCAGCATGAGGGTGTTGGCCGTCACGTCGCCCTTCCATTGCTCGCCCGGAAACAGCGTCTTGATGGCCGCGTAGCCCCGGTTGTAGCCGCCGTTGCGCGGCAGGCCGCCGGTGCCCGGCTCGTTCTGGTCGCGCCCCGCCTCGCGCAGCTCGAGCAGGTAGACCTGCCGCAGGAACTGCTGCTGCGCCAGCTGGGGCAGCTGCTGGAAGCGCGCCCAGGCATCGAGGGGCTCGAGCTTCTCTCCGGTGATGCCCGCCATGTACGACACGAGGCCGCGGCGCACGGTCTTTTCCTGCCCGCCCGCGCGCGTTTCGAGCTGGTCCACCAGGTAGATGGGCAGCACGCTGCCGTCCGCCGTTCTGGCCTTCAGGTAGTCGGGCATCGAGGCCACGGCGGCGGGGTCGAGGTAGGCGCGGGTGAACGCCTCGTAGCCCGCCGCTGCGTTCAGCCCGGCCATGGCGGTGATCGCGGCGCCGCGCTCCGGCAGGCCCTTGACCTGCGTCTCGGGCAGCGCGCGGTTGTTCGCGTCGTAGCGCTGGTTGCCGAGCGTCTGCACCTGCAGGTTGTCGGCGTACAGGTCGCGCCCGGCGGCCAGCACCAGCGTGCCGGGGCCCTGCAGTTCGATGTTGCCGGTCAACCCCGCGGCCGACCCGTTGTCGCGGTTGAGCGGCCTCACGCTTTCCACCGCGAGGATGTCGTTGCCGGCCTCCAGCAGCGTGACGTCGGAGCCGCGCAGGTTGCGCCCCGCCATGCGCACGCCGCGGATGTCGGTGCCGGCGCGCACCCAGGTCTGCTCGTTGGCCTTCACGTCGAGCCCGACGATGGAGCCCTGCGACGCATAGATGCGGCTGGGCTCGAAGTCGTTGGCCAGCGGGAGCACGTCGGGGTTGTTCACGCTGCGCAGGTACTTGTCGTTGACCGGCGAAGACAGGGCCGGGTTGATCAGGTTGTCGAGCAGGTCCTCCATGTTCATCTGGTTGAACGGCGTGTTCGCGCCGCTCGGCATGAAGCCCGTGGGCATCATCGCGGGCGTGGCGTAGGACATGACGAGCTGCGCGTCGAAACGGATGTCGTTCTTCGCGACCAGCTTCACGTCGTTCGTCGTTCCGGGCAGCACGTACAGCGGCCCGTCGATGGCGATGCCGCCATTCACGGCGGCTGCGGAAAATCGCGCCGGGTAGCGGTTGCCGCCGAAGCCCACGAGGGTGTCCGTGGCGAAGCTGTTGAGCACCAGGTCGCGGAAGATGAACGTCGCGCGGTTCACCAGCGTGATGTTGCCGCCGGTCGACACCAGCCTGAGCGCGCTGCGGTCGGTGTAGCCGCTCATGAAGGCGCCGTAGTTCAGCAGCTGGCCGTCGTTGCGCAAGCCTTCGCCGTAGTTCACGAGCAGCGGGTCGATCACGGTCTGCAGGCGCAGGTCGCCCGCGGTGCGCAGGCTCAGCGTGGCGTCGCCCAGCGCGAGCACCGGTGCCGCCGTGTAGCTCGACTTGGTGAGGCCGCCGTTGTTGTCGTCGCGGGTCAGCGTGAAGGTGTGGCCGATGGCCGTCTCGCCGGCGCGGATGTCGCCCGCGCCGCGCGCCACGTAGTACTGGCCGCCGCGGATCGCGCCGCCGGCCTGCACCGTCATGGCGCCGCCGTTGCGCATTTCCATGGTCATCGCTTCGCTCGCGGAGCGCCCGCCGCGCATGCGCATGTGGGTCGGCAAGGCAACCAGCAGGTTGCGCAGGTCGCCGCCGGCGTCCACGGTGACGTTGCCGCCGCCCAGCGCGCCCACGCCCTGCTGGAAGCGCCCGAAGTCGATCCACCAGCTCGATTGCTCGGGTGCATGGATGACGGGGCCGTAGACGCCGTCCGGGCCCACGCCGTACTCGCCGTTGGTGTACTCGCCGAAGAAGCGCCGGGCGTTGACGTTGCCTTGCCGGTTGAGCCATTCGGTGAAGTGCTGGCCCGACGGCACGGACTCGATGCTGCCCTGCGCGCCGATCGCCAGGTTGCCGCCTTCCACGCCATAGCTCGCGTTCGGGTTGGCGGTGGAGAAGTCGCTCCACACCGTCGTGTCCTTGCGCCCGGCGGTGTAGATCACCGATTCCTTGTGCGCCAGGCGAAGGTCGCGTCCGGCGCGCACCTCGAGGTCGCCGGTGCCCGTGCGCACGAGCTTGCCCGCGCCGTTGTCCGGCGCCGGGTCGCTGTCGCTGGGCACGGCGGTGTTGGCCGTGCCGACGGTGATCGACCCCGTGCCCGCGGCCTGCGCCGCCAGCGGCTTGAGCGCCATGGCGTCGGCCGAGTCGAGCTGGCCGCCCGCCACCAGCCGCAGGCTCCACGACGGGCCCGCCTGCAGCACGCCGCTGCGGTCCGCCGCGTCGAAGCCGTCGCTCAGGTGGCCGTTGATGGCAAGGTTGCCGCCCGCGCGCAAGGTCAGCGTGCCTTCGCGCGCGCCGGAGAAGTCGCTGAACAGATTCCAGTCGCTGTTCAGCGCGAGGTCGCCCGCGCTGCGGATCTCGATGCCCGGCATGACGTCCAGCCGGGTGCCCAGCCGGCCGGCCACCGCGGCCGACGCGGCGCGGAAACGCCCCGCGTCGGCGATGGCGTCGGCCTTGACCGAATCGACCGTGGCGCCGTCGTAGTCCTTCACGTCGTAGACGCTCACGCCCTCCAGCACCGCCGAACGCGCGCCGGTGACGGCGGTGTTCAGCGCGGCAACCGCGAGGTCGTCGTGTGCGGCGTTCTGTTGCGCGCGCAGGCGCACCTTGCCGCCTTCGTTGCCGGTCACGTCGATCAGGCCGCCCAGCAGGTTCAGCTGCCCGCCCGATGCTTCGAGCGTCACGCGACCGTTGCCCAGGCTGCCGGTCGCGCCGGCCAGCAGCTGCGCGCCGGCCTGCATCGCCACGCCGTTGCCGGCGGTGATGCGAATGGCGCCGCCGTAGGCCGAGCGCGCATCCACCGTGCCGGAAATGTCGATGCTGCCGCGGTCGGCCGTGAGGCCGAAGTCCTCGACCTGCGTGAAGCCGCCCAGCGCCACGTCGCCCTGGCGAATGCGGAACTGGCGCGACCGGTTGAAGCCGGCGTCGTTCAGCCGCTGGCTCACGCCGGCGAAGTCGGGCAGCGCCTCGATGTCGAGCGCGAAGCTGCCCGCCTTGCCGCCGTTGCCGCCGGCCTGCGCCGCGATCTGCCCGTTGAGCAGCACCGTGCCGCCCTGCGACGACGCCAGGCTCAGCGTGCCGGCGTCGCCGCCGCCCGGATGCGCGGCCAGGTTGAGCCGGCTGCCGGCCTCGAGCCGCACGTCGCCGCCCACCGCCGACAGGCCGATGCGGCCCGCGTCCGCGTATTCGGCGACGTCGAAGAACTGCTTGGCGGAGCCGCCCACGTCGATCACCGCGCCCTGGCCCAGCACCAGGTTGCCGCCGGTGGCCGTCATGTCGATGCTGCCGCCCAGCGCAACCGCGCGGCCCGTGAAGGCGATGCTGCGCCCGGTGAGGCCCAGGCGCAGGCCCAGGCTCTCCAGCACGTCGAACGGCGCGCCCGCGCCGTCCGCCGGCGCGACCACCTGCAGCGCGCCGGCCGTGGCAATGGATTGCACCGCGCCGCCGCGGCCGGTGAGCAGCGGCGTGTTCAAGGTGAGCGGCGTGGCGCCCGCGTCGATGCCGCCCGCACCTTCGCCGACGATCGCGTCGCGGCCCGACAGCGTCACGCCGCCGAAGCCCGAGAAGGTCTTCCGGCCCGCGCCCAGCACCAGCGTGGCCGCGTCCAGCGTGAAGCCGCCCGCCCCCGTGCCGGCCGGCATGCCCGTGCCGCCGCTGCTGTTGACGAGCGCGATGCTCTCGCCCTTGATCACCACGTCGCCCGCGCCGCGGCCGACGAATGCGGCGCCGTCGAAGGTCAGCGATTTCAGGCCGGCCGCGCCCAGGTCGAGCGAGCCGTAGAAGTCGAAGTCCGAGTAGCTGCGCAGCGTCAGGCGCTTCGAGTTGGCCAGCTGCGCCAGCGCGCCGCTGCCCAGCACCATGCCTTCGGTGCCGCCGCCGAAGCCGATGCGGCCGGCCGCCACCGACAGGTCGGTGCCGGCAATCTGCGCCGAGGCCGCCAGCTCGGTCGTGCGCGTGGCGTCGATCAGCAGCGCCGCGTCGCCGTTGACGACGGCACCGGCACCGATCGCGACCAGGCCGCCGCGCGAGATGTCCACGCCCTGGCGAATGACCTTGACGGCGTCTCCGGTGCTCAGGCGAACCAGCGCGCCCCAGTCCCTGGCGGGCGAGGTGAGCACGTCGTCCACCGCGTCCTTGGCGTCGATCACGCCGTCGGAGTTGTCGTCCAGGTTGCCGTCGGGGTCGGTGTAGACCGCGGCCACCCTGGGCTTCACGCTGAGGGTGCCGGAGCTGCGTGCGCTCGGGCCCTTCGCGCTGACACGGCTTCCGGCCTCGATGGCCACCTTGTCGCTGGCCGCCAGGATGATCTCGGGGCCGAACAGCTCGGAGCCCTCGTTGTTGCGCACCACGATGTCGGTCGCGGTCACGTCCAGCTCCAGGCCGAGCGCGTTGCCCTGGCGCTTGCCGCCCACCAGCAGGCTGCCGGCGCCGAAGTTCGACAGGCTCGTCGAATCGATGACCAGGTAGCCGTCGGCCTGCAGGCTGGCGCTGTCCTGTCCGCTGCCGACGATGGCGATCTTCTTGCCCGCAATGTCGACCAGCCCGCCGCGCCCGCCCGCAGCGGGCGCCGAGCGCAGCGTGCCGTCCAGCAGCAGCAGCCGGCCCGCGTCGAACACGACCGCGCCGCCGTCGCGCGGCAGGCGCGGCGTGACCACGTTCTGGCCCGTGAGGCGGTATTGCGTGAGCTTGAAGGCCTCGGACGAGAAGAAGTCGTTGGCCGTGGCCTCGTTGTATTCCGAGTAGCGGCGCAGGGTGCCGCCGGACATCACGCGCCAGGCCGTGGCCTGCGCGTCCTGGTTGCCGCCGTAGGTGTTGCCGCTGCGGCCCTGCATGACCAGGCTGCCGTCCGGCGCGAGGGTGGCGGGCGCCGGTGCGCCGCCCCATGCCTTGCCCGTGGCCTGCACCGCGAAGGCGCCGGGCAGCAGCGCATAGCGCGCGGGCAGCAGGTTGTACCAGCCGGCCGCCAGCCCGGGGCCGCCCGCGAGCCAGACGCGCTGGCCTGCGGCGGCGGCGCCCGCGGGTGCCGCGCCGGCCTGCCCGGGCAGGATGGCGTACATGCCCGGCATGCTCAGCACGTCGTGCGAGCCGCCCGGGCCCGGCACGAATTCGGAGGCATGCAGGTCGCCGCCGCCCGCGATGTCCACCACCGCGCCCTGCGCCAGGGCGACGTCGGGCGACTTCATGGTGATGCGCTTTTCAGGCGGCGCCACCAGCGAGCCGCTCGACGGATTGGTGACATCGACTCCCTTGGACGGGTCGTGCCAGTGCTCGTTGTTGGACAGCGTGCCGTAGGGCACGGTCAGGCCCGCGCCCGACACCGATGTCAGGCTGCCCGCGCCCAGCGACAGGCGTTCGCCGGCATTGAGTTCGATCTGGCCGAGCGGCGCGCGCAGCACGCCGTTCTGCGCGATCACCGGCGCCTCGAGGCGCAGGCTGCCGCCGGCCGACAGGGGCGCGCCGCCGGCGTCGCCCATGCGCTCGACGGTGATCGAGTCGCCCGCGCGGATCACGCCGGTCATCGCGCTCGCCGGGTACACCTGCCCGGCGTTGAGCGCCAGGTGCCCGTCGACGTCGAGGTTGACTTGCAGCCTGGTCTCTTCGCTGATCTGCGTGGGCAGCGCGCCGCCCATGCGGATCTCGCCGGCTTCGAGCACCGTGCGGCCGAAGCCGGTGATGCGCACCGTGCCGGCCTGGAACTGGCCCTGCTCGTCCGATGCGGAGATGTCGATCAGCGAGCCGGCCACGGTGAGTTGCCCCGCCGCGGCGGGGGTACCGGGCGCACCAGGCGCACCAGGCGCACCAGGCGCACCAGGTGTTGCCGACGGCGCAGGCGCCAGCGCCGCCGAGGCGCCCGGTATGGCCGACAGCACGATGCGCGGCGCGCGCAGCGACGACGTGGAGCCCGCGTGCCCGACGATCGGCCCCTGCAGCAGGATCGAGCGGCCCAGCGCGAGGTTGGCGTTGTCCAGGCGAATCGCGCCTTGCGATCCGTTGACCAGTGCGAGGTCGGCGAAGCCGCCGTCCTTGAACGACTGCGGGCGCAGCGTCAGCGCGAACTGCTGGCCCGGCTTTTGAAGCAGGTCGCGCAGCAGGTCGCCCGAAAACAGCGTGTCGCGGAAGTTGTCCAGCGTCTGCTCGGACAGGCCGAACTGCGCCGGATCGAGCGGGCCGGGCACGCCGGGCGAGCCCAGCCGGTCGGACACCACCAGTTCCTTGGTGTCCGCCAGGCGCGCGAGCAGCGAGGACGGCAGGATCATCGGGCCGGCGATGTCGTAGCCCCAGCTGCGAAGGCCCGGGGCCCAGTCGAAGTCCAGGCCCTGCTTCGGGTCGCTGCACACGCCGTCAACGAAGAAACCGTAGCAGTCCGGGTCCTGCACCACGCGCTCGAGCTGCTCCAGCGGCGAGCCGTTCGGGCCCGACGCCGCGGTCATGTTCACGCGGATGCGCCCGCCGATGCCGCCGGGGCCGCCCGCCTCGCCGCGCATGCGGCTTTCGACCAGGCCCTTGCCCGTGATCTCGATCAGCCCGCCGTTGCTGTCCAGCGTGATCGCCTGCGCGGGCCGCGGCACGCGCGTGCCGGAGGGGCCGGCGTCGGCCACGGCGTCGATGGTGCCGGTGGCGCCCGACACGTCGATCAGCGCGTCCTTCTCGAGCCGCAGATCGCCCGCCTGGATCGTCACCGTGCCGCCGTCGCGCACTTCGCCCACGCGGCGGCCGGTGCTGTCGACGTGGATCAGCGGCACGCCGCGCGCCAGCAGTTCACCGCCGGCTTCGAGGGTGACCTTGCTGCTGCTCAGGCCGATGCGGCCCGCCGGTGCCTCCAGGCGCCCGGCGACCGTCAACGCGCCCAGTTCGCCGCCGGCGTTCAACAGCAGGCTGCCGCCGGTGTCGGTGCGCACGGTGGCGCCGCGCGCGATGCGGATCGGGCCGTTCTCGGCGCCGAGCGCCAGCGATGCGGGCGCGCGCGCCGCGCGCTCCTCGGGCCGCAGCACGCCCAGGGGGGCGACGTCGGCCAGGTTCCGTCCGCTCGGCAGGTCGCGCCAGGCGAAGCCGTTCAGGTCGATGTGGGTGGCCTGCTGCGACACCGTCACGCCTTCGGGCACCACGATGCCGTTGCCTTCGCCGCGCACCGAGACCGAGACGTTGCCGAACCCGCGTTCGCCGAAGAGCCCGGCCGGCAGCAGGGCCACGCCGGCCGCGGGATCGTCCGGCTGCAAAGCGGACGCAGTGGGCACAGTGGGCACGGCAGGCGCAGTGCCGCCGATCTGCACCTGCGAGGCGGCCTGCAGCGCCAGGCGGCCCGCCGAGCCGGCCGCATGCGCGCGCATGTCCAGGGCGCCCAGGTCCAGGTCGGGCGTCACGCCGGTCAGCGAGATCGACCCCGCATCGCCCACGCGCAGCGTCGGCAGGCCCTTGTTGCCGCGGTCCACGCGGCCGCCGCCCGACACGTCGAAGACGGCATCGCGATGCGCGGAGATCTTGCCGACGTTCAGCGTGATCGCGCCGCCGTCGATGGCCCAGGCGCTGGGCGAGACACCGTCGCGCCAGCTGTTGATCCACTGCCCGCTGGCGTCCAGGCGGCCCTGCTCGCCCACCTCCAGCACGCCGTTGACGGAAGACAGGCCGATCTTGCCGCCCGGCGCGCGGATCTGCCCCTGGATCCGGATGTCGCGGGTCGAGCCCTCGGTACCGGCCACGGACAGCGAGGCACCCGGCGACAGGTTCAGCACGGCGCCCTTGGCGAGCTCGAAGTCGCCGTTGATGGTGTTCAGCACGATGGTGCCCATGCCCGAATCGCTGAGCATGTCGTCCGACAGGAAGGTGAGCTTGCGCGACTTCAGCTCGTCGGGCTTGACCTGCACGTAGAAGTCTTCGCCGAGCCTGGCCCTGGCGTCGAAGTCCTGCGCGAGCCGCTTCGGGTCGTGGCTGACGACGATGGTGCCCGGCGACCAAGGCCTGCCGTCGGGCGTGTTCTCGCCCAGCTCCAGCCGCCCGCCCTTGCTGGCGCCCGGGTTCTTCGACTGGCGCTCCCCCACCACCACGCCGCCCAGCATGTCGCCCTCGAGCACCATGGCGTCGCCCGCGAAGACCTTCACGTCGCCCGCCTTGCGGCCTTCCGTGTAGCCGGCCTCCTTGAAGTCGGCGCCGATGATGGGCGAGCGCCACGTGGTCTTCACGCCCCAGCGCGCATGCTCGCTCGTGAACTCGCCGGCCAGGCCGGTGTAGTCGGTGTCGGACGCGGCGCGCTCCATGGTGTGCACGCGGCCGTCGGCGCCCATGAGCTTGGTGGCCGTGTTCATGCCGTCGCTGTAGCGCACCGAGCCGCCGGACACGTCGAGCACCGAGCCCGAGCGCGTGATCACCGCGCCGCCCGCGCGCAGGTCGATGCTGCCCGCGTCGGCCGAGAGCTCGCGCAGGTCGGTCTTGCCCACGCCCACCCAGCCGCTGACGTCGGCCAGCGGCGTGCCCACCCAGGCGCCCGGAACGTAGGTGACGCCGTCGGGGCCGAGCACCCATTGCACGCCCGCCATCGGGCCGTCCTTGAACACGCCGTTCACGCGCCGGTCGACGATCACCTTCTTGCCGCGCACCCACGAGTCGAGCAGCAGCGGCGAGTCGCGCAACTCGTTGATGCGCAGCTCGGCCTCGATGAAGTTGCGCGACATGTTCACCTGCATGCCCTGCAGGCCGGCCACGCTCAGGAAGGCTTCGCTGTCGAGGTAGATGCGGCTCTCGTCGCGCAGGCTGCCGGGCTTGAAGTACGGGAACTGCGTGAACATCGGGTTGACCGCCGACTCGGCCTTGATCGTTCCCGCCGGCACCAGCACGCCGGCCTTCGAGCGGATGTCGATCAGCTGCCCGTAGAGGCTCACGCGCCCGGGCTGGTAGCGCGTGGCGAGCGCGGAGGCCTCGATCTCGCCGGTGTCCGAGGCGTCGGGCAGGATCTGCGCGATGCTGCCTTCGCCCAGCGTGAGCGTGCCGGCCGACCAGTTGATCAGGTCGTCCACGCCGTCCGCGTACATGTGCGAACCCAGGCCCCACGCGCGCAGCAGGATCGAGCCGTTGCGGTTGTTCAGCGCGGTCGTCGAGCTCAGCACGCCCGACTGGCGCACGTCCTGCGCCTGCAGGGTGATGTTGCCGCGGTCGGCCTGCACGGTGCCGGTGTTGACCACCTCGTAGCCGACCGACTTGGCGCGCGCGGCCATCTCGGGCATGACGACGTCACGCAGGCCGTTGACGAAGTTCACGTCGGCATAGACGGCCACGAGCTTGAGCGCGCCCTGTATCTGCCCGCCGCCGAAGGCCCAGCCCGGCACCGCCGAGGCGGCCACGTCCAGGCCGCGGGGCGCGTTCGGGTCCTGCACGGACGGTGTCTTCAGGTAGATGTTCTCGCCGGCCGCCAGGATCACCTGGCCGTCGGGCGCGGAGATGCGCCCCGCATTGCGCACCTTGGGCGCGAACAGCATCACCTTGCCGCCGCTGTCCGCCGCCAGCTGCGCGCCGGCGTCCACCCTGACCTCGCCGGGCGCCGCGCCGGGGTCGAAGCGGTCCACGCCGCCCATGCGGTCCGGCGCGCCGCCGGTGCCGGGCTTGAAGCCCGAGTCGCCGTAGATGGCGGGCCGCTCGGCGGTGAATTCGCCGAACTGCGGAACGGCGAAGTCGTTGCCCTGGTTGGCAAGGACCTGCGCGCTGTTGATGCCCAGCTTGAACTGCTTGTCCGACAGCGCCAGGCTCGACGCGACCAGCGAACGCGTGTTCACCTGGCTCGACCCGGTGAAGACGATGCCGTTGCGGTTGATGAGGTACACCGAGCCGTCGGCCTTGATCTGGCCCGCGATCTGGCTGGGCCGGCCGCTCGGGTCATTGATGCGGTTGAGCGCGATCCATGCGTTGGTGCCGTCGGGCTTGGCCCCGCCCTTCTGGTCGAACTGCACCGTGGTGTTCTTGCCGACGTTGAAGCTCTCCCAGTTCAGGATCGCCTTGTCGTCGGTCTGCTTGATGCCCACCACCGTGCGGCCGCCGGCTGCTGTCTGCACCGGCGCATTGGCGTTGAGCCAGCCCGCGGTGAGGCTGTTGCCGTCCACCTTCAGGCCGCCGTCGGCCAGGCCGTCGGGAATGTCCGAGCCGCCGTTCAGCGCCGCCAGCCGCGCCGCCTCCTGCGAGGCCTGCTGCGCGGCAATGCCGCGCGCGGCCGCGTTCAGGTTGTTGATGGAGCGCTGCAGCTGCGCGTCGGCTTTCTGTTGCGCCCCCGGGTTGGTCAGCATCGATGCCGGCATGCCGTTGGGCAGCCGGCCGGTGGCCGTTGCCGTGTTCTGCGCCGCGTTCTTGGCCGCGAACCAGGCGCCGCTGAAGGCCTGCTGCGCATGGGCATCCATGAGCGCGCCGTTGGCGGCAAGGACCACGGCAACGGCACGCGCGATGGGTGCCATGCGCAACGGCCGTCCCGCCGGCATCTTCCGTTCCTGCGCGCCGTTTCTCGGCGGGGTTGCTGCGCCCTGGGGTCCGCGTGTGCTCATGAGTCGTTCTGCCCGAAAGTTGAGTCGATGCACTAAGACGAACAGGCGCCCCTGTACCCCGCAACTTATTTTTCGCGCCGGCGCGCGTGGGCGCTCGCGACGCGGCGCGGGCTCAGCTGAGCACGATCACCCCGCCCGGCAGCGAGCGCGCGTCGAGATCGAAGGCGTGCTGCAGCTGCGCCAGCGCCAGATCGAGCGATGCGATATAGAAGCTCCCGGTGACGCGCCGGTCGCGCGCCGCGGCGTTCATCAGCATCACGCGGCCGGGCCGGTAGCGGTTGATCTCGTCGAGCACATCCGACAGCCGCGTCTGCGTGAACACCAGCTCGCCCTTGCGCCAGGCGGACAGGTTCGCCGGGCCGACCGGGGCCACGCTGCTCACCGCACCGGCGTCATAGACCGCCTGCTGGTGGGCCCGCAGCTCGCGCGTGCCCGCGGGGTGCTCCATGCGCACCGTGCCCTCGATGCAGGTCACGCAGACCTTGCCCTGCAGGTAGCGGACCTCGAAGCGCCCCGCGTCGGTCAGGCTGCGGCCGGCACCGGCGGTGACGCCGAAGGGCCGGCCGCCGCGGCCCGCGCCCGTCAGGTCGATGGCCGCTTCGCCCGCGAGCAGGTCGATTCCCGTGGTCTCGTCGCCCGCCGTTTGCCGCCGGATGCGGGTCTGGGTGTTCAGGGTGACCTGGATGCGGTCCGTCAGCTGCACCAGCAGCTGCTCGCCCGTGGCGGTGCGGTAGTCGGCACCCCACTCGGCCGGCGCCGGCCACAGGCCGGCGGGCGGGCGGAACACGGCCACGCCGGCCACACCGGCCACCGCGGCCGCGCTGACGGCCGCGCCCAGGAAGGCCCGGCGCGGCAAGGCCGGCTTGTGCCGATGGCGCTCATGGAATGCGGCCGCCTCGGGGTTGGAGCGCAGCAGCCGGGCCGATGCCGGGCCGATCTCGGCCCATTGCGCCTTGGCCTCGCCGAAGGCCGCGGCGTGCGCCGGGTCGTGGGCCAGCCAGCGCTTGAAGCGCTGCGCATCCTGCGGCTTCACGGCGCCCGAATGGAGCAGGCGCAGCCAGCCCCACGCCTGCTGGCGCCGCTCGTCGGCCTGGAGGGCGAGGTCGTCTACGGATGTCGTCATGGTGTCAGGCGCCACGGCCGCGGCCACGGCGCTGCTGGCCGGGTACTTTGTCGGGGCCTTGGCCCGGTGCGCGGCGGGGGGCGATTCGGTTCTTCACACCGTATGACGAATGGCAACGCGCGACCCCGCAAAATTTATTCGTCATGGCTCATCCTGGCGCTCAGGTAGTCGTGCGCGCTCTTCAGTTCGTATTCGACGGTTCGCAACGAAACGCCCAGGCGCCGGGCCGCCTCGGGTTGCGTGAGTCCCTCCATGTGCACCAGCACGACGACCTCGCGCCGCCGCGCGGGCATGCGGTCCAGCAACCGGACCACCGCATCGAGCTGCGAACGCGCCTCGACCGTCCGCGCGGGGCCGGGCGCCGTGTCGGCGAGCTCCATCAGCGCATCGACTTCGTCGAAAGGCAGGTTCCGGCTCTGGCGCCGCTGGATGTCCAGCGCAATATTGAAGGCCATGCGCACGAGGTAGCCGCCGGGCTTGCGGATCGGGCCGTCTTCGGTCTTTGCCTCTTCGTTCTTGCCCTGGTCGTTCACGCGCAGCCAGGTGTCGTGCAGCGCGTCCTCCGCCAGGTCCGTGTTGCGCAGCGCCCGCCCCAGCTGGCGCTTGAGGGCGTCGTAGTGCCTGGACAGGTAGTCCATCAGGACGGGGCGCGTGTCTTCGGCCATGCTCACGACGCCTCGCTGGCGGCCGCGCCGCGGCAGCGCGTTCCACCGCGCGAATCCGTGGGCAGGACCAGCAGCGTCAAGGGCTGCGGCAGGTCCGGCGGCGGCGATTGCGCGAGGTGCACGCGCTGCAGGATCTCCACCATCGCCGCATCCCTGGCGGCGTCGCCGGTGGAGCCGAGCAGGCGCGGCCGCCGGAGCTGGCCCGTGGCATCCACCTCGAAGCGCAACAGCGAGCGATACGTTCCCGGCCGCGTGCGGGCGTTGTCGCACAGCGCTTCCCAGACCTGCGCCTGCACCAGGCCCGGGTAGCCGTCCAGGCTTCCGAGGCCGGATGCGCGCGGAGCGGTCGCGGCAGCGCCGGCCGCCTTCAGCGACAGCGTGACGCCGGAACCCGTGTGGACCTTTTCGGCGACCAGGCCGGTGCCGTCCAGCAGCAGCCGAAGGGCGGCGTCGGGCGAATACAGGCCGCGCACGGCGCTCGATGTCAGCTCGCCCAGAATCTCGCTGCGAAAGAGCGCGGGCTGGCGGGTGAGCGCGGCATAGCGCTTGAGCGCATCGCCCAGCGGCTGGGCCGGGATGTCGAAGTCGAGCGGCTGGTCGGCGGCTTGGGGCGCGAGGTCCACCGGCGGCTCGCCGTCGTGCAGCGGCAGCGCGGGCGCGTCAGCCGCGCAGGCTGCACCCGCGAGCCGGAAGAGCACCAGCCCGCAGAGCACCGCCCTGCGGCAGGTCACGCCGACGATACGCGCAGGCACGCGGCTCAACCCCGGCGCGCCGTGCTGCCGCGAACATCGGCATGGCTGCCGCAACGCTGCGGGTGCCATGGCAAGGTGAAGGTTCGAGTCGGCAAGGAATGCGCGCCATTCGGGAAACTTGCATGCTGTCACCGGCGTGTGACGGCCGCGTTGCAACCAAGGTGTTCAATACCCGCGCGCGGCACGAAAGCCACATGGCGGCAGGCCCCCTTCAATTGAACATGCCGCGCACCGCCCTGAGCGGCCGGGTCACGCGCCATGAGAACGATCCGGCCAGTTGCCGCACCATCGTCTCGGACTGCGCGAGCCGGTGCGCGAGCGCCTGGTTCGCCACGGCCAGCGCCCGGGCCTGCAGCTCCATGGACGTCGCCGCGCCATGAACGGCCGAACGGCGCGCGCTCTCGAGTTCGTGCCGCTGCACGACCGCATCGCCCAGGCCGCTGAAGACCGCCTTGGCACGGCGCGCGCCCTCGGCGTCGTGCGCCAGGTCCAGCAGCTGGCGCACACCCGCCGCCACCTGCGTGCCGACCTGCAGCACGCCCAGGCCCGACGCATGATCGAACTCGAAGTGCGGATGGCGCGGGGAAATCTCGCGCCAGTAGCGCCAGACCCCGAAGCCCCGCTCGCGGACCGCCGTGTCGTGGAACAACACGATGGCGCGGTCGGACAGCTTGGGCAGCCACGTCTCGAAATCGTGTCTGACGGCCTCGTAGGTGTGCAGGCCGTCGATGTGCAGCAGGTCGATCGAGCCGTCCGCGAACGACGAGACCGCCTCGTCGAAGCCGGTGCGCATTAACTGCGAGAAGCCCGCGAAGTGACGCGCGTTGAAGCCCGAGAGGTCGCGGTACACGTCCTCGCCATAGGCGCCCGCGTGCGCGTCGCCCTGCCAGGTGTCTATCGCATGGCACTGCGTGGGGAGTTGCTCCGCGCGCACCGTCTGGCAGAAGGCGGCGTAGGACATGCCGCGGTGCGTTCCAAGCTCGACGAACCGGTTCGGCCGCGCCACGGCCGTCAGCCAGGCGGCGAAAGGCACATGTCCGATCCAGGCGCTGTCTACCAGGCGCTCGGGGCGAATGAACATCGCCATGTGGGGCTCGATGCCTATGAGTGTCGTCATGGGGGTCCGTTGTTTCCGGGGGGTGTTATGCAGACGGGTGAGCGGCACCACGAATGACGTTTGTCATGAAACCTTCACGGAATCGCTTCGGCAGGCCCGCCGGCGACGAACACGCCCGCGCGTCGGGTGGCGCGGGATCACGACCAGCCTGGGCGACACGGATTTCACGCGGTCGGGTCACCGACGGCGCGGGCCGGTGCCAGGCGCGTGCGGCCTGGCGCGCCTGCTATGCCTTGGCCAGGAACACCGCGACCAGGGCATTCGCGTGCCCGTGGCCCATCTGGTGCTCGGTCTTGAGCTTGCTGACGAGCGCCATGTGCTTGCGGGAGTCGGCGCCCTGGAGAATTTCCATCCAGTGCGCGATCGGCTTGGCGTACGTCTTCTCGATGGAAGGAAAGTACGAGGCAGGTCCCTTCACCTTCGGTGATTCCGTCATGGTTCACTCCGTTCTTGCAAGTTGAATTTGCCGATGGCGCCGACGCACGCAAGCGCATGGCCGGCCGACGATAGTGCCCGCCAGCGAGCGGCCGGGCGGGTGATTTCCCTGATCCGGAGATCACTGTCCTTCAACTTTCGCCATCGGCTGCCGATACATGGACAGTCATGCCCGATTCACATTCCAACCGCCCGTCCCAGCTCTTGGCCATCCTGCCAAGGCAGAACATCATCCAGGACGATGGTGTGCACGTGCTCGTCTCGACGAAAGACGTGGAAGGCGCACGCAGTGACGGCATGCTGCTGAGGCGATGCGATTTCTCTTTGTCCGCGCCGTTCGGCTACGTCTGCCTCGGCCACTTCAAGCACCTCTCCGAGAATTGCTGGCAGGCTTCGCTCGGGACACTGGTCCTGCTCGACGAAGGGGCCGAGCGGCCCGACCGACTCTATGCAACGGAACTCGACGCGCTCGTCAGCCTTTGGGCGAGCCGTAGGCGGCTGAGCCTGGCGAGGGTTTGAGTGCCCGCCTGACCGAACTTCGGCGAGAAGTTTCGGCACGGTTCGCGCGTTCCCGGCGGTCTCTGCGCGCGCTTGCATCGGATATGCTGCCCAGCTCGATTTTTTGACCCTGGAACGACCCGATGGAAGAAGTGAAGATCCTGCAGATCATGCCCGCCGATGGCTGGATGGCCGTGTACGACGGCGGCGACGACGGTGAGATGGAAGAACCCCTGGCCTGCTTTGCGCTGGTCTCGGTCGACTACCAGAACGGCGAAGGCCCACAGACCGAAGTGCGCGGGATGTCTCCCGATGGAAAGTCGATGGTCTTCGTGGAAGACGCTTCGAATTTCGTGACGATTCGCCCGGCTGAAGAAGAGGCCGAGGACGAAGACGACGAAGCGGACGCCGACTCCGACGACTGATCGATCACGCCGATCACACTGATCGCGCCGATCGCGCCGATCGCGCGCGAACAGGCAGCCCAGGAACTGGCGCAGTTCCTGGGCTTTTTTACGCCGGCATTTGCGGGCACGGCCACGCCGGGCTCACGGGGTCTTCCGCTATGCAGGGCCCGGCGTCATTGCGCGAATGCCCTGGAAGTGGTCCACATCGATGATGGCCTGCGCGAAGGCCTGCGGGGCTTCCTGCGGCAGGTTGTGGCCGATGCCGCCCGGCACGGTGCGGTGCTCGTACCTGCCCTTGAACTTGGCCGCGTATTGCGCAGGGGCCAGGTGCGGCGCGCCGTTGGCGTCGCCTTCCATCGTGATGGTGGGCACGGAGATGGGCGGTGCGGCGGAGAGCCTGGCTTCGATGTCGTCGTACTTCGCTTCACCGGCCGCCAGCTGCAGCATCCAGCGGTAGTTGTGGATCGAGATGGCCACGTGGTCCGGGTTGTCGAACGCGGCGGCGGAGCGCCTGAAGGTTGCCTCGTCGAAATTCCACTTGGGCGATGCGGTCTGCCAGATGAGCTTGGCGAACTCGGCGCGGTACTTTTCGTAGCCGGCGCGGCCGCGATCGGTGGCCAGGTAGAACTGGTACCACCACTGCACTTCAGCTTCCGGCGGCAACGGCTGAAGCCCCACCTTGGGGTTCGACAGCAGGTAGCCGCTCACCGAGACCAGCGCCTTGCATCGCTCGGGCCACAGCATGGCCAGGATGCACGCGGTGCGCCCGCCCCAGTCGCAGCCGCCGACCACCGCCTTGTCGATCTTCAGTGCGTCCATCAGCGCGATGGCGTCGAGCGCCACGGCCGCCTGCTGCGCGTTGCGCGGCGTGTCCTTCGACAGGAAGCGCGTGGTTCCGTAGCCGCGCAGGTACGGCACGATCACGCGATACCCGGCGGCGGCAAGCAGCGGCGCCACGTCCACATAGGTGTGAATGTCGTAGGGCCAGCCGTGCAGCAGCAGCACCGGCGGCCCGTCGGCAGGGCCGGCCTCCGCATAGCCGACGTTCAACGGACCGGCGTCGATCTGCTTGAGCGGGCCGAACGAGGTGCAGGTGCCCGGCTTGGTTGCCGGCACGGCGGAAGACGGCGTGCGCGTTTGCGCCGAAGCCCCCGTGAGCAGGCCGATTTGCCCTGCGACGAGTGCGGCGGTCGTGGTGCCGAGGAAGCGGCGGCGGGAGTTGATCTCTTCTGACATGGTGGGTCTTTTCGTTGTTGGCATTGCGGCAGAAAGCAGCCTTCGCATCCGGTCGATGCGCGCACCCAGTAGATGTGGCCGTTGTATCTGGCATATGTCACGGCACCTCGTGGTTTGCATCCTCGTGTTGATCAAGGTCTCCGGGATACACACCCGTACATTTCTCCTTCGCGTTCGCCTTCGCTGTCTCGCGCGAAGGGGCCGGATGCGCGCACAGCCACCGAGCCTCGCCTAATTCCTCTCCCGGACAATGCGCGCATGCCTCCTCGCCACCGCATCGTTGCGCTCATCGTCGCCTCGCCCCTCTTCCTTCAGAACCTCGACACTTCGGTGATGGCCACGGCGCTGCCGACCATTGCGCACGCGCTCGACGTGAGCGTGCTGCACCTGAACCTGGCGATCACCTCGTACCTGCTGAGCCTGGCGGTGTTCCTGCCCGTGAGCGGGTGGCTGGCCGAGCGCTTCGGGGCCAAGCGGGTGTTCTGCGTGGCGGTGGCGCTCTTCTCGCTGGGCTCCACGCTGTGCGGCGCGGCGCAGACGCTGCCGCAGCTGGTGGGGTTCCGCGTGCTGCAGGGGCTGGGCGGCGCGATGATGCTGCCGGTGGGCCGGCTCATCCTGTTGCGCAGCGTGCCGGCATCGCAGATGGTGTCGGCCATGGTGTGGTTCACGGTGCCGCCCGCGTTCGGACGGCTGGCCGGGCCGCTGTTCGGCGGCGCCATCGTCACGCTGACCTCTTGGCGGTGGATTTTTCTCGTCAATATTCCGTTCGGGCTGATCGCGATCGCGGCCGCGATGCGCTTCATCAACGACACGCCCGAAGACAGCTCGCCCGCGCCCTTCGACACCGAAGGCTTCGTGCTGCTGGCCCTGGGCCTCACGGCGCTGCTGGGCAGCCTGGAGATGGTGGGCAAGGGGCTGTTGCCGGCCTCGGTCATCTGGGCGATGGCGGGGTTCGGCACGCTGGCCTCGCTGCTGTATCACCTGCGAAGCCGCGGCAAGGCGAGTCCGCTGATCGACCTGGGCATCCTGCGGTTCTCGACCTACCGCGCGTCGATCGTCGGCGGCACGCCGCTGCGCATTGCCATCGGCGCCTCGCCCTTCCTGCTGCCGCTGATGCTGCAGCTGGGCTTCGGGCTTTCCCCGCTGGTGTCGGGCAGCCTGACGATGGCCTCGGCGCTGGGCTCGCTGGCCACGCGCGCGGTCATGGCCAAGGCCATTCGCACGGTCGGGTTCCGCCCGCTGCTGGTGGGCGCCACCTGCCTCACCAGCCTCTTCTACCTGAGCTGCGGCTACTTCAGGCCGAGCACGCCGCATGTGCAGATCTTCGTCACGCTGATGTTCGGCGGGCTGGTTAACTCGATGGCGATGGTGTCGCTGCAGACGCTGGGCTACTCGCAGATTCCCAAGCCCCGCATGAGCCATGCGGCCACGCTGAACAGCATGGCGCAGCAACTGTCGCTGAGCCTGGGCGTGACGCTGGGCGCCACGCTGGTCACGCTGGCCGCGTGGTGGAACGGCAGCGGCGCGAACCGGCTGACGGCGGAAGATTTTTCTCCGGCGTTCGGCGTGGTGGGCGCGATGACGCTGCTGTCGCTGCTGTCCTTCACCAAGCTCTCGAAGGACGAAGGCGCGGGGTTGCGCTGAACGCCGGGTTCAGCGGCCCGGGCTACGTCACCACGGCCAGCAGGCTGACGATGCCGATGCCCAGCGCCGCCAGCGCGTCGCCGGCGATCAGCCCGCCGCCGAACAGCGACGCGCTGCTCATGTCCTGCGGCGCGTCGCGCCGCGCGGGCGCGCGCGCCGACCACCAGCTGCCCGCCACCCCGCCCGCCCCGAACCACAGCGCGGTCGGCAGGTTGATGAAGCCGCCGAAGGACAGCGCATAGGGCGAAGGCAGCACGATGGCGTCGAGCACGAAGCCGCGCGGGCGCAGCCACTTGCGCAGGCTCTCGATGACCAGGCCGGCCGCAAGGCCCACGCCGATGGCGGTGCGCTGGAACGGCAGGTCGTCGGTCAGGCTGCGCAGCACGCCCAGAAACTTGTAGGTCATGGCCGAGCTCCATTCGGCGGGCTGCTGGCCGGCCGTCATCACGGTCTGGTCTTGCAGCAGCACGGGGTAGGCCGCCATGAAGAGCCGCGCGAACACCACCGCCAGCACGGCGCCCACCACCACGCCCAGCACCTGGTAGCGGAACTGCACCACGCGCGAGGTGCCGAGCCGCCAGCCGGTGGAGCGGTCTTGCTGCATGTCGCACGCCACGCCGGTCGCCACCAGCAGCACCGCGCCGGCCATGAGGCCCACGCCGGGGTCGCGCAGGCCCAACGCGGCAAGGATGACGATGGTCACCACGAAGGCCGACGAGATCGGGTTGGAGTCGCTCACGCCCACCGAGATGCCGTTGACCAGCGCGAAGAGAAACACCAGCGCCACGGCCACCGCCAGGAAGAACACGGGCTGCCCGAGCAACCAGTGGCCGCAGGCCACCGTGGCGCCCGCCCAGAAGAGCACCCACAGCACCAGGCGCAGGGTGTTCACGCGCTGCCAGTCCTTGACGGCCGGCTCGGGCGCGCCGTGCACCGCTGAGAGCCGCTGCCCGCGCGGCAGGGCGCGCGCGAAGATGAGCGCCATGTCCACCAGCGCCGCGCCCATGATGGCGCCGAGCGCGATGAGGAACATGATCTTGCGCGGCGGGTCGCCCGCCTGCAGCCAGCCGATGGAAACGAAGTACGGCTGCAGCACCACGCCCAGCAGCGCGCCGGTCACCGCGGGAATGCCGATGCGCGCCCCCACGACGAGCCCCGCGCCAAAGGTCGATGCCGACAGCCCGATGGCCCCGAGCACCGCCAGCCGCGCCGAGGCCAGGCCCGCGACCGCCCCCAGCGCCATGCCGCCGCCGAGTTGCAGCACCGAGCGGCGCAGCAGCGCGGGGTCGGTCAGCGCGCGCAGGATGTTGGCCACCGCCAGGCCCGACGGGTAGGCCAGGCGCATGCGGTCGACCAGCATCGGCGTGTAGAGCATGCCCACGCCCACGCCGAACATGCCGACGCAGCCGAGGTACACCGCCATCTGCCAGGCCGGCGGCTGCGGCAGCCCCAGCCACGCCTGCGCCTGCAGCAGCACGCCCAGCCCGCTCATGCTGGCCACCGAGGCGGCGGCCGTCTGGATGTAGTTGGCGCCATGCCGCCCGGCCGCGCCGTAGCCCGCGGTCACGGCCGAGCCCAGCAGGCCCGCCAGCACCTGGCCGCCGACGAAGAAGCCGATGGAGAAGTTCATGTAGGCCGCGGTCACGCCGGCCAGCGGACCCAGCACGAAGATGCCCATGACCGCGAGCAGCAGGTGGTAGCGCCAGCTGCCTTCGGCGGGCAGCCAGCGCCAGCGGGGGGTTCGGGGGGAATCCATTTCCATGGACGGGGATGATCGCGCACTTGGCTTGCGGCATGTGACCTGCGGTGCGCGTTCGACTGGCATCGCGGCCGTAACAACCACAGGCGCGGCGCCCGGGACATGGCGAACTTCTTCGACAACTCGCGCAAGGGCGACGAAGGCCCGGCGTCCGAAAGCGGCCCCGCGATCCTGCAGGCCTACTTCGATGCGGACACCAGCAACCACCATCTGCCGTTGACGTGTTCTCCGCTGGCCGCAAGCGTGCTCTTCCTGTCGCACGATGGAGATACGCGCGTCGTGTTCGATTCGGCCAGCGCCTTCCTGGAAGCCGTGCGCGAGGCCCGCGACAGCGGCCTCGATGTGCCGGAGCTGCACCCGGCCTGCTCGCCGGCCGCGCAAGACCAGGCCGCGCTGAGCACGTTCATCCGTGGGCTCCTGGATGCCGCAGACCTGGGCGATGCCGTCGTCGCGCTGGTGCCTTCGATGGACCTGCAAGATGCCGACCTGCTGAGGCGGCTTGCGCAGGACGAAGACTTCCATCTCGGCGAAGCGGTCGGCATCGAGATCGGGACACGGCCCTCGCCCGCGCTCCTGCAAGACGAACAGGTGCTGGCAAACAGCTTGGCCGATGGCGCGCAAGTGGGCGTGTCGAGCGCGGAGATTGCCGATGCGACGGCGTTTGCTGTTGTCTTTCCGGCGGCGCAGGTTGGCACGGTGCTTCGGGCTTGAGGGCTGCTTCAATTTTCAAATGACCACGTGCACCCATGCGGCTTTCTGGCGCGCCGGTGCCTTCATGAACACGGACAACCGGAGCTATCACCTTTGAACACGAATTCATTTGAAGGAATCAGGATCCTGACAAGCGCCGAAGCGGTGCGCTGTCGCCCGCAGATGTACTTCAATGTCGATGACCCCGACGTCGCTGCAACACTGGCCATGCAGGCCTTGTGCCATGCGGTCGACGATGCCATCGACGATCGATGCACACGGATCCGGATGCGCATCGACGGTGCGGAAATTGAAGTGCGCTACGACAGCGGCATGCCGCTCGATCACGACGCGGAGCACCCCGAACGATCGATAGCGCAGGCCTTTCTCACGATCCACGCCGCCTGCCATTCGCGCAAACGCCATCTGGAGGTGGGTTCGGACCTCTGCCAGATCGGGCTCGCCGTATTGAACGCCGTCTGCAGCAAGCTCACCGCCGACATCCGGCAAGGGGGAAAACAGGTGCTGATGACTTTCGAACGCGGCGAGCTGATGGAAGGAAACGGGCCCGCTGTTTCATCCACGGAAGAGCCCGACGAGACGCGGCTGCGTTTTGCGCTCGATTCGCAGGTGCTGCCGAAGAACCAGCCCGCAGAAGACGCGCTGCGTCGTGCGCTGGGCGATGTGCGTTCGCGGCTTCCGAAACTCAAGATCGAAATGGAATACGCGCACCGCGATTGACGCGCGGTTCGAGAAGCTGCGCAGCCCTACCAGTTCACCGACGCCACGCAGCGAACCGGCAGCCCTGTCGCCTTGCCCGTCGCCGACACCGACCCCTCGGTTCTCGTGTGCGCCCAGCCCTCGGTCAGGCTGGCCTGGGTCGAGCTCCACCGCTGTGGGTCGGTGCCGGCGAACCATCCCAGGCCGTGGTCGATCAGGTTCTTCTGGATGCTTGCGCCGCCCGTGCTGCAGGGCGTTCCCGAGCCCAGTTGGCAGTTGGCAGTTGGCAGTTGGCAGTTGGCGGATGGCGGATGGCGATGGCGGGCACGTACCAGTTCAACCCGCCCTGCGTGTTGGACGCGCCGGCCGTCGGCGACGCGGCACCCGGGACGTTCGCGTTGCCCCAGATGCAGAAAGGCCACAAGACGGCCCGCGGCGACAATGCAGCATTCCCCCCCGCCATTCTTGCCATCCGTCACCTGCTTCTGCACGTTCCGATGATGTTCCGCCTTCTGCAATGCGGCCCCCGCGGCGCCAACCCTTTTCGAATCGCCATCCGTTTCCCGCACCTGCGCGTGCTGCTGGCCGTTGCGCTGGGGTTGCTGCTGTCGACCTTCGCCGCCGCGCAGCAGCCCGACGCCCCGCGCCCGCCGCTGAGCGTGCAGCGCCAGCCGAACGGGCTGCCGGCCGTGCACCAGTTGCAGGTGTTCGAGGACCAGACCCGCTCGCTGGGCATCGAGCAGGTGCGCGCGCCTTCGCAGCAGGGGCGGTTCGCCTTTCCTGACGACCCGCTGCGGGGCAAGGAGTCCGACCGGGTGCTGTGGTTCAAGCTGCAGATGCGGCTGGCCGACCCCACCGACGCCGCGGACGCGGCACGCGAATGGCTGATGCTGGTGCCGACGGTTTCCACGCACGACCTGCGTTTCTACGGCCCCTTCGACGAGAACGGCCGCGCGCTGGCCGCGCCGGTCACCACCGGCATGCGCTATCCGTGGGCGAGCCGGCCGGCGGCGTCCGAGCAGATGGCGTGGCGCTTCCAGCTGCCGGGCCCGGGCACGTACACCGCGTACTTCCGGGTCGAGTCGACCTTCGCGCGCATCTACGACGTGACCGTCTGGGACCCGGCCGACTACCTGCAGTCGACGCAGGACAAGCGCATGTTCGACGGCGTGACCTACGGCATCCTGATCGGCCTGATGGTGTACGGCCTGGTGCTGTTCAAGGTGTTCGGCGAAGGGCTGTACGGCTTCTACATGCTCTCCTGCGCATGCGGCGTGCTGGCGCTCGGCAGCATCAACGGCCACGCCTTGCGCTACCCGTTCGCGCACTGGCCGGAGGCGGCCGGCTTCGCCTACACGGCGGGGCCGGCGCTGTGGGCCATCTGCAAGCTGCAGTTCGGCCGGCGGCTGTTGCGGCTGCGCCATTTCGCGCCGCCGCTGGACTGGCTGGTGCAGGCCTTCACGCTCGCACTGGCGCTGGCCATTCCGTACGCCAACTGGGGCGCGCACCCGCTGATGACCTTCCGGCTGGTGCAGATCTCGGTGATGGCGTCCACCGTGGTGATGGTGATCGGCGCGCTCATCGCGATGCGGCGGCGCTACTGGCCGGCGGTGCTCTATTTCTTCGGCGTGGCGCTGCTGCTGGGCGGCGTCGGGGCCATCGTGGTGGCGAGCTGGGGCTGGATCGAGTGGGCGCCGAACCAGATGAACATTTCGCAGGGCGCGCTGGTGGCCGAGCTGATCGTGTTCGCCGTGGCGATGGGCTCGCGCCTGCAGCTGGTGCTGCGCTCCGAGCAGGCGCTCACCGAGCGCACGCAGCAGCTGGTGGAGGCGCTGGGCACCGACGCGCTCACGGGCGCGTCCAGCCGCGCCGGTTTCGAGAGCCGCGGCGAGGAATGGCTGCAACGGCAGCAGCCGTTTGCCCTGATGCTGCTGGACCTGGACGGCTTCAAGGGCGTGAACGACGCGCACGGCCATGCGGCCGGCGACGCGGTCCTGATCGCCATCGCGCAGCGGCTGCGCCAGCAGTTGCGCAAGGACGACGTGGTGGCGCGCTTCGGCGGCGACGAGTTCGCGGTGCTGGTGATGGGCACGCCGACGCGCGATGCGCTGAGCCAGATGGCGCTGCGCATGATCGAGGCCGGCCGGCAGCCGGTCGACTACGAGGGCCGCGATGTGTCGGTGGGCATGAGCCTGGGCGTGGCGTGCAGTCCGGGCGACGGCGACACGCTGGCGCGGCTGCTTCGCTCGGCGGACCGCGCGATGTACCACGTCAAGCAGCGCGGCACGGCGCCGTCGTTCATGTTCGCCGCCGACCTTGCCGCCACCGACGCGCCGCGCAGCCAGCCGGTGCCGCTGGACGCGCAACGCCCGGACGGCGACACCGCGCTGGGAAGCCGCTGAGCCTGCGGGCCGGGCGGCGGTGCCGCTCGACCGCCGGCAACGGGTGGGCGAGGGCCGCCGGGTAGGAATACTCCCACGAGCCACAAGGAGGCGATAGTTCACACTCGCGGGACATCACTCGAGCCGTGGGTCTGGCACGCCCCTGAAGACCAATGAAAGACATCGCATCGCCGGGGCTGTCCGTCGCCAACCTGACCGACACCGACTATCGCCGGATGGTCGACAGCCTCACCGACTACGCGATCATCTTCCTGGACCCGAACGGCCACGTCGTGAGCTGGAACGACGGCGCCCGGCTGCTGAGCGGCTACGACAGCGCCGATATCCTGGGGCGCCATTTCTCGGTCTTCTACCCGCAGGAAGCGCTGTCGCGCGGATGGCCCGACCACGAGCTCGCGCAGGCCGGCATCGTGGGGCGTTTCGAGGACGAGGGCTGGCGCCTGCGCAAGGACGGCACGCGCTTCTGGGGCAACATCGTCATCACCAGGCTGGCGGGCCCCGACGGGGCCACGCGCGGGTTTTCCAAGATCATTCGCGACCACAGCGACCGGCGAAAGCAGGAAGAGCTGCTGCGCGCCAGCGAGGAGCGGTTCCGGCTGCTGGTCGAGGGTGTGAAGGACTACGCGATCTTCATGCTCGACCCCAGCGGGCACGTGGTGAGCTGGAACCTCGGCGCGGAGAAGAACAAGGGCTACAAGGCACACGAGATCATCGGGCAGCACTTCTCGACCTTCTATCCGCCCGACGTCGCCGCGCGCGGGTGGCCCGGCCAGGAGCTGGCGAACGCGCTGCGCGACGGTCGTTTCGAGGACGAGGGCTGGCGCGTGCGAAAGGACGGCACGCGCTTCTGGGCCAGCGTGGTGATCACGGCCATCTACGACGCCACCGGCCAGCACAAGGGCTTTGCCAAGGTGACCCGCGACCTGACCGAACGCCGCAGGATCACGGCGCTGGAGGACGAGGGCAAGCGCATGACCACCTTCCTGGCGATGCTGGGCCACGAGCTGCGCAACCCGCTGGCGCCGATCTCCAACGCGCTGGAGCTGCTCAAGCACGAGAAGGCGCCCTCGCGCATCCTGGTCAGGACGCGCGACATCATCGGGCGACAGTTGCAGCAGATCACGCGGCTCATCGACGACCTGCTGGACGTGGGCCGCATCACCAGCGGGCGCATCCACCTGGAAGCCAAGCCGGTGCGGCTTCGCGACGTCATCGTCGACGGCGTGGAGGCCATACGGCCCGCCATCGCGTTGAAGTCGCAGACGCTGGCGCTGAACATCGACGGACCCGACCTGTGGGTGACGGGCGACCGCGCGCGGCTGATCCAGGTCGTGAGCAACCTGGCGCACAACGCGTGCAAGTTCACGCCCAGCGGCGGGCACATCTGGATTCGCCTGGACACCAACCGCGACAACAGCGCGGAAGCGGAAATCCGCGTGCAGGACGACGGACCGGGCATTCCGCGCCAGGACCTCGAGCGGGTCTTCGAGCTCTTCGCGCAGGGCGAAAGAGAGCTGGCGCGAACGCAGGGCGGGCTAGGCCTGGGCCTGAGCCTGGTGCAGCAGCTCACCACGCTCCACGGCGGCTATGTCAGCGTGTTCAGCAACGGCCGCGAAGGCGAAGGCAGCGAGTTCCTGGTGCGCCTGCCCGTCGCGCCCGTGCCCGACACCCTGGGCCACGCCGAACGCGACGGCAACCAGAAGCTGGTGCTGGTGGTGGACGACAACCAGGACGCGGCGGAGACCCTGTCGCTGCTGCTGGAGACGCTGGGCTACTCATGCCGCATCGAGCACGACGGCGTCGCCGCGATCGAGGCGGTCAAGGCGCACCGGCCCGACGTGGTGCTGCTCGACATCGGCTTGCCCGGCATGGACGGCCGCGAGGTCGCCAAGCGCCTGCGCGCCGACCTGATCGACCCGCCCCAGCTGATTGCCATCACGGGCTACGGACAGCCCGGCGATCGCGACATGAGCCTCGACGCGGGCTTCTTCGCGCACCTGACCAAGCCCGTCGACATCGAGCGCCTGACGTTGGCGCTCGAGCAGATCTACGCGAAGACACGCTGAAGCCGGCGGTTCGCCATCGGCGATTGCAGGAGTCTCGATTTCCTCAACGAGGGTTTCACCCGCTGTGTTTGCTGCGTCGCACAAACCATCATCGGCGTCGAGATGCTGCTCGCCGCGCATTCAGGCGCCGTGTTCGTAACCGTTGCCAGAAATCGGTTTGGAGCATCTCAATGCTTTTGACGGATGAGGGGCACGGCGCCGCCACAGGGAGAGAAAAAAAGTCGGACCTCAACGGGCGTGCTCGCCTTTTGACGAAGGGCCGTGACCATGCCGATCCAGGAACGCCCGAACGACGCGGCGCACGCGCTCCTTCGCGACCTCGGCAGAAGGCTGGTGAACGGCGGCCACCAGGCACTGCAACTCGCCCCTGTGGCGCAGTTCGACCCGCAACTCCGCAGGCTCCCCGTTGCCACCCCGGCGGGACACGACGGCACTCCAGCCGGTTGGTAAAAGTGCGTCCCACTCGCGTTCCATGGCCTACGGTTTGCAACATCGACAGCCCGTGGCACGTAGGACGTCTTCGCCTTCGCTGTCCCATCGCGGGGGCCACCCGCGACGGCGCATTCAATGACAGCCGCCGGCATCGAGGTTGCCGCGCTTTCGCAACGGCTGCTGAAGCGCCTCTACCAGCGCCGGCCGACTGTCAAAACCGGGCGCACCGCGCGGGCGCGCAAGACGGGCGACTTGCCGGCCGATGCATCGGTCACTCCTTGAGGCGAGGCGCCGCCCGTTCACGTTGCCGAAGCGCCCACTCGGCGACGAACTGCTCCGCATGCACCTTGGCGCGTGCATAGGCGGCCTCGCGGGTCGGCTGCTGTGTCAGAACGAAGACACAGCGCGCGTCGCGGCCTTCGCGCAGTTCCGCCTTGCCGGCGAAACACCCGTCGGCCGACTTCTGAAGCTCGACCGAACAGGTCCAACCCTCGGGCAGGCCGAACTCAGGGATATTGCCGTTCATGCAGCAAACATACCCCTCGCGCGAGGGAAATCAACCGCGATCTTCGGGGGAGGGTCTTTTGACAACTGGCCAGCCGCCGCGAACTGCGGCGCCGGAAGAAAAGTCAGCCGCGGCGGGCCGCTTCGAAGGCCGCGATGTCGATCTTCGTCATGTCCATCATCGCGTCGAAGGCACGCTTGGCGGCCGCGCGGTCGGGGTCGGCGATCGCGTCGGTGAGGGCGCGTGGCGTGATCTGCCACGACAGGCCCCACCTGTCCTTGCACCACCCGCAGGCGCTCTCCTGGCCGCCGTTGCCGACGATGGCGTTCCACAGGCGATCGGTCTCGGCCTGGTCGTCGGTCGCCACCTGGAACGAGAAGGCTTCGTTGTGCTTGAACACCGGGCCGCCGTTCAGCCCGAGGCAGGGAATGCCGAGCACCGTGAACTCGACCGTCAGTACGTCGCCCTGCTTGCCATCGGGGTAGTCGCCGGGCGCGTGGTTGATCGCGCCCACCGCGCTGTCGGGAAAAGTCTTCGCATAGAACTTCGCGGCGTCCAGGGCCGTGCCGTCGTACCAGAGGCAGATCGTGTTCTTGCTCACCATCGTGGGTCTCCTTGTTCCGTCGTCACTCGGTCAGGTCCGGCTCGTGCCTTGTTCGGCCTTGTGTATCAGGCGTCGACATCGATCAGGGCCAGCCCGCTCTCGCGGTTGCAGGTCTTGCGCAGGTAGCCCGGCGACTCGATCAGCAGCACCTCCAGCGTGGGTTGCACCGTGGCCTGCAGCAGATGGCCGCCGACGGTGCTGCCGTCGCGCCGCCCCAGCACCGCATGCGCGTGCACCTTGGGCTCGTCGCCGTCGAGCGCGATGTCACCGTTCAACGAGAGTACCTCGACCTGCTCGTCGACGGGTATCCGTTCGTACGCCTTGAGCTCCCAGTCGAAGTAGCCGAGCACGGCGCCGCGCAGCGCGCCTATCGCGCTGAAGCGGCTGGCCGACAGCGCGTGGTCCCTGGCGTACTGCTCGAGGAGGGAAACGACGTCGTCGCCCTTCTCGAAGATGAGCGCGATGGTGCGTTCGGGGCCTTGGTTGAGGATCTTCGACTTCATCTGGGCTGTTCCTTGTTGCCTGACCTGTTGCCAGACGGTTGTGCTGATGGCGCCGTGGCTCAGCGCGGGGTGTTCTGCTTGCAATCCGCAGCGGCGCCCCTGCAGTCGTCCTGGCGTGACGGCGCCGCGCCGGAACCGCTGGCGGCACCAGGATTCGCATCGGCCGGCGGCTTCTCGATCAGGCCGGGGTCCTTGTCGCGCGGCGCGGGCTTGGCCAGCCGCGGGTCCACCTTGGTGGCGGGCGGCTTCACGACCATCGCCTTGTCGGCGCCCTGTTTCGAGCCGTCGACCTCGGCCGGCATCGGCGGCTTGGGCGCCGGTTGTGCAGCCGCCGACCCGGCGGCCAGCACCATGGCGCCGGCCAGCAGAACGGCCTTCTTGATTCGGGTTGACATGTGTGCGGCAAACATCTGTTTCGCTCCTTCGGGTCGAGCTCGAAGCCCGACAACCTCGCCCCTCACTCCTGCTTCAAACCCTTCCATGAACGGGGCACGGGCCGTGTAGGCGTCCTTCGCACATGCCCGCGAGCCACGTTCTCAGCGGCGCACCGACCGGGCCGCAAGGGAACTATGGGCCTGCGGCGCGGGTCTGGACCACTCCGCCTTACGTAAACTGTCCCCCGGATGAATCAAGAGCCAGACTTTTTCGAGCACCTTCGCGCCGAGTTGCGCGGCGGCCGTGTCTGGCTCGACCGGGCCATCGTGCTGGGCTATGCCATTGCGGCCGGGCTCTTCGTGGTGGGCTTCACGATGGCCAGCGACTGGGCCTTCGGCCTGTTCCAGCGCCTCTACACCGCCTGGCCGTGGGCCGTGCTGCTGACGACGCCGCTCATCACCGCAGGCATCGTGTGGTTCACGCGGCGCTACTTTCCGGGCGCGAGCGGCTCGGGCATTCCGCAGATCAAGGCGGCGCTGCATCCGTCGCTGCCCGAGGCGCGGCGCTTCGCCTTCGCCTCGCTGCGGCTCACGGTCGCGAAGATCGGGCTGGGCGTGGCAGGCTTCGCCGCCGGCCTGTCGATCGGGCGCGAAGGCCCGTCGGTGCAGGTCGCGGCCGGGGTGATGCAGCATGCGCGGCGCTGGCTCTCGCCCCACACCGCCATCGACGGGCGCGCGCTGCTGGTGGCCGGCGGGGCGGCAGGCATTGCGGCGGCGTTCAACGCGCCGCTGGCGGGCGTGGTGTTCGCCATCGAGGAACTTTCGGGCCGGCTCGAGGCGCGCTCCAGCGGGCTGATCATCACGGCCATCGTGCTGGCGGGCCTGGTGGCCGTGTCGGTGTTCGGCAACAGCAGCTACTTCGGCGTGATCCGCGTGCCGCGGCTGGGGTGGGACGCGCTCGGGCCGGGCCTGGCGGTCACGCTGCTGAGCGGCGGCGCGGGCGGCCTGTTCGCGCGGCTGCTCACGGCGTCGCTCACCGGCGCGCCGGGGCGCTTCAACCGCTGGCGTGCGCGCTTTCCGGTGCGCTTCGCGGCCTGCGGCGGGCTGGCGGTGGCCGTCATCGGGCTGGTGACCGGCGGCGTGACCTTCGGCGCGGGCTCCGAGGCGGTCAAGCAGATGCTGCAGGGGCACGACGAACTCACGCCGCTGTACACGGTGCTCAAGTTCGTGGCGACCTGGCTCACGGCCTGGTGTGGCGTGCCGGGCGGCATCTTCGCGCCCTCGCTGTCGATCGGCGCGGGCATCGGCGACGCCGTTGCCCGGCTGGGCAGCGGCGAGCTGGGGCCGGCGCTCATCGCGATGGGCATGGCCGGCTTCCTGGCGGCGGTGACGCAGGCGCCGCTCACGGCCTTCATCATCGTGATGGAAATGGTCGACGGCCACTCGATGGTGCTGAGCCTGATGGCCGCGGCCATGCTGGCCAGCCTGGTCTCGCGGATGATCAGCCGGCCGCTGTACGAGACGCTGGCCGAGCACATGGTGCGGGCCGACAAGGGCTAGCAGCCCCGGTCGCCCGCTCCCCCACTTCCCCACTTCCCCACACGCCCGCCGGTCAGCGCATCAGCGTGTTCGACGGCAGCGTCTCGTCCAGCAGCTTGCGCCCGGTCTCCACGCCCGCCACCGGCAGCAGCTTCGCGTCGAGCAGGCCCACCTGCACCAGCACGCTGGCCTGGTCCCAGTAGATGTGCTCGTGGTAGAGCTTGTCGCCGCGGAACTTGATGACCGCCAGCAGCGGCACTTCCACGCGCTTGCCGGTGGGCTTGACGCCCGGCAGCATCCACGGGATCTCGGTGGTGTGGGTGAAGCAGAACAGCATCTCGTCGACCACTTGCGTGGCGCCCACGGTGCGCGAGATCGGCACCAGCGAGGTGTCGGGCGGGTTGCTGTTGACGAAGTGGTTGGTATAGAACGCGTGCAGGTCCTTGTAGCCCACGCCGCCGGTCATCGTGGGGATGTGGTTGACGTAGGGCTCGGCCACCATGGTGCCCATGGTGTCGTCGACGTTGCGCGTGCCGAACTCGTACTCGCAGTGCTTGTCCCACAGCGCGGAAAGGTCGTAGTCGGGGCCGATGGCGCCCTTCAGCGTGGCGATGCTGCGCTCGTGCGCCATGAGCGCCGAGGGCTTGTGGAAATGCTCGCCGCCCGTGCGCGCAAAGGCGTGGTCCATGCCGGGGTACACATGCAGCGAGACGCCGGGCCGGCCCTTGAGCGTGGCCAGGATGCGGTCGCGCGCCTCGGGCGGGCAGAACTTGTCGAGCTCGGCGATGTGCAAGGTGAGCGGGCGCTTGATGTTGTCGGCCTCGCCCAACGCGGCGTCGATGCCCACGCCGTAGTAGCCGACGGCCACGTCCGCGTCGGTGCGGCACGCCGCGAGGTACGCGAGCTTGCCGCCGAGGCAGAAGCCGAGCACGCCGACCTTCTTGCCCGGCACTTCGGCGCGCGCGCGCAGCGCGTCGATGGCGGTCTGCATGTCCTCCATGCCCCTGGCTTCGTCGAAGCCGCCGTACAGCGCAAAGGCGCGCTGCCAGTCGGCTTCGCTGTAGCCCAGCTCCACGTTGGGCTCCTGCCGCCAGAACAGGTCGGGCACCAGCGCCACGTAGCCTTCTTCTGCGTAGTAGTCGGCCACCTCGCGCATGGTGTGGTTCACGCCGAAGATCTCCTGCGCGATCACCAGGCCCGGGCCGCTGCCGCCCTTGGGCACGGCAAGGTAGCCGCGAAAGCTGCCGCTGCCGTCGGCGGCCTTCATCTCGATGTACTGGCCCGAAGCCTGTGCCTTGTCTTGCATGTGGGTTCTCCGTTCTGAGGTCTATTGCAAACATTCCGGGTGCCGCGTCGTCACCTGGTAGTAGCCCGAGTGAAACACCAGCGGCTCGCCGTCGAAGCGGTCGTACCGCTCGACTTCACCGATGAAGATCAGGTGATCGCCGCCATCGTACTGCCGGACGTTGCGGCACACGAAGCGCGCGATGACATCGTTGAGCAGCGGCACGCCCGCTGTGCCCTCGCAGCAGTCCACGCCGCCGAACTTGTCGGCCTGCGGCGTGGAGAACTGGCGCGACAGGTGGTGCTGGTGCGCCGCCAGCACGTTGATCGCGAAATGGCTGGCGCCGGTGAAGTCGGCGACGCTCGGCGCGTTGCGCGCCAGGCTCCACAACACCAGCGGCGGGTCGAGCGAGACCGACGAGAACGAGTTGGCCGTCATGCCCACGCGGCGCCCGTCGATGGCGCGCGTGGTGATGACGGTGACGCCGGTGGAGAACTGCCCCAGCGCCTTGCGGAAATCGCGGCGGTCGAAGCGGTCGGCGGCGGCCTCGCGCGCCTTCGTTTCAAGAAAGCGGTCGGCTTCCGCGGCATCGAACCACCAGGGCGCGAAGGCGCGCGGATCGTCGAAGCCGTTGACCACCGTGCTCGCCACCGCCGGCATGTGCGTTGCGCTCTGCAGCAGCTTGTGCAGGTGCGGGCTGGGCGGCGCAAGCAGGCTGTGGGTCCAATCGGTGGCCCAGCGCGCATAGCCTTCCCAGTAGCGGTCGAAGGTCTGCTGCATCCACGCCGCGTCGAACGGCGCATCGCCGTGCGCGAGGATGCGCTCGAGGTAGATGTCGGCGCTCTTGGCCGCGTTGTTCGAGCCCTGGCCGGTGATCGGGTCGTTGAGCACCACCACGTCGGCCTGGCCCAGCACCTTGCGCCCCGAAGGCAGCGTGGCCACCGGCTTGCGCACGGTCGGTGCAAAGCTGCCGACGAGCACGCCGTTGTCGTCGGCCAGTTCGATGTGGCGGCAACGTTCGGCCTCCCACGGCAGGAAGGTCTCGAGGATCCACCGGCTGCGCGCCAGGTGCGCCTGCGGCGTCTTCACGTCGGCCCAGCAGTCCATCGGCCCGCCGGGCACGCCTTCGAACACCATGATCTCGCACGGCCCGGTGGTCGTGAGCGCGGGGAACACGAAGTACTCGCCCACGCCCGGAATCAGGTTGAAGCTCACGGCCGGGAACGGCTCGCGCGGTGTCATGCCCTTCACATAGGTGAGCGCCAGCACGCGCTGCGGCGCATCGAACGGCGAGCGCTCGGCGTCGCGCTCGAAGAGCTTCGAGATCTCGCCCTTGCCGCTGGCCACGACCACGAGGTCGTGCGCCTGCGCGCAGGTTTCCAGTTCGTCGAGCCCCACGTCCTGCCACACGATGCGCCCGCCGCGCTGCTCGAAGGCCTGCATCCAGGCCGGTATCTTCACGCGCTGGTCGACCGACTGCGCCGGCCCGTCGAGCCTCGCGCTCCATTCGATGGCCTTGCCGCCCTGCGGGTTGCGCACCGCCATGCCGATGCCTTCCACGCGCGGGCATGCATCGGCCCAGAAGTCGAGCCCGAGTTCGCGCTCGGTCTGCAGCGCGGTCTCGAACATGCACTGGCTCGACATGACCGGCCCTTCGAAGATCTCGCGCGCCGTGCGGCTCGAAAAAACCGTCACCTCGTGCCCCGCCGCCTGCAGGCCGAGTGCGAGTTGCATGCCGGACTGCCCGGCGCCGACGATGGCCACGCTCCTTGTCATACGCCCGCTCCTCGCCGGTGCGTCAGGCCGCGGCCGCGCAGGTTTCGATGTAGCGGCCGGCCTCCACGGGGTCGGCGAACCACGGGAAGAAGGTGCGCGGATCGTCGAAGCCGTTGACGATCGCGCTGGCCAGCGGCGGCACGGCGCCGGCGCTGCCGAGCAGGTTCAGCACGTGCGGCGGCGGCGGTGCCAGCAGCATGTTGGTCCACTGCGTGACCCACTGCGAATAGCCGAACCAGTAGCGGTCGAAGGTCTGCTGCATCCATGCCGCGTCGGCCGTGCCGTCGCCGCGCGCGAGGATGCTCTTGAGGTACACGTCGGCGCACTTGGCGGCGTTGTTCGAGCCCTGGCCGGTGATGGGGTCGTTGAGCACCACCACGTCGGCCAGCCCGAGCACCTTGCGCCCCGAAGGCAGCGTGGCCACCGGCTTGCGCACCGTCGGCGCGAAGCGGCCCGCGAGGATGCCGTTGTCGTCGGTCAGCTCGATGTCCCTGCAGCGTTCGGCCTCCCACGGCGTGAAGGTGTCGAGGATCCATCGGCTGCGCGCCAGGTGCTCCTGCGGGGTCTTCACGTCGGCCCAGCAGTCCATCGGGGCGCCCGGCACGCCTTCGAACACCATGATCTCGCACGGGCCCGTGGTCGTGAGCGCGGGGAACACGAAGTACTCGCCCACGCCGGGGATCAGGTTGAAGCTCACGGCCGAGAACGGCTCGCGCGGCTTCATGCCCTTCACGTAGGTGAGCGCCAGCGCGCGCTGGGGCTTGTCGTAGGTCGACTTGTGGGCGTCGCGCTCGAACAGCTTCGAGATCTCGCCCTTGCCGCTGGCCACCAGCGTGAGGTCGTGGCTTCGGGTGCAGGCCTCGAGCTCGTCGATGCCCGCGTCCTTGAAGACCAGTTCGCCGCCCTTCTTCTGGAACTCGGCCATCCACGCCGGGATCTTCAGGCGCTGGTCGACCGACTGCGCGCCCGACTGCAGCCGCGCCGCCCAGTCGATGGCCTTCGCGCCCTTCTGCTCGGGGTGCGGCACGGCCAGGCCGATGCCTTCGACCACGGGGCAATCTTTCGCCCAGTGGTCCAGCCCCATGTCGCGCTCGATCTGCAACGACGTGTTGAACATGCACTGGCTCGACATCACCTTGCCATGGCGGATGTCGTCGCCCGTGCGGTTGCTGAACATCGTGACCTCGTAGCCCGCGCCCAGCAGGCCCAGCCCCAGTTGCAGGCCCGACTGGCCCGCGCCGACGATGGCGATTCGCTTCATGGTGTTGCTCCTTGCTTGCTCGTTTGCTTGCTTGCTCGTTTGCTCGTTTGCTTGCTGCTCAGTCCATCAGCTTCGGAATGGCGGGCACGGCCTGCTCGGGGCCCATGGCGGAATAGCCGCCGTCCACCGCGTAGTCGGCACCGGTCACGAAGCTCGCGTGCTCCGAGCACAGGAACAGCACCACCTGCGCCACCTCGTCGGGGTCGCCGACGCGCCCCAGCAGGTGAAAGGGCGCGGCCACGCGGTCGGTCTTGGCGCGGTCGCCGCCGCTCAGGCGGTCCATCACGGCCGACCAGGTCCAGCCCGGCGACACGCTGTTCACACGAATGCGGTCGCGCGCCAGGTCCATCGCCATGTTGCGCGTGAGCTGCGCCATCGCGGCCTTGCTGACCGGGTAGAGCCAGCGCCCCGTCTGCGCCACGCGCGAAGAAATGCTCGTGAAATTGACCACCGCGCCGCCGCCCGCCGCCACCATGTGCGGATGCACGGCCTGCAGCATTGCCACCGCGCTGGCCACGTTCACGTTGAACGAAGCGAGCCAGTCGGCGCGCGGCGACTTGAAGCCGTCGTCCACGTACGAGCACGCGAGGTTCACCAGGAAGTGCACGCCGCCGTGCTGCGTTGCGGCCTGCGTCACGCAAGCGGCCACCTGCGCGTCGTCGGTGATGTCGGTGTGCACGAAGCGCGCACCGGCGCCGAGCGAATCGGCCAGCGCCTGTCCGTTGGCGGCGTCGATGTCGGCAATGACGACCTTCACGCCGGCCGCGTGCAGCGCGCGCACCACGCCGGCCCCTATCAATGTGGCACCGCCCGTGACGATGGCGCTCCTGCCTTCGAGTCCCTTGAACATGACGCTTGCTCTCCTTGGTGGATCGACCAGGCCGGGCTGGCCTGTGGGGTCGTACGTTAGGAGGTGGAGCGCCGCCGGCGCATCCCGCGCGCGCAGGCGCTGTCCCTGGCGCGCATGTTTTCGACAAGGGGCGATCCGAATTGTGAGCGGGGATGGTTTTTGCTAGGGTCACTGCGCCCCATGGAAACCGCCGCCATCACCGCTGGGCTGCCGTTGCAGCGTTACCGACTGTTCGAGAGCCACGACATGGACGAGGCACGCGAGAGCGTGGCCCGCGTGTTCTGCCCGCACGGCCTGACCATGCTGCGCCCGCGCACCGAGCTCGACGCCTGCCACCACAGCGCGCGGCTGCACCGCGACGTGAGCCTCAACTACGTGCAGTACGGGCCGGGCGTGCAGATCGAGCCGGGCTTCCTGCAGGATTTCTTCCTGTTGCAGATTCCGTTGCGCGGCGGCGCCGACATCCGTTGCGGCGCGCAGCGCATCGAGGCCACGCCGCAGCTCGCCTCGCTGCCGTCGCCGACCGAGCCGCTGTCGATGCGCTGGGCCGACGACAGCCCGCACCTGATCGTGCGGCTGGCCCGCCCGGCGCTGCTGTCGCGGCTCGAGGCGCTGCTGCAGGCGCCCGTGCGCCAGGCGCTGGTGTTCGAACTGGGCGTGCCGCTGGACAACCCCGCGCTGGCGCCGCTGGTGCATTTCATCGACTACCTGCGGCTCACGCTGGACGCCGGCAACGCGCTGCAGGCCGGCAGCCGCCTCGCCGAGCACGCCGAGGAATACCTGATGTCGAGCCTGCTGATGTCGGCCGGCCACAACCACTCGCGCGCGCTGGCGGGCGATGCGCAGCGCGGCCTGCTGCCGCGCGTGGTGCGCAAGGCGCAGGAGTTCATGGCGGCGCACGCGGAGCAGCCGGTGTCGCTGGCCGACGTGTGCCGCGAAGTCGGCTGCAGCGCGCGCGCGCTGCAGCTGGCGTTTCGCCAGCATGCGGACCAGGGGCCGATGGAGTTCCTGCGCGAACTGCGGCTCGACAGGGTGCGCGCCGAGCTGCTGGCGCCGCCGCAAGACCACGGCGGCGTGCGCGAGACGGCGCAGAAGTACGGGTTTCTGCACCTGGGCCACTTTGCGGCGCAATACCGCAGCCGCTTCGGCGAACGGCCCTCCGAGACGCTGGCGCGCGGCACCGTTCGCCGCTGAGCCGCCGGGCCGGACCGGCGGCCTGAACAACACGACTCGAAAGCGCCCGCCCGCGCCTGCACGCTGAGCGACGCGGGCAGCCGCCGCGCAGGAACCCTCGGGTATTCTTGCGCCCTCTCAAGCGCGACGAAGGCAGCTGACATGCACACCGAACAAGGCGGCGAGGGCCCCGACCTGCTTCTCATGCTGCACGGCATGGGCGCGACGGGCGCGGTGTGGTCGCCCATGCTTGCCGAGGCCGGTGCGCGCTGGCATGGACGCTGGCTCGTGCCCGACCTGCCCGGCCACGGCCAGTCCGGGCGGCAGGACTCGTATGCCGTCGGCCAGCACGCGGCCAGCGTGGCTCGCGCCGTGCTGCCGCACATCGATCCTGCAGGCCGCCTGGTGGTGCTCGGGCACTCGCTGGGCGGAGTGGTCGCGCTGGCCCTGGCCACGGGGTGGTTCGGTGTCACGCCGCACCGGGTGTTCGGCGCGGGCATCAAGGTCGCGTGGAGCGACGACGAAGTGCGCCGCATGGAGGCGCTGGCCTCGCAGCCGGGCAAGCGATTCGCGACCGAAGAAGAAGCGTGGGACCGGTACCTGAAGGTCTCTGGCCTGGCCGGCATCGCCTACGCGGGCGCTCCCACAGCCCAGCGCGGCATCGCGCACGGTGCCGAAGGCTGGCGCCTCGCGATGGACCCGCGCGCCAACGCCGTGGGCAAGCCCCCGCTGAGCGAACTGATGACGCTGGCGTGCTGCCCCGTGCATCTGGCCCGCGGACACCACGACGCGATGGTGACGCTGGAGCAGACACGTTCGCTCGACCCCGATGCGCGCGACCTCGGGCCGCACGGCCACAACGTGATGGTCGAGGCGCCCGCGCGGGTCTGGGATTGGGTGGCCGCCTTCGGGTGAGTGGCATGCAGCGCGCCGCCGGGTATCGTTTCACAGAACTCCCTCACGGACTTCACTGCGACTTCACCTGTGTCGCAGACACTGCTTCTCGACAGCGGTTCGGCGCTGGTAGAGGTTGAGGTCAGGGAGAAAAAAACCGCTCAGGGAAACGCCTCGATGCCAACCGCTGTCACTCTTCATTTCATCGGCGTGTTCGATCGCACGCCAGCCAGGAAACAACGCCCGGGCATTCATTTGCCTTAAGCGATGGCACCCGAGCGGTGCAACGTCAAATGACATTCCCGGCTCCAAGAAAATCGGCGCCATGTTTCTTTCTTCGCCCCGCGCCACCGATCGGGCCCAGGCGCTGGCAGCCCGGCTAGGCTGCACCGTCGGCGACTTCGTCGAACCTTATGGCGCGCCCAAGCCCGCGCTGCTGGGCAGCCTCTCGGGGTTCGCGATCACGCTCAAGGAATTCGGCGGCCGCTGGGACCGCACGGACAAGGTGTACTTCTTCGCGAGCTGGCCGATGCTCGAGGCCGCGCTGCAGCACATCGTCGAAGCGCGGGAACGCGCGCGCCCCGGCTGAGGCGGCTACCGGCTCAAAGCGCGTCGCCGTCCGCCAGCGACGGCGCCTGCGCGATGCGCTCGGAGATCACGCGGCAGGCTTCGAGCAAGGGCGCCACGTAGGCCTGCTCGGGGTGCTCCTTCTGGCGGAACACCAGCGTGCTGACGCTGATGGCCGCCACGGGCGCGCCGGTGGCCCCGCGGATCACGGCGCCGAAGCAGAAGATGCCCGCCTCGTTTTCCTCGTTGTCGACCGACCAGCCCCGCGCGCGCGTCTGCTCGATCTGCGCTAGCAGCGCCGCGGGCTCGACCATGGTGTTGCCGGTGTAGCGCGGCATGGGCAGGTCTTTCATCACCGCCTTCAGCGCCTTGTCGTCGAGCGCGGCCATGTAGGCCTTGCCCACGGCGGTGGCGTGCAGCGACACGCTGGTGCCGATGCGCGACGCCATGCGCACGGCGCTGGGGCTTTCGAGCTTCTCGATGTAGACCATGTTCGCGCCGTTGGGCACGGCCAGGTGCACGGTCTCGCCGGTCTGGTCGCGCAGGCGCTTGAGCTCGTCGACGGCGGCCAGGCGCATCTCGGAACGGCCCCAGCTGCGGCTCGCGAGCTGGATCAGCCGCGGGCCCAGCGCGAGCGCGGCGCTGTGCTGGTTCTCCACCAGCAGGCGCTCGGCGATGAGCGCTGCCACGATGCGGTGCACCGTGGGCCGCGGGTAGCCGCTGGCGCGCATGAGCGCGGCCACGTTCACCGGCTCTTCGGCGTCGGCCACCAGTTGCAGCACGTGCATGAACTTGGAGAACGACGCGGTGCCCGCGACCTGTGCTTGCACGGGAGATGGGGCGGGTGAAGAAGACCGGGGAGCGGGCATGAGGCGATCGGGGAAGCCGGCGGCTGCAAGCCGAAGGCTGGAGGCTGGAAGAAGGGCCGGGTCATTATCCATATGCGCTATATGCGCCATACGCGCCATGTGCCGCTTTCGCGCGATCCCCCTGCACGCCCGCTGCCTCCTCAGCTCACCATGTACCCGCCGTCCACCGGCAGGATCACGCCCGTCATGAACGACGCGGCCGGCGTGCACAGGAACACGGCCGCGCGCGCCACGTCGTCGGGCAAGCCCCAGCGGCCCAGCGGCGTGCGCGCGAGGATGGGGCCGGCGCGTGCCGGGTCGTCCTGCAGCGCCTGCGTGAGCGGCGTGGCGATCCAGCCCGGCGCCACGGCGTTCACGCGGATGCCGTCGGCCGCATACGCGATGGCCAGCGACTTGGTGAGCTGCGCCACGCCGCCCTTGCTGGCCGCGTAGCCAGGCACCAGGCCGCCGCCGAAGAAGCTCAGCATCGACGCGGTGTTGACGATGCAGCCCTTGCTTGCCTTCAGCCGTTCGCGCGTGGCGCCGCACACGCGCATGGTGCCCGTGAGGTTCACGGCCAGCACTCTCTCGAACACCTCGATGTCGTGCTCGGCGCCGCGCTGGATGATGCCGGCGCAGTTGAAGACGATGTCGAGCCGCTCGATGTCGGCCAGCGCCGCGTCCACGCTCGGGCCCGATGTGACGTCGGCCTGCCTCGCGTCGATGTTCGCGTCGAGCGTGCCGTCGCCCGGCCCCAGGCCGAGTGCGGTCACCTGCGCGCCGAGCGCGGCCAGGTGATTGGCGATGACGGCACCGATGCCCTGCGTGGCACCGGCGACGAGTGCGCGCTTGCCGTTGAAAAGTCCTGGCTGGTAGGTCATGTCGTGTGTGTGGGGGTGGAGGTCAGTTCTTGATGTCGAGCTTGCCCATCAGCGTCTTGAAGTAGGCGGCGTCCCGTGCCATGACGGCCTTGAACGCCACGTCGTCCGCGTAGGCGAAGCCCAGATTCTGCTTGTCGAGCACGGCGCGGAACGCGGGCTCGTTCGCGGCCTTCCTGCTTATGTCCTTCAGGTACGCGACCACGTCGGGCGGCGTGTTCTTCGGCGCCGCAATGCCGCGCCAGGTGCCCAGCACCAGGTCGATGTTGCGCTCCTTCAGCGTGGGCACTTTCTCGAAACCCTTCACGCGCTGGTCGGCCATGACGGCGAGCATCTTGAACTTGCCGGCCTGCACGTAGGTGGTGACTTCGGCGGGGCTCACGGCCACCGCGTCGATGTGGCCGCCGAGCAGCGCGAGCACCGCGGGGCCCGCGCCCTGGAACGGCAGGTGGTTGAACTTGACGTTGGTCTTGTCCTCGAGCGCGGCCGCGGCCAGGTGCCAGATGGAGCCGTTGCCCGCGTTGCCGACGCTGATCTTGCCGCTGTCCTTCTTGGCGGCGGCCAGGAACTCCTCGATGGTGTTCCACGGCGCGTCGGCGCGCACGGTGATGGCGGCCTGGTCGGCGTTGAGCTGCGCGATCGGCGTCATGTCGTTGTAGGTGAACTTGGCCAGCCCCATGTTGGGCAGCGTGGTGACCTCGACCGTGACCACCGCCAGGCGGTAGCCGTCGGGCTTGGCGTTGATCACGTCCTGCCAGCCGATGGCACCGCTCGCGCCGGGCTTGTTCACGATGACCACGCTCTGCGGCATGTGCTTCTGCGAGGCCTCGGCGAAGGCGCGCGCGAGCGCGTCGGTGCCGCCGCCCGGCTGGAAGGGCACGATCAGCTCGATCGGGTGGTTGGGAAAGTCGCGCGCCTGGGCAGAGGCTTGCGTCGTGACGCCGAGCGCCGCGGCGGGCAGCAGGGCGAGTGCCGCAAGGCGGCGCAGGTCAAGGGTGAATCGCATCATGGGGTTTGTCTCCGTCGGTTTGATCGGTCTGAAAAAGAAGGGCCTGGCGCGCGGTCGCCCAGGCCGGTGGCACACGGTGAAATCAGCAGGTGGCCCGCCCTCCCGACAGGTCGAACACCGCGCCGGTGTTGAAGCTGCACGAACCCGAGCACAGCCACGCCACCATCTCGGCGACCTCGCTGCTCTCGCCCAGGCGCTGCATGGGGCTCTTGTCGACCATGGCCTGCACGTGCGCCGGCGACATCTGCGCCAGGATGGGCGTGCGCACCGCGGCCGGCGCAATGGCGTTGACCAGGATGCCGGTGGTCGCCAGCTCCTTGCCCAGCGACTTGGTGAGCGCCAGCACGCCGGCCTTGGCCGCGCTGTAGGCCGACGCGTTGGGCGTGCCCTCCTTGCCGGCCAGCGAGGCGATGTTGACGATGCGGCCCGCGCCTGTTCCCGCCCTCGCACCCGCATTCGCATTCGCGGCCCGCAGGTGCGGCACCACGGCGCGGCACACGTTGAAGGTGCCGACCAGGTTCACGTCGACGATGCGGCGCCACACGGCCGGGTCGTAGGCCTCCAGCGGCAGGGTCGGGCCCGCGAAGCCGGCGCTGTTGACCACGAAGTCGATGCGGCCGAAGCGCGCGGCCACCGCCTGCGCGGCGCGCTCCACGCCCGCCAGGTCGGTCACGTCGACCTGCCAGGCGTCGTCGCCCGCGGGCGGCGCCATGTCCCACACCGCCACCCGCGCGCCGCTCGCGCGCAGGTGCCGCGCCACCTCGGCGCCGATGCCGCTCGCGCCGCCCGTGACCACCGCCACGGCACCGGCGAAGTCGTAGCGCGCGCTGGCGTAGCCCACGCTCATCGGATGAACTGCTTGGTGAAGTCCGCGCCCAGGCCCACGGCCTCGAAGTGCTTGCGGCACATGTCGATCTTGGTGAACACGTCCTCGTAGCCCATGCCCTTGCCCCACGGGTCGGTGTAGTACATGACACCGTTGACCTGGAAGTACGTGATCATTTCTTCCACGTCCTCGGGCACGTACAGCGTGTGCGTCTCGCCCGGGGGCTCGAACACGTAGCTGCCCTCGGTGGCTTCCCAGTCGTGCTCGAGGTAGCGCCAGCGCCCCTTCAGCACGAAGCCGTGCACCGCCTGCGGATGGCGGTGGCGGCTCAGCACGCCCGACTTGCGCACGCGCAGCAGGTTCATCCAGTAGCCCTGGCTGGCGTTCAGGCACAGCGGGCGGAACCACACGTTGTCGGCCTGCGGCACCCACAGGCGCTCGTCCTGCGGAATCGCGTGCTGGACCACGATCTCGGGCAGTGCGTCCGGCGGGTTCGGGTACTGGTAGGGCGTTTTCGGGTTCGGGTCCGAATCATCGAGGGGCATGGTGTTTGTCCATATTGTGGATGTACGTCCATATTGTAGACAGCCACTTCAAAAACCAGCCCTTGCGTTAACCCTGATGAACGAATCAACAGGGTTCTCCATGAAATCTCCCAGATTGGCCGCGACCATCGACCTCGCCCGTTTGGTTCCTCCGGCGGGCACTCCCTCCACAGGCCCTTTGCGAGATCGGGGCCATTGAGCCCGCCTTGTGCGGGCTCTTTTTTTGGCCGAGCGCGACTCAACTGCCCCCGTTGCCCAGCCGCCACCGGGCCGCCGCGGCGAGCGAAAATGACTTCTTGACCCCGCCTCAAGATCGAGATCGCCCCATGACAGACGCAGACACCAGGCCCGCCCGCCGCACCGCGCGCGGCAGCAAGTCGGAGAAAACCGTCGAGAGCCTGCTGGCGAACGCGCGCGCCGTGTTCGCGGACAAGGGCTTCGAGCGCGCCACCACGCTGGAGATCGCGCAGCGCGCGGGCGTGTCCGAGGCCACGGTGTTCACCTACTTCGGCAGCAAGCGCGAGCTGTGCATCGAGGTGGTAAGGCGCTGGTACGACGAGATTTCGGGCGAGGTCGAGCGCGAGTTGCCGCTGCGCGCGGGCCTGCGCCAGCAGCTGCAGTTCGCGGTGCACCGCCACCTCACCAACCTCATGGGCGAAGGCGCTGGCATCTGCGCGCTGGTGCTGAGCGAGGGGCGCACCGCCGACCGCGCCTTCGCCGACGTCATTGCCGACCTGAAGCGGCGCTACACCGCACCGCTGATGCGCGCGCTCGAGGCGGGCCGCAAGGCCGGCGAAGTGCGCGACGACGTGCCGCTCAGGCTGTTGCGCGACATGGTCTACGGCTCGATGGAGCACGTGCTGTGGGACGGCATCGAGTCCGGCCGCAAGCCCGACATCGAACGCACCGCCGGGCACCTGTGCGACCTGCTGTGGAGCAGCCTGGCACCGCCCGACACGTCGCTGCAGGCGCTGGCCGAATTCAAGTCGCAGGTGAGCGGCGCGCTGCGGCGGCTCGAGAAGAACAGCGGCCCATAGCCATGGCGGCGAACGGCGGCCCGCAAGCGCGCCCGCGGCGCAGAATCGGCCTCGTTGCCCTCACCGAGGGTGTCGAGGACGTCATGAAGATCCCGGCGATGGTTTGCGCTTCAGGTGGCTCGGAGGGGGCCGGTGGCTCAAGTGGCGCAGGTTGTCCGGCCGGCGCGGGGCCCTCTGCATCATGACCACCAACGTGCCCGCGCGCGTGCTGCCGGTGATCGTGTTCTCGCAGTTCGCGGGCACCTCGCTGTGGTTCGCCGCCAATGCCGTCATGCCCGACCTGCAGCTGGCCTGGGCACTCGCGCCGTCGTCGGTCGGCACGCTCACCTCGGCGGTGCAGGTCGGCTTTGTGGCGGGAACACTGGTGTTCGCGCTGCTCACCATCGCCGACCGCTACCGCCCCACGCGCCTGTTCCTCGTGTGCGCCGCGGCCGGCGCCGTGGCCAATGCGGTGGCGGCGTTCTTGCCGACCGGCGCGTGGGCCGCCTTGCTGGCGTCGCGCTTCGCCGTGGGCTTTCTGCTGGCGGGCGTGTACCCGATCGGCATGCGCATTGCTGCGAGCTGGTACCGCGAAGGTTTGGGCGCGGCCATGGGCATGCTGATCGGCGCGCTGGTGCTGGGCACGGCCTTGCCCTACGGCCTGCGCGCGGTCGGCTGGGGGGACGGCGGCGGCGGGCCTTCGCTGTCGTGGCGCGGCGTGCTGCTGGGGGTGTCGCTGCTGGCGCTGGCCGGCGGGCTGGCGACGGCGCTGCTGGTGCCCGATGCGCCGCGCAGCGCGGGCGCGGTCCAGAAGATCAACCCGCGCGGGCTCGGCGCCATCTGGAGCGACCGCCGCGTGCGCGCGTCGGTCTTCGGCTACTTCGGCCACATGTGGGAGCTCTACACCTTCTACGTGCTGGTGCCGTTCATCCTCGCCACGCGCCTGGCGGCATCGGCCGTCAGCGCGACGGCGTTCTGGGTCATCGCGAGCGGCGTGCTCGGCTGCGTGGGCGGCGGCCTGCTGGCGCGGCGCATGGGCAGCGCGCGCGTCGCCGGCACCCAGCTGGCCTTGAGCGGCGCCTGCGGCCTGGCGGCGCCCTGGCTGCTGCATGCGCCGGCGCCGGTGTTCGCGGCGTGGCTGCTGCTGTGGGGCGTCACGGTGGTGGGCGATTCGCCGCAGTTCTCCACCCTCACCGCGCGCAACGCGCCGCCGCAGCTGGTGGGCAGCGTGCTGACCTTTGCCAACTGCATCGGCTTCGGCATCACGGTGCTGAGCATCGAGCTGTTCGTGCGCGGCACCCGGGTGCTGCCGCTGGAAGTGCTGCTGCCGGGGCTGGCGGCAGGGCCGGCCATCGGGCTTTGGATGCTGCGGCCGCTATTGGCGACCGACGCCGAGAAGCCTCCGCGCGCCTGATGTGCCTTATGCGCTTGTTGCGCTTGATGCGCGGGATGTGCCGGATGTGCCTCAGGGCGCTTCCATGCCCTTCTGCGCCAGCACCGCGCGCGCCTCGGCGCTGCCCAGCAGCGCGAGGAAGGCCTGCGCGGCCTGCGCATCGCGCGCCGCCGCGCCCACGGCGCCGGCGTACACGGTGTAGTTCTGCACCTCGGCCGGAATGGGGCCGACCAGCGTGGCGCCCGGCACGGCCAGGATCTCGCTGACCTGGTGCACCGCCAGGTCGGCCTCGCCACTGACCACGCGCTGCGCCACCAGCCCGCCGGGCACCAGCACGGCCTTGGCCTGAATTTGCGGGGCAATGCCCATCTTCACGAACAGCTGCGACAGGTACACGCCGCTGGAGCCGCCCGCCGCGGGGTCGATGTAGGCGACCGCGCGCGCGTCGAGCAGCGCCTGCTTGAACGCCGCCACGCTGGAGATATCCGGGGCCGTCGCACCTTGCTTCACCGCCACGCCGATGGCCACGCGCGCCAGCCGCGCCGACGAGCCCGCGGCCACCTTGCCAGAAGCGGCGAGCTGCTCGATGGCGGCCGGCGTCAGCACCACCAGGTCGAAGGCCTCGCCGCCGCCGATGCGCTTTTGCAGCGCGCCGGCGGTGTCGTTGTCGATGCTGAGCTTGTGGCCGGTGCGCTGCTCGAACACGGGCGCCAGCGCCACCACCACGGGCTTGAAGGCGCCGGCGGTCAGCACCTTCAGGTCGGCGGCCAGGGCGCCGGTGCACAGGGTCAGGAGCGCGAGGGCAAGGGTGAGTTTTTTCATGGGTGGGGCGCAGTTGGAGCGCGATTGTCGACGCCTGGCGGGACGAGTCAATCGCATGCTGTAGCAGCACCGGCCTTCATTTTTTTTCGTGAGTTATGCTCACAAATCATCCATATACCAAACTTGTCATAGCCATTTTTACTGAGCATCGCTCATTTTCATCCAACCCATGCAATCGACCGAAACCATTCCCACCCCGCCCTCCCGCTGCGTGATCGTGATCGACGCCGCGCTTTCGCCCGGCCGCGCGGCCAACGCCGCGGCCGTCATCGCGCTCACCGTCGGGGCGCGCCACCCCGGCCTGGTCGGCGAGCCGCTGGTGGACGCCGCCGGCTTCGCGCACCCGGGCCTCATTCCCATCGGCATTGCCGTGCTGTCGGCCGGGCAGGACGAGCTCAACGCGCTGCGCGCCCGCGCGCTGGACGCGGGCTGCGACGTGGTCGACTTTCCGGTGCAGGGCCAGCAGACCACCAATTACGCCGCCTTCCGCGACGTGGTGGCCACCGTGGCGCCCGAGGAGCTGCGCTACGTCGGCCTGGCGCTGGTCGGCGAGAAGAAACCCATCGGCAAGATCGTTGCAAACCTCGGCCTGCTGAAATGACCCTGCCGCGCGGCATCGACTAAGCTTTGCCGCCATGCAGTCCACGCGAAACAAGCAAAGGAAGAGATGGCTGTGCGCGGCCATCCTCACGATGGCGTGCCTCCACAGCGCGGCGGCCGACGAAGAGTCGGTGCGCGAGCTGGCCGAGGCCTCCCAGGTCATGCTCAACGACCTGGCCAGCCAGGTGATCGACCTGCGCGCCATGGCCGACCGCAAGGCCTTCGACACGGTCACCAAGACGCTCGAAAAGCAGGCCGGGCAATGGCCCGTTGAAACGGATGCCACCGAAAAGTACCGGCCGTGCAAGCACGCGCTCGAGCGCGCGCTGCAGCTGGCGCGGCTCACGCACGCCAAGGCCACCGCCACCAAGGCCGCACCACCGCCCGACGAGAAGGAGTGGCTCGGCGAGCACGCGAAGCTCACCGACCGGCGCGCCGTGTGCGAGCGCGTGCTGCGGCATCCGCTGGTCCGCGCGTCCTGAGGCGCGGCCCTCCCGTTCTTCCTGCCCTTTCTGCCGTTTCTGCCCTCCGCTGTTCAACTTCCTGGAGCACGCATGTCGTCTTCGTCCCCGGCCGCCCACCCGCACTACGACCGCCTGATTGCCGCGGCGCGCGCACTGCCGCCGCTGCGCGTGGCGGTGGTGCACCCCGTGAACGACGTGTCGCTCGAGGCGGTGCTGTCCTCGGTGCGGCTGGGCCTGGTGGCGCCGGTGCTCATCGGCCCGCGCGCGCGCATCGAGGCGGCGGCGCAATCCATCGGCGCCGACATCTCGGACTTCGAGATCGTCGATGCGCCGCACAGCCACGCCGCGGCCGACGCGGCGGTGGCCATGGCGCTGCGCGGCGAGGTCGACGCGCTGATGAAGGGCAGCCTGCACACCGACGAGCTCATGGGCGCGGTGGTGCGCCGCGAAGGCGGCCTGCGCACCTCGCGGCGCATCAGCCACTGCTTCGTGATGGACGTGCCGGGCCACGGGCAGCCGCTGATCATTTCGGACGCGGCAATCAACATCGCGCCCACGCTGGAGGAGAAGGTCGACATCGTGCAGAACGCGATCGACCTCGCGCATGCGCTGCAGATGCCGGCCGTGCGCGTGGCGCTGCTGTCGGCCACCGAAACGGTCAACGCCAAGGTGCCCTCCACGCTGGACGCGGCCGTGCTGTGCAAGATGGCCGACCGCGGCCAGATCACCGGCGCGCAGCTCGACGGCCCGCTGGCCATGGACAACGCCATCGACCCCGAGGCCGCGCGCATCAAGGGCATCGTGTCGCCGGTGGCGGGCCGCGCCAACGTGCTGATCGTGCCCGACCTCGACGCGGGCAACATGCTCGCGAAGAGCCTCACCTTCCTGGGTGGCGCCTATGCCGCGGGCATCGTGCTGGGCACCAAGGTGCCGGTGATCCTGACGAGCCGCGCCGATTCGGAATCGGCACGGCTCGCCTCCTGCGCGGTGGCCTCGATGCTCGCGAAGGCGGGGCGCGAGCGGCTCATCAAGGCCGTGGGCTGACCTCGAGGACCTCGCAGGACCTTGCGGCTCAGTCCTGCAGGCAGAGGTACTTGAGCTCCAGGTAGTCCTCGATGCCATGGCGCGAACCCTCGCGGCCCAGGCCCGACTGCTTCACGCCGCCGAAGGGGGCGACCTCGTTGGAGATCAGGCCGGTGTTGATGCCGACCATGCCCGTTTCCAGCTGCTCGCCCACGCGCCAGATGCGGCGGCGGTCTTCGGTGAACACATAGGCCGCGAGGCCGAACACCGTGTCGTTGGCCATCGCGATGGCTTCTTCTTCGGTGTCGAAGCGGAACAGCGGCGCGAGCGGGCCGAAGGTTTCCTCGCGCGCCACGCGCATGGCCTGCGTCACGCCGGTGAGCACCGTCGGCTCGAAGAAGGTGCCGCCCATCGCATGCGGCTTGCCGCCGGTGCGCAGCGCGGCGCCTTGCGTGAGTGCGTCGTCGATGTGCTCGCGCACCTTGGCCACGGCGCGTGCATCGATCAGCGGGCCTTGCACCACGCCGGCTTCCAGCCCGTTGCCCACGCGCATGGCTCCCACTGCCTCCACCAGCCGCTGCGACAGCGCGTCGTAGATGCCCGACTGCACGTAGATGCGGTTGGCGCACACGCAGGTCTGCCCGGCGTTGCGGAACTTGGAGGCAATGATGCCCTCGACCGCGCGCTCGAGGTCGGCGTCGTCGAACACGATCAGCGGCGCATTGCCACCGAGCTCGAGCGACAGCTTCTTGATGGTGGGTGCGCATTGCTGCATCAGCAGGCGGCCCACGCCGGTGGAGCCGGTGAAGCTGAGCTTGCGCACGGTGTCGCTCTCGCACAGCGCGGCGCCGATGGCCGGCGCGTCGCCGGTCACGATCTGCAGCACGCCCGGCGGCAGGCCGGCCTCGAGCCCCAGCACGCCGAGCGCAAAGGCGCTCAGCGGCGTGAGCTCGGCCGGCTTCACGACGATGGTGCAGCCCGCGGCCAGCGCGGGGCCGACCTTGCGCGTGATCATCGCGGCCGGGAAGTTCCACGGCGTGATGGCGGCGCACACGCCAATGGGCTGCTTGAGCACCACGATGTGCTGCCCGCCGCGCTGCGGCTGCAGCACCTCGCCGTCGACGCGCTTGGCTTCCTCGGCGAACCACTCGATGAATGAGGCGGCATAGGCGATTTCGCCGCGCGCCTCGGCCAGCGGCTTGCCCTGCTCCAGCGTCATGAGTCGGCCCAGGTCGTCCTGGTGCGCGAGCATCAGGTCGGCCCAGCGGCGCAGCACCTGGGCGCGTTCGCGCGCGGTGCGCGCACGCCATGCAGGCAGCGCGGCGGCGGCACCGGCAATGGCGCGCTCGGTCTCGGCGCGGCCCATGCGGGGCACGTCGGCGATGTGCTTGCCGGTGGCCGGGTCGGTCACGGCGAGCGTGGCGCCGCTGTCGGCGGCGGTCCATTCGCCGTCGATGAGGCAGGCGGGCTGCAGCAGGTCGGGGCGCTTCAGGCCCAGGGGGTTGGCGGTCGTGCTCATGCCTTCAGCGCTCCACCGATGATGTCGAGCGCGCGGTCGAACAGCGCGTCGGGAATGGTCAGCGGGTACAGGAAGCGGATCACGTTGCCGTACATGCCGCAGCTCAACAGCAGCAGGCCCTGTTCCATCGCCTTGGCCTGCACGCGCTTCACGGCTTCCGCGTCGGGTGCGCCGGTGGCCGGATCGCACAGCTCGATGGCGACCATCGAGCCCTGCGCGCGCACTTCGGCGATGGCCTTGTTCGACTCCTTCGCGTCGAGCAGGCGCGACACCAGGCGCGAGCCCAGCTCGGCGGCGCGGTCGCACAGCTTCTCGTCGGCGATCACGTCGAGCACCGCGTGCGCGGAGGCCACGGCCAGCGGGTTGCCGGCATAGGTGCCGCCCAGGCCGCCCGGCGCGGGCGCGTCCATGATGTCCGCGCGCCCGGCCACCGCGGAAAGCGGCATGCCGCCCGCGAGGCTCTTGGCCATGGTGATCAGGTCGGGCTCCACGCCGTGGTGCTGCATGGAGAACAGCTTGCCGGTGCGCGCGAAGCCGCTTTGCACCTCGTCGGCGATGAGCACGATGCCGTGCTCATCGCACAGCGCGCGCAGGCCCTGCATCAGCTCGGTGGGCGCCACGTTGAAGCCGCCCTCGCCCTGCACCGGCTCGATGACGATCGCGGCCACGCGCCGGGGCTCGATGTCGGTCTTGAACAGGCGCGCCAGCGCGGCCAGCGAATCCGCCGCGCTCACGCCCTGCAGCGTGCTGGGAAACGGCACATGGAACACGTCGGCCGGGAACGGACCGAAGCCCAGCTTGTACGGCGCCACCTTGCCGGTCATGGCCAGCGTCATGAGCGTGCGGCCATGAAAGCCGCCGCCGAACGCGATGACGCCGGCGCGGCCGGTGTGGGCGCGTGCGATCTTCACGGCGTTTTCGAGCGCCTCGGCGCCGGTGGTGAAGAAGGCCGTCTTCACCGGGCCCGAAATGGGCACCAGCGCGTTCAGGCGCTCGGCCAGCGAGATCACGCTTTCGTACGGAACGATCTGGTAGGCCGTGTGCGTGAAGTGGGCCAGCTGCTGCTCGATGGCGGCGACCAGGCGCGGATGGCGGTGGCCGGTGTTGAGCACGGCGATGCCGGCGGCAAAGTCGATGTACTCGCGGCCTTCCACGTCCCACAGGCTCGCGTTCTCGGCGCGCTGGGCATGGAAGTCGCACATCACGCCCACGCCGCGCGGGGTGGCGGCGAGGCGGCGGGTCTTGAGTTCGCTGTTGGTGGTCATGGAAGGTCCGGGTTGCAAAGGAAGAGAGAGGAGAAGGAGATGAGGGTGGAGATCGCTCGAAAGATCTGATTGAATCGGCTATTGGCCCCATCGAAAAGATCCAATTTCGCTCCGATGCATGGGGCCAATTGAGAAAACCGCATGAAATCCATCTGTGCCGACCTGGTGCTGCAGCGCCTTGCCCCCAAAGCCGATGCCGCCGATGCCGCCGGCGCCGCGCTCAACCGCCAGCTCTACGACTGCCTGCGCGAGGCCATCCTCGACGGCAGCCTGCCGCCCTCGAGCCCCCTGCCCGCCTCGCGCGACCTGGCGCGCGAGACCGCCATGTCGCGCAACACCGTGCTGCACGCCTACGCGCAACTGCAGGCCGAGGGCTATGTGCATTCGCGCGTGGGCAGCGGCACCTTCGTGGCCGCGACCACGCCCGAGAGCCAGTTGAGCGCCGGCCGCGCGCGCGCCGCCGCGCCCGAGGCGCCCGGCACGGTGCGGCTGGCCAAGCGCGCGCAGGCACTGGTGGCCGACGCCTCCGCCGCGCCGCGGCAATGGGGTGCCTTCATGCCCGGCGTGCCCGACGTCACGCAGTTTCCGCACCGCACCTTCGGGCGCATCGTGTCGCGGCTGTGGCGCGCGCCCACGCCCGACCTGCTGACCTACTCGCACGGCGGCGGCCACCCGGCCCTGCGCGAGGCCATTGCCGAGCACCTGCGCGTGGCGCGCGCCGTGCGCTGCGACGCCGACCAGGTACTGGTGACCGAAGGCGTGCACCAGGCCATCGACCTGTCGCTGCGCATGCTGGCCGACCCGCGCGACACCGTGTGGGTGGAAGAGCCCGGCTACTGGGGCTTTCACAAGGTGCTGCAGATGGACGGCACGCGCGTGCGCGCGCTGAAGGTGGAGGTGGGCGACGACAGCCCCAAGGCCGGCTGGCCGCGCGGCGGTACGCCGCCGCGGCTGATCTTCGTGACGCCCTCGCACCAGTACCCGCTGGGCGCGGTGATGAGCCTGGCGCGGCGGCGCGCGCTGCTCGACCATGCGCGCGCCTCGGGCGGCTGGATCTTCGAGGACGACTACGACAGCGAATTCCGCTTCGCGGGCCGCCCCATTCCGTCGATGCAGGGGCTGGAGCCCGACAGCCCCGTGATCTACGTCGGCACCTTCAGCAAGACCCTGTTTCCCGGTCTGCGCGTGGGCTACATGGTGCTGCCGCGCGCGCTGGCCGCGCCGTTTCGCACCGCGCATGCCGACCTGTACCGCGAGGGCCATGCGCTCACGCAGGTGGCGCTGGCCGAGCTGATCGACCAGGGCCACTACGCGGCGCACATCCGCCGCATGCGCGTGCTGTACGCGCGGCGGCGCGCGCTGCTGGCGGGGTTGATTGCCACGCACCTGGGGCCGGCGTACCTGCATCCGCAGGCCAGCAACGCCGGCTTGCACCTGGTGCTGCAGCTGCCCGAAGGCAGCGACGACGTGGCGATTTCAAGTGACGCCGAAGCGCACGGCGTGCTCACGCGGCCGCTGTCGCGCTACTACCGGCGCGCCGGCGCGCAACGCGGGCTGCTGCTGGGCTATGCGTGCGTGCAGGAGACCGACATCGAGCCGGCGTTCCGCGTGCTGCTGGCTTGCCTGCAGCGCGCGCGGGCGGCTTGACGAGGCCTGGCGAAGACGGCAACGCGGCGCAACGCGAAAGCTGCAATTGTTGGCGCCTGTAGAGACTTCGTGCCGCACGAAGCGGCTACCGCGCCGGGCTCTTCTTTAAAGTGAATGCCCCGTCACTCACAACCCCCACAAGGGAACAAGGAAGGCGCTACACACACAGCCACTGAATGTTCGAAGGCTGCTTGCCTCGCGGCAGGTTGTCGGTGCGAAAGCAGCGATGCGAATGCGAGGTATCAAAGGCGACGGCCGGGGTGCGGAAACACCCCGGCCGTCTGACCAAAGACGTGCAATCACCTCTAAGGAGCGCACAAAAATGGCTACCAAGACTATAGCCCGGCCTCGCACGCCGGTACCCCCCGGCGGGACCGCCCAGGACCCGACGGATCTTCTGGAAGACACCCTCGCCCAACTCGAAGCCCTGCTGTGGGTCTGCCACGGCGAAGACACCGACTGGTGCAGCGGTGAAGGGCCTCGGCAACTGGACAACCTGCTTTGGCTTGCGGCCAAGCTGGCGCGGGAAGCCGGAGAGCTGTTCCAGTTGAGCGAGAAGGCGCGAAACAACAACGCGCCGGAGACCGGCGGCTAGCAGCCGGTCTGGCGGGCTGCGGGTTTCGCGGCTCGCCTATTGAACGATGTCGGATTCATGTGAGGGCGTGACAGGCCGGGGGCGTGGCGCCAAGTGGATGTTCAGGTGGGCTGGGGAGGTTTGGAAGACGGGGGGCAGGTCGGCGGTGCGCTCCGTAGCGGACCCCGGGCTCTCTCGAAAGCGGCCGTTCGATGAAGGTCCGGATCAGAGCTCGACGTACAGCCGCTTCGGGCCCGTTGCTGTCATTGATCGTGCTTCAAAGCGGTCACAAAAGGGAAAGCTGAAACAGGTCCAAATGAAACGTTGATGCCATGGTGGTACCGGTCTGCAGCCGAAGGCGCTTGTTTCAGCTACCGGACACTATCGAATTTTTTGCGTGGCCCACAAGCTGGGTTATTCGTGTCAATTGGTTGCTCGACAAAATTCATCTCCAGTGCCACCTGCCGATTAAAAGCACGCCCCTCAGCTGTTGCATTGCTCCGCCAAGGCTGTTCGTCGGAGCCGTTCGCAATGGCGATGTAGTCATAGACAGCAGGTGAGGCCATCAACCACGCCCTCACTGCCAAAGCACGGCCCATCGCAAGATTGCCCGGATTCCGCTCTCCCTTCGCGGCGTGCGCGGATAGGTTCAAATACCTAACTCTGCCGCCATGAAGTGCGCAAACGAGCCGCTCGAGTTCGATCACGGAATCCCGCTCAAGCACCGCGCTGTTTTCTTTAAACCAAATTGTTGATTCCATGTGCAAGGGGTAGTCCGCAAACGCGACGGTGCTTACCAACATGAATGCGAGGACCGTTGCTAGGCGAACGGTAGTTGGCAGCACGGCCAAGGAGTTGAGGGGCTTCATTCGACTGATTTCCTTGTTTTGAAACCTCAACTGCCTATGAAACAACCGATGCTCGGTGAAGTTGATAGGTGGCTATTGCTTTCCATACGCCATCCTGTTTGTAGAGCGCATAGACATACGTGAATGCCGAGTTGTTAACGATCGGATAACCCGCTGGGTAACCGGATTTGACCTGAAACGTGACGATCGCGTTCGCGGAGTTCAGGAGCGCAACGTCTTCGACAACAGCGCTAATGACGGGGGGAGAATAGGTCATTCGCTTAGCCAATATGGGCTGATGCGATTTTTCAGCAGCTTCAACTAGCTCTTTCCTAACCGATCCGTCGGCAGGTTGCTTTCGGGCGTTCGCAATCTGTTGATCAATGAACATCTGTGCGCTCTGCATTTCCAAAAATAACGCTGCCGTCATCAGCCCGGACGGTCCCTTGGCACTCTCTTCTGCCGGCCAACTCATTCGAGGAACGGTCCCGCACGCAGCAACTGCCAAGATCATGAACGCCGCCAAACCTATTTTTAAAGTTAGCTCCCTAGCTCCGGCGTACAGTGAAGGCTCATTTTGTCTAGACATCATTGAGATAGCTACTATTAGGTTGTGTGCGAGGCCCGGCGAGCGACCGATCTTGGCCGAGTGTCGCCGGTCGCTTCAGTGTTGCGAAGGTGCCCATTCAACAGCCTGAGATTCGACAAGTCGGCGCCGGACCAATCGGCCACCCGCAATTTTCAGCGAACAGCGCTTTCGGCGGAATCTCCGATGAATCGCCGAATTATTTCTTCATCTGCTAATGGCATGGGTAGCCGAGTAGTGCCAAAAATCCGTCTACGCTCTTCTCCGTATCTGATGATGACGCCTTCGTTCGCGAATACTACCCATTCTTTGTGGAGATACGCGGAGTAATCATTGCTAGGCACCGGTCCCTGCAACCTGATGACGCTTGAAAACTTGATCTGTTCCGGCATCGCGTTCTTCAGTATTCGCCTAATTCTCAAAAATCCATTGAGAGAGCGATTCCCCTTTCCATTATCCGTATCAAAGTCCACATTAAATTCGTTCATCGGCACAAGCTTATGGCTGTGGCCTCGAAAGACGAATTGATCAAACGTGCCTACCAAGATTAACGCGGCGCCTCTGACGTCATCTTCTAGGGTGGGAGGCGATGGCGCTGGTTGTGTAAGAGCGTGGGCCAGACCATCCACGCCAATCAATCCAACGGCAACGCTGGACAAGATAAAAAAATCTCTTCGTTTGATTGATGGGTTCATGAAACACCCCTTACGCCCCGAGGCAGCATCTGTTCCGCACAAATCGTTGCGGCTAAATTCGTCGCTGCCCGCAACGCGTCCGTCAAACTGCAGGAAATTACAAGGAATACCACGCTTTCTCCTGGTGTGATTTGGGCGGGAATGGTGGACTGCCCGGTTGTGGCCGGGTTCGGTCAAATCGCAGAGGCGGCGGCTTCAACCCAAACAATCTCGTCGGGGTGGTGCTGGCCGATGGTATCGAGCGCGTCCTCCAGGACCGGCTGTTCTCGCGCTCCAAGTGCATACGAGAAGCGCGTTAGGCCTTTCCCCTTCAGCCCGGCGAAGTCCTGCTCGGAGACTGCATCAGCACCACACCAAATCGCAGTGCCCGAACCTGCGGCCTCCCGCAGTGCATCTTTCAGACCGCTAGGGGTGATTGCAAGGAAGACCACGCTTGCTCCTGTTGTGATGTTGCGGGATGACTGAGTGACCGGTTTTGGCCGACTGTAGCCTGTCACAGGCCCGGTGCAACGGGCCCAAAGTGGTCTCCGCTCATGCTGCGAAGTGGACGTTGTACTCAAGTACAAAGACAAAGCTGCTTCTGGGTGAGCTGGCGCAGCTTCTAGATTGGTAACAGAGCAAGGCTATAGTGGGTTGCCAAACTTCTTCAATTCTCTGGGCCCATCAATGGACTTGATTTCATGGACCGCGGCGGCCTACATCCTGCTGCTTCCTTCAAGCTATCAGCTGGTAGATCAGAAGGTCGAACATACCCCCTTCCCAGGGACCTCTGTAGCAACTGTCGAGACTCATTGCACCTGGACGGACGAGCGAGGACGCATCGTGGCATTTTCTTGGTGGAAGCCAATGCCCGCATATCCGGGCGGGCAGATGGTCCCTGAAATGCAAATGAGCGGTTGGTGGGCCAATGAACCTGCGGTGTTCGTCCAAACGAAGGTTTTCGATGGAGTGGAGCAACGCGTTTCTGTCGCGTTTCAAAAAAATCCGCGTCTCGATGCAGATGCTCGCATCTTTGCAACCAGCTTGGATGTCGCTGAACTACAGCGATTGTTGAATGCGGCGACGGTGCGTGACCTCACTTCGGACCAAGCCGCAAGGGCCGGGTGTGAGGCTTTGGGACCGACCTAGAAGATGTCTTCAAACGTCTGCAATTGGCGGCTGTAGCCTTTCCCGTACACCGCAGCGTAGCCTTCGGCTGTTCACCACAGGTCGAGTCGGTCGAACTGAAACTCGACTACATCCGCAGCCGGTAGGTCACCGAAATCGAGGACGAAACCGAAAACTCTGACAAGCCCAGCGGTTCGGTCGACAACTCTGCCGCATCCGCGGTATCCGAACTGCCCGTACTGCCCGTACTGCCCGTACTGCTCAAGTCGCTCAGCGCTGAGCCGAATCTTTTCGTCTGCAGGCCAATCCTCAAGATATGGAGCGCGCAGCTCGGTAACCCCGGAAGGGCGCAGCAGATTCGGGACGAGCTGGCCGGCGACATAAGCGCATGGGTGGCAGAAGGCGACCACCGTGCTCTGTTCGCTGGAGAGCGTTACATCGGCCTCTTCGTCGTCTGCAGAAGGCCGTTCAATGCGGTCGATGGTGAGGTGCTTCAGCTGCATGTTCAGGAATTAGAGATGCGCTGCGAATGTCTGGTTATGGCCGACTGTAGCCGGTCGCAAAGGGCCCAAAGCGGCCATACGTCGAGCTCCGAAGCGGGCAGAAAGTCAGTGTCGAGACCTGAGTACTAGCCAGTGCACCAGCAGTGTCAAAGCGGACGTGATACCGAAGCCTTGGACAAAGGTGATGGCGTCCGAGTACCACCATGCGCTTAGGAGCCCACAGTCAAGGCAGGCAAAGCCAAAGGGAAGGAACAGAAGAGCTCGTAGGGCCCCTACCAGCGTGGCGCCGCCGACAATGCCCATTGTGGTGACGAAGAAAATAGCCTGCCACGTCACGCGCTTTCGGAGGCGCCAAAGCGCAACGACAGTAACCGGGATCAAGAAGCTTCCGAAAGGGAGAATTCTGAACTGAAGGATTTCCTCTATCGACATGCCAGTTATGTTTTAGTTCAGCGGGCGGGAGATTGGAAGGTCCGAAAGTGGCCGAAGGCGGCGCTACACCGCATCGGAATCTAAGGCACCGCCTCCCAGCACCGCACGATGCGTTTCGGGCGACACCAGAATCTGGCTGCCAATGGGCACATTGGCCTTCTCAACGTCGACAAGCGATACGACGACGCGCCAGGTCCGTTCCCGCTGTGCAGACGTCGGGGTGTTGCCGAAGTTGAAGTGCGCCATGTTGAGCTGGGCTTGAGCCTTGAATTCGCTTCCGCCAGGCGCGACAACAAGGACCTTTTCCGATAGGTTCTTCCAGCCATCTTGCACAGGGAAATCCGGCGCCAAGGTTAGGCCGATGCCGGAGAGCTGGAAGCGCTCTGCAACCGTCAGCAACACGATTCGTTTCACGCGATTGGACTCCTGCTTGGAATGACCGTTCCTGGCCGATAACTGTAATGGAGGAGAGCCTCACAGCAATCGTCCCCATTGCGGCAGAGAATGGCATCCTCACGTTCCGAAAACACCCCACCAAAGCCCCCGCGTCGGATCGGGTGTGGGTTCCAGCCGTGAGTAGCTACACGGATCGGCCGAAAGCCGGACTTCAATCGGCGCGGCCTGACGAAAGGTCAGGAATGCGTCACTCGCTTCCACCTGTTGCACGAACTCATTGAGTGAGGTATCCGACCAACTCACAAACGCCTGACCGACCCCATAGGTTTGGTGTCGGTTTAAATACTGAATTCCCGTCATATCCAGCGTGTACTGCAAGCGCAGAGACAGTCGTAGAGCGGGCCACCGGCCTGCCGACGCATCTTCTGGCAGGAGGCGAAAAAGGCGATTGATCGCGACTTCAAAACGAACGCCCCTATCTGCCGTCCCAAGATGCGCATCGAATGTGACTCCTTCGCCTTCAGGGGTCAAAACCGAGTATTTATCAATCGACTCGCGGTGATATTCCAGTACCGCAGGCCACGCGTCGCATAGCTTTAAGGACTTGAGCAGCAGGCCGTGCTTCCGTAGGAATGCTCGGAAGTCCTTCTCTGCCTGTAATGGCGAAGCAGCTTTCGGCTCTGTTTTCATCGGTCCTCTATCGTGTTGTAAGTCGACTTCCTGCAAATCTTGCCGCAGCGGTGAGTGACCGGTTCTGGCCGGCAGTCGTCATCGGTTCGTGGTGCGTAGCGCTCGTCCAATCACCACCAGCAGTGCTCCGAGCGCAGTGAGCGCTGCGGCCATGATCCAACCGTTCTCGGCCGGCGCCACGCGGTAGTAATGATGCTGTCCACCGAAAAGATTGAATGGCAGCACAACGCCAACCAGTAGCAACAATACGATACCAACGCCGGCAAGAACATAGCCTGCTTTTTCAAGCCATGTGCGGAGCGCCTGCGTCACCCTGTTCGACGTGTTTCGCATGAAGTGAGGTCTTGAATGTCCGGGTATGGCCGACTGTAGCCGCTGCCTAGTTGGCAGCACAGGGCCCTTTGGAGACAATCGACGTTCTCTCCTGAATGTCTGCCATGCAGAACAGCGGCCGCTGGCAAACCTGCCAGCGGCCGGATGCTATGAAGGTCATTGCTGCCATGACGACCTCCATTCCGCGGCGGGAACATAGGGCGCGGTCTGCCGCGGCCTTGTCGTGGCCGGGCAGCCACTTCGACCCTTGGATCCGTGCGGTTGGAATTCCCATTCTTTTCGCATCCTGGCGTTTTTCAGGCTCGGGACCAACATCTAAAAAAGCCAAAGCAACCACCGGTGATCTCAGCGCTCGATCCGTGGGCTCGTTCGGCTCTGCCAGTCAATGATCGAAATTGAGAGCATGAAAAAAGAATCGCGCGAGCGAGCCTGTTTCATGCACCGCTCGCCGACTTAGCGCGAGCAGACCTTGGTACCTTTGGGCAGCGGGCAGCTGCAATCGCCCTTGGCGGAGCCCTCGGCCTTGCAGTAGGCGTCATGCTTCTCTTTCTTGGCAGCGCCTTTGGCTGCCCCCGCAGCGGCCTCGGCATTTGCCGCGTCCTTTTTGTCCTTGAAGCCTTTATTGACCGCATCCACACGACGTTGCTCAGTGGCAGCCTCCGCGTTCTTCATCGCGTCGTAATTCATAACGATGTTGATCATCTGACCCGCGGCGGCGTCCTTCGCCAACTTCTTGTCCAGGTAGCCCTGGGCTTCGGAGCGCGACTCACCCACGTAAGCCGCTGCCGCGTCTCTGGTGTCGATCTCCTTCTTTTGGCACTCCTTGGTGGAGGGGCCCGCCTCGATCGCGCGGGAGAACGCGAAGCGCGCGTTGTCCTTGGAATCCTCCTTGCCATTGCCCTCGGTGATGGCGATGAATTCGATAATCTTCCCGTCATAACCCTGAGGTCCCAAGCACTGCGCGGTCACCATGTACCAGCGGTTGTCCGCCATGGCCGCGCTCGAACAAAAAGCAAGTGACAGCAGGAAGACGGACTTCAAATTTTTCAACTTCATACGGAGTCTTTCAAAGAGTTACTAGGCATTCAATCGTACTCAAACCACAGGACCAAAGAAACTGACCCAAACAGCCGGCGTGCACACAGCACGCTGCCGATCACTTCAGCACAAGCACTTTCCCTGTCGAGCGAGCAGGTCTAGGCCCATTGAAAAGCCAGGTTCACCGAACCTACTGTGCGCAGAGTCGCCCGGCCGCGACGAACATTGTTTATGGCTGGAGCAACGCTCAGCGTCGTGACCGCGAACGGTTTAGCGGTCGGTCAGAGAAGACGGCAAGCCGGACGCAAGTCGACTGCCAGAAAGCTGGCCCGCCTGCCAAGAGGAGTTAGTGGAGGGGGGCGTCGATCCCGATGAGGCAGGAAGAGCTCCATGATGGTGATCCCGTTGCCTTGAGTCCAGTCATCTCGTCCTGAGCCGGTGAATGCGTCATTGCAACTGCCATCTGGCGTGGGCGTCCCTATTGACAGCGCCGGGTGGCCACAGTGTTACCGGCAATGATATTCGGCGGACTCGATCCGAACGCGGCATACCAAGATGCCCAGGATCTCGTTGCTGCTTCGATGGGGTTGATGTTGTCTGCATGGGCACGAAAGTCGCTCTTCATACCTGACAATGACGGCAGAAATCGATTGCTAGCCTGGTTTGAATCGACTAACTCGGGCCGCAGCTATCTGAACATCCGAAGCGCCTCTCGCGCAAAACCAACCACCGCGATCGAGATCCTCCCAGCGGATCGCTCACAACGAAGCTGCTGAGAGAAGCGAAGCAAGGAATCGAGTGCCTCTGCGTTGGCTACGCTATCCTCTCGCTCCCAACCGAAGAGCTACTGACATGGGTGCCAACAAGATCCGCTTTAACGATGTTCGCCTCCACCATCGCCGGACAGATGCAGCGACCTGACTGTCTGCAACGGAGGACACCTCCCGGCCATGCTTCAGCAAGGCGCGAAGCTACGCCCGGTTCTTGAGCGTCAGCACCGACAGCCCGGCGGCAATGAACGTCAGCCCAGCGCCGACGTTCATTCCCTTGATGACCCGAGGACGAGAAGACAACCAGCCTGCGAGCTTCGAGGCAAAGCTGCCCATCGCCGTGAAGATCAGCGCGGTGAGCACCGCGAAGATCGCACCATAGACCAGCATCTGGATTTGCACCGACCCTCTCGCCGCGTCCACGAACTGCGGCAGGAAGGCCAGCACGAACAGGCCAGGCTTGGGGTTCAACACGTTGGACATCACGCCTGTAAGGAACACGCGGCTCAGCGACAACTTCGCGGTGGGTGCGAACGAGATCAGGTTGCCCGATGCCAGCGCCTTGTAGCCGAGCCACAGCAGGTAGAGCGCGCCGACGGCTTTCACCACCCAGAAGGCGCCTGGCGAATTCTGGATGATCAGCGACAGGCCCACCGTGGCGGCCAATGTATGGAACATGATGCCGAGCCCCGCGCCGATGGAAGTGAGCGCAGCGGCCGCGCGCCCCTGGCTCAGCCCGCGGCTGACCGCGAGAATGTTGTCCGGTCCCGGCGACACGACAACAAGCAGGCAGGCGGCGACGTAGGCAAGCATGGTGTTGATGGTGAACATGGACATCGTTTTAGCACTTGTTTGCGTGCAGCTTCAGAGGGAAAGCAAGATGGCCGAGCCGCGCCAAAGGCAAGCCGCGAAGGCTTTGCCAGTCACGCAAGCATCAAGAATGGGCCGAATCGGACGTACAGCTCGAGCCCTTGATTTTCCAAACAAGGCAAACGCGTTCAGCGCCTCAGAACTTTCACACGGCCATAAGTCAAGCACGCGCCTCCAGGACTTGAAGCATCTTGGCAAGCCCGTTATCTGTCGAACTGTAGGGATAGTCGAAGTACTCGATCTGCAGCCATTGCGCTTCCTGTCCCGGATGTACGTATTTCTCAAAGTCGTCCACCAGCAACACCTGGTGCGGAGGCACACCGGGGACAAACCGAAGGTCCTTTGTCTCCCCGTGCCAAGTGATGTATTCGACATCCGAAAACCAATCGGGTGCGACCCCTTCATCCACCAGCAAGCGCGCGATCGTTCTGAATCGATCTTCCTTGACGGTGGTGAACATGACGATGCGAGGAAAAATCTCGGCGCAACGAGTCAGGAAATCTGCCAGACCCGGGCGGGGAATTTGGCTCATCGCATTCGAGATCAAGGTTCCTTCGAGATCGAGGGCAAGAACGTAGTTGGTCATGAGCAGATATTGGTTTGGTTGGCGAAAGGCAGCCTGCGGCAGCGGATTCACACGTGCGCCCAACCGAACAACGCAAGGCAGCAGCCTGCGCGTCCAGGCAGTTCACTTCATGAACGTCTGAATGAAGGCCCGGTACAGGGCCAGCGCTTGCCTTCACACTGACTCGCAAGGGCCAGACACGCGTCTGGTTGGCCTGAATGCAGCCTGGCGCGGAAACGCGTTCTCACGAAGCAGCGAGGCAAGACCACCTTGCTCGATCGAACCTCTGGGTTCATTCAATGCGCGGTGACTGCGCTGGAGTGCCATCGACCCGGGCCTGCTGTTTGCACACCTCATCGACGCCATCGCGGCGACTGGCTTCCTCTGGCGGCATCGCGCCGCTGCTGAAGAAAAAGAGATCATTCTCTTTCCAGCATCAACGCTCGGCATCCCGCTCTCGGCAACTCAAGGTCGCATACCTGGCCGCGGGCAATGCAACCTTGACGCTCACGTCGCGAAGCGTCCGTTGAAGGTCGACCTTGTCGGTGAAGGTGCATTTGTTCTGGCGCGCAAAGGCCTCCAGGTTGTCTGTGCGGCCCTTCACTTTCACCGACACGCCCGCACCCGGACTGACGCAGCACCCCACATACTGGGCCATGTACTCTTCCTCGATGACCACCAACTCGTGGCCCATGAAGCCCGCGGGTTTGCGAAGCAGATAGTAGTCGGTGTAGTCGATGCGCTGAGTCGGCTTCTTGCCGATCAGCCCGGCATGCATGTAGGCCTGGATGGCCTTTCCGGATGTTCCGGTTCTTTGGGCAGAGCCGCTTTTCAGGCGCAACGCATTGGCGAGCCCGTCCTCCAGATTGCTGTCCTGCCCGGCCGAAACGTGCAGGGTGGTCAACGCAAAGAGGCCGAACACGAGAGCTCGCAGGCGGGACACTTTATGCATGGAAAGATCTCATTGGCTGGGTGAAAGGCGAAGTAGAAAGTCGGTTTCTGGCCGGCAACTTTAGCTGGCGTGCGCTGCGAAGCGGTCTCTCGATCTGTGCGAGAGTGGTCATGGACTCAAGCCAATGTGGGCCGCGGCTCACTTCCCAGTGCAACTTCCAGAGCCGCCCACAACCTCGGAGTTGTTCTTCGCGCGGCCCGTGCACTGGACCAAACGTCGCGATCGATATCTGCCCCTTGTCAGTCGCGCGTCTCGACATTCGCGTTGACCGAGCTCACCTCGTTGAAGGCACCGCACGGCTCAATCGTCCAACGCCTCTTCGAGATCCTGCGCCGCTCGTGCCTCGTGAGAAAGCCGCACCGTGAGCATGTTCACCGCATCGACCACCTCGTCGCGCTCCAGCGTGTAGAGAAAGCCGTGCTTGCCGTTCAGCCCGCCGACCACCGCGAGAAAGTCCGCGGCTGCCTGTGTAACGCGGGCGGTGTATGCCGCTTCGTCGGTTCGCGTTGCATCGGCCTCCCGCACCTGCCGCAACGCGGACACGAAGGCCGCGCGCGTCTTCTTGACCGCGGCAGCCGGAATGCCCTCTCGGCCATCCCAATGGCGCAGCGGGTTTTCCAGGTTCTCCGAAAGCCATTCGGGCGACCGCGGCTTGCGCACCGACAGCGCAACGCGCGGCGTTTTCTTGAACGCCTTGCGCACGCCGGCCGCAACCTCGGCAGGCACGCTGTCCAGGCTCAGGCTCGTCAGGGCCGGGAACGCGTCGGGCGCTGGAAAGTCTTCCGGGCCGTAGCCGAACAGGTCGCACAGCCACAGCGCCTCGAGCTTCGGCAATTCCGCCAGCGCCGCCAGTTCAGTCAACTCGCCAGGGGCGCCGAGCAGATGCAGGTACTCGATGTTGAGAAAGCTGTCGGCCACGTCACAGAGGTCGAGTTTGCTCACCGCGTCCAGGCGCAGCCCCCGCGCTTGGTCGAGTCCATGCAAGGGCGGCACCGCGCCATGGGCCTGCACCGAGATCCAGCGGCCGTTCTGCTCGGCCACGACGTGCGTGAGCGCGATCGCATCGGCGGTCTCTGCACTGGGCACGTCCACCAGCTCATCGACGGAGGCGCAGCTGTTGGTCCCGCTTTTGCCGTGCACGATCAGCATGCTGAGGCTTTGCGGAAGCACCAGCCGCTCGAGACCGCCGATGTCGATGACAAGCCGGTCGATATGCGTGCGCGAAAGGTCGATCTCGCGTTGCCCATGCCCGACAAGCGACAGCTCCGACACCAGCGAGGCCGACTCCAGGAACGGCACCAGGTCGTCGCGCCAGCGCTGCAGAAACACCTGGTACAGCGCGGGCCACGCGCACAGCGACGCCATGCGGAACTCGTCGGCGATGCGGTAGCCGCCGTCGTCGCGGAAGCTGCGTGCGGCGGCAAGACGCGTTTGCATGGGCTCGCCGCTGCGGGTGCACTCCAGGCCAGGAATCACGGCGGTCTGCGCGGTGTCGAGGCTTGCCTTGAACGCGGCGGTCAGCTCGGCGGGCAAGGTATTCCAACGGTGCTGCCGAGCGACGATGTCGTCGAAATTCCAGCCGCCATGGCTGTTGGACTCCGTGCTCCCGCGTACCGGCAGCGTGCCGATTGCACGGTACTTAGACGGCGCTGGCAGCGGCACGTTGTCGACGATCTCGCGTGGCTGCCAGAACATGAAGCTCTTCACGAGCCGCGGCACATCGGCCACGTCGTTCAGCGTCGGCATTGCTTCGCCGACCCAATCGAGCAGCGTCACGGTGACCTGGTCATTCGCGGCATTTTTTGCCACGACCTGGCAGGCACCAAAACGGCCGATGCGCTCGATCGGAAAGCCCAGCACATCGCCGGGCGACAGCACCTGCTGTGTCATGAATGTCGTACTCGATGGAGGTGGCGTGCTCGCGCCGGACCGACGAGTCTACAAGCCGGCTTCGTGAAAATGTCCGGGCTCTTGCCTGCGTGGGAAGGCTTGCGAGCTAAGCCGCTTTGCTGCTCAACGTGACACGGAAGAGCGTGTCCTTCCGGAATTCGTAGTGCCGTGTGTTGGCCCCGAAATCGCCTTTGATCCACCATTTTTCATCCGGGCTTTCTTTCAGCGAAATGCCCGCCTGCGTGAGTGCCTGCCTGGCCTCGTCGAAGGTTTCGAACAGGGGAATGGCCACCTCATCGCGCGCGACCGGCTCGAAGCCCTCGCTGGCTGCGATGTAGAGAAAAACGACGTCCAGCTTCTGCTCCTGGTCGAATCGAAACTGAAAGCCGGACTTGGGGGCTGCGGCCCAATACACGTCCTCGAGGTTCTCGTGCGTCCGGTCGAAGTCGTAGACGACTTGCATGTCCCGCAGTTCCAACAGCTCGATGACCTTGTCGTCTTTCAGCTGCAGCCCCAGCAGTGCCTCGAAATCGAAATTCGTCACTTCTTCGCGTCCTTGCTCTGGAAGAGGCCGATATAGGGCACGCCGTTGTACAGCCTTGCTGCGTTCTCGACGGGCTCGGTCGGATCCGCGTAGGCGAACATCGCGTTCGCAGTGTGGATGCGCTGGCTGGCACAGGCCGCGACGATCGCCTGCACGGACTCTTCCGATTCCAGCGTGCTCATCTCCACCAGCTCTCTGACGGCAACCGGTGCGTCCAGCCGAATGACGAGCAGCAGGTCTTCGTCGTAGAGAAAACGCATTCCCATGTCGACGCAGAAGCCGCAGCCGGTCAGATCGACATCGGAGTCCTCGATGTCCTCGACTTCGTGCGACCAGTAGTCGTCCGCAGCATCGAAGTAGGCGCCGAAATCCGCTTCGGACATCGTCGTCGTGCCGATCCAGAAATGCAGTGCCGAGAACGGTGCGGGGGGACTCGGCGGACCGTAGGTCTCGACCCAGTCGAACAGCGTGCCGGGCTTCAATCCGTGCCGTTTCTCCAGCTCGGGGAAACCTCCGGTCGGCGTGCGGTTGAGCGCTTCGTCCACCAGCTGGCGCTTGAAATCATCGGAATGGCGATCTTTGGTCATGTGTCCTCTTCCAATCACTGCGAGCCGGCGCACGCTGCGGCGCCAACGCTCGCAATCGGTTCCCGGGAATTTTGTTCGTGGCGATGATAGTCGTCGGACACAGCGCTCTGGCGTGCAGCTTCGGCAGGCATTCCCATGACTGCGAAGGTGAAGACACAACCGGCGCACAACCCATGCGATGCATCGCAACCCTTCCCTGCTTGGTGTGGCACACCTCGCGCCCGCCGGGCGTTACGTCGTGCAACCCGTGTGCCGTCACGTAACACGCCACCGCCATCCGCCGACACGGCGCTTAAAGACGAATTCGAAGGTGCTCGCTTTTCGGACGAATGAACCCTTTAGGGCTAGGCGCGCCGTGCCGTTGTGAAGGTTCACGCAACGGCACGCATGTTGCCGCTTGCAGGGGCATGAACATCACCTTCACGTCCGTCTGGAATGCCACGCTCGGCGCCTGGGTCGCCGCTTCTGAAATCACGCGTGCGCGTGGCAAGCGCAGCAGCGGCCGCGCCGCAACATCGGGTGCGCGCAACACGGCCGCCCTTGTTCTGACGGCGGGCCTGTGCGCGGTGGCGCCGCCTTCGTGGGCCGTCTGCCTCCCCGTGGGGGGCGTGGTGAACTGCGTCGGCCCGGCCAATCTCCTGTCACCTTCGTATTCTTCCGCGCTCGACAACCAGACCGTCAATGTCAACAGCGGGGCCACGGTCGGCGTGCTGTTGGGGGCGGGCGGCACCGCGATGTTCCTGTCTGGCGACAACGTGCGGCTCAACAATTCCGGAACGATCGACGTGGGGCTGATGGGGCCGCCGAGCGGCTCGAGCATCGGCGTGCAGATGGGCAGCGCCAGCGCGTCGAACCGCACGATCTTCAACGACGGCACCATCCGTGGCGGCCGCGGCCCGTTCGGCACCCCGCTGGGCGGTCTCGACGGCGTCGCGGTGGACATGCAGAACGCGGGCGCGAGCCAGATCACCAATGCAGGGCTGATCGATACCGGGCTGATCGCAGGTGCGCCTCCTGCCACCTCGTCCGCCGACGCGCCGGTGATCGCCGTCTACGGCAAGGGCGTGATCAGCTTCACCAACACCAGCACCGGCATCGTGGTCGGCCGCATCGGCTTCGACGGCGGCGCCGGCAACACCTTTGTCAATGCCGGCACGCTGCACGGGAGCCTGTCGATGGGCGGCGGGGTGAGCAACACCTTTGCCGCCGTCACCGGCTCGGTGGTGGACATGGGCGACAGCGCGGGTGCGCCGCAACTGGCCGTCGCCGGCATGGACCTGGCCTTTGCGCCGACCGGCTTCGTCGACGGCGGGGCCGCGGGCAACAACACGCTGCGCCTGCAGAACGCCGCCGACGGCGGCGACGCGACCGCTACCGGCACCGGCGCGCTGGCGATGGACAAGTACCTCAACTTCCAGCACGTCGCCGTGACCGGCGGCACCTGGGCACTGAGCGGCGCGGCCACCCCCGCCACCGCCGATTTCAAGTTCTCGGGCGGCCTGGCCCAGTTCAGCGCCGCCACGGCCTTCGGCGCGGCGAACCTGATCGGCGGCGGCGGCGCCATCGAGCCGACCGCGGACGGCATCGTGCTGACCAACGCGGTGAGCCTGCCGGGCAGGCTGACGGTGCGGGGCGCCCGCGACCTCACGCTGTCGGGCGTCATCGCCGGCGCCGCCCGCCTCATCCAGGACGGCACGGGCATCACGCGCGTGACCGGCGACAACCCCGGCCTCCAGGCGGCGGCGGTGGCGGGCGGCACGATGCTGGCCACGGGCAACGGCCTGGTCAACGCCTCCACGACGGTGGACGACACCAAGGGAAACAACGCCACGCTGCAACTGGCCTCCGGGGCGGTGACCGGCCATGTCATCGTCAACAACGGCGGGGTGCTGACCAACGCGGGCACCGTCGGCGTGCCCGGCATCGGCTACGGCGTGCAAGGCGCGGCGGGAACGGCCACCGTCAACAACAGCGGCACCGTCTACGGCCACCTGGCGATGCCCCTGGACACCGGAGGCACGGTCAACAACAGCGGCGGCAGCATCCTCGGCGTCGACCGCGGCATACAGACCCAGACGGCGACGAGCACGCTCAACAACACGCTGGGCGGATCGGTCCGGGCGTCCGGCTACGCCGCGGTCTTCTTCGCCGGGGGCACGGTCTTGAACAGCGGCGGCAGTTCCATCGTTTCGACCAACGACCTGGGGCTGGCAATCATCGGGAACGCGAACGTGACGAACACGGCCGGCTCGACGATTTCCGGCAGCATCGGCATCGTGGTGCAAGGCGGCACGTCGAACATCAGCAACGCCGGGCAGATCAACGGCGGCGTGAACCTGAACACCGGCAAGGCGAACCAGGTGACCTTGCACAGCGGCGGGCAGATTGCCGGCTACCTGAGCATCGGTTCCGTGCCCGGGTCCACGCTCACGCTGGACGGGACCGGCAGCCAGGCCTATTCGGACGCGGTCACGGGCGCAACCACCTTCGGCGGCGACCTGGTCAAGGCCGGCAGCGGCACCTGGACGATCGACAGGCCGCTGGCCCCGGTCACCGCCACCATCCATGCGGGCACGCTGGCCCTGGGCGCGGGTGGCAACCTGGCCCTGACCACGGCGGTCAACATCGCCGCGGCAGGCGCGAGCTTCGACATCGGTGCGGGCGGCGCACAGACCGTCGGCGACCTGCAAGGCGTGGCCGGCTCCGGCCTGGCGCTGGGCGCGAAGCGGTTGACCTTCGGCACGGCCAACGACACGGTGCTGGCCAGCACCGTCACAGGGTCGGGCACGTTGGTCAAGAACGGCACCGGCACGCTCGCACTCGACGGCAACAACAGCGGCTTCAGCGGCGGGCTCACGGCCAACGCGGGCCGCGTGGACGTCGCGGCGGCCAATGCGCTCGGCACGGGTGCGCTGACCATAGGCGGCAACGTGGCGCTGGGCACCCCGGGCGCGATGACGCTGGCCAACGACGTGACCCTGAACGCGGGCAGCCGGCTCTCGCTCGCCAACGCCTCGGCGCTCACGCTGGCCGGCGACGTGACCGGCGGCGGCGCACTGGTGAAGGACGGCGCGGGCGTGCTGTCGCTCATGGGCGCGGCCAGCAGCTTCCAGGGCGGCACCACGCTGAACGCCGGCACGCTGCGGCTGGGCAGCAACGTGGCGCTGGGCAGCGGCGCGCTCACGGTGGGCGGCGCGGCCACGCTCGACGGGAGCACGGCGCTCTCCCTGGCCAACGACATGGTGCTGAACGCCACGCTCACGCTGGCGTCCAACGAGGTGCTGGCGTTGGGCGGCAAGCTGACGGGCACGGGGCCGCTGGTGAAGAACGGCGCCAGCGCGCTGGTGCTGACGCAGGGCAGCCTCTACACCGGCGGCACCACCGTCAACAGCGGCACGCTGTCGGTCATGAACACGGCGGGCAGCGCCACGGGCGCCAGTGCCGTGCAGGTCAATTCGGGCGCGCAACTCACGGGCAGCGGCAGCATCGCCGGCCCGGTCGCCATCGCCGGCGGCGCGCGGCTGTCGGTGGGCAACGGCGTGAGCGCCATGCGCACCGGCGCGCTCACGCTGGCCGCGGGCTCGAACATCGATTTCGACCTGGGCCAGGCGGGCATGGCGGGCGGGCCGCTGAACGACCTGCTCAACGTCGACGGCAACCTGGTGCTGGGCGGTTCGGTCAATGTCACGCAGTCGGCGGGCGGGGTGTTCGGCGCGGGGCTGTACCGCCTCATCAACTACACCGGCACGCTGACCGACAACGGCATCGCCATCGGCACGGCGCCGGTGGCCGCGAGCAACCTGGTGCTGCAGACCAGCGTGGCGAACCAGGTGAACCTGATCAACACCTCGGGCCTCGTGCTGAACATGTGGGACGGCGGGAACAGCGCCAACTACAACGACAGCAAGGTCAGCGGCGGCAGCGGCACCTGGCGCGCCGGCACGCCCGCGGACGGCTGGACCGACGTGGCCGGCAGCGCCAACGCGCCCTGGGCGCAGGGCGGCTTCGCCGTCTTCGGCGGCACCGCCGGCACCGTCACCGTCGACAACAAGGGCGCGGGCGGCGCGGTGCGCATCGGCGGCGCGCAATTCGCAATCGACGGCTACACGGTGGCGGGCGGCCCGCTCACCATCACCACGGCCGGCACCAACCTGCGCGTGGGCGACGGCACCGCCGCCAGCGCGGGCATGACGGCCACCATCAGCTCGAAGATCACCGGCGCGGGCGGCATCGCGAAGGAAGACGGGGGCACGCTGGTGCTGGGCGGCGCCAACGACTACACGGGCGGAACCACGGTGCACGGCGGCGTGCTGCAGATCAGCGCCGACACCAACCTGGGCGCGGCCAGCGGCGGGCTCACGCTGGACGGCGGCGCGTTGCGCATCGCGGGCGCGGCGGGGCCGGTCACGTCGAACCGGGCGATCACGCTGGGCATTTCCGGCGGCATGCTGGACGTGGCGGGCAGCGTGTTCGGCGCGGTCGGCGGCATCACGGGGCCGGGTGCGCTCACGGTCACGGGCAAGGGCGGCACGCTGGCGGTGGCCACGCCCAACGACTACATCGGCGGCACCGTCCTGCAAGGCGGCGCCACCATTTCTGTGGGCACCGGCGGCACACTGGGCACGGGCCCGGTGCAGCAGCAAGGCAACGGCACCCGGCTGGTGTTCGCGAACGCGGCCGACGCGGGCGCCAACAGCTACACGGTCGGCCGCGCGGGCGGCACCGACGGCGGCAACCTTCTGGCGTTCGCTGGCGCTTCGACCGCAGGCACCGCGAAGCTCGCGGTCAACGGTGCGGGTTGGCAGGCGGCGGACGCAAACTCGCTGTCGTTCGGCGATACAAGCACCGCGGCCGGCGCCACTGTCGCCAACCTCGGCGGCAGTGTGAATTTTCTGCAAGGCAGCAGCGCGGGCAGCGCGACCATCGTCAACGGCGACAAGAGCCTGGTGGGTTTCACGAACGCGGCATCCGCGGGCAGCGCGAAGATCGACAACCTGAGCGGCGGCACCGTGTACTTCGCGGACACCGCGTCGGCCGCCAAGGCCACCATCGCCAATGCCCAGGGCGGCACGCTCGACGTGTCGGGCGTGACCGCCAAGGGCGGCTTCGAGGTGGGCGCGCTTTCCGGCGCGGGCGCCGTGGTGCTGGGCGCCACGCAACTCACGCTCGGGCGCGCGAACGGCAACGACGTGATTGCCGGCACCGTCGGCGACAAGGGCAGCCAGTTCGCCCAACCCGGCGCGGGCACCGGCGGCGCGATCGTCAAGGTCGGCAGCGGCACGCTCACGCTCTCGGGCGCCAACAGCTACACCGGCGGCACGGCGTTGCGGCAGGGGCGCCTGAACGTGGGCCACAGCCAGGCCCTGGGCACCGGCGCGCTGACGATGGACGACGACACCACGCTGGGCTTCAGCGCGGACCACGTGACCATCGCCAACGCGATCAGGCTCACAGGGCAGAACGACCCGGTCATCGACACCGGCGCCTTCGACGGCGCGCTGAGCGGCGGCATCAGCGGCGGCGGCTTCATCACCAAGCAGGGCACGGGCACGCTGACGCTGTCGGGTGCCAACACCTACACCGGGGCAACGAACGTGGCGCAGGGCACGTTGAAGGCCGGTGCCGTGAACACGCTGAGCGCGGCTTCGGCGCACAGCGTGGCTTCGGGTGCCACGCTCGACCTTGCGGGCCTGAGCCAGAGCGTGGCCTCGCTCGCCAACAGCGGCACGGTATCGCTGGCCGGTGCGACGGCGGGGGCCACGCTCACGGTGAACGGCAACTACGCCGGCAACAACGGCGTGCTGCGGCTCGGCACCGCGCTGAGCGGCACGGGTCCGTCGGACCGCCTGGTGATCAACGGCGGCACGGCCACCGGCAAGACGAGCGTGCAGGTCGCGAACCTCGGCGGCCTGGGCGCGCTCACTGTGGGCAACGGCATCGAGGTGATCAGCGCGCAGAGCGGCGCGACCACCACGGCGCAAACGACGAAAGACGCGTTCGCGCTTGCAGGCGGCCACGTCGATGCCGGCGCGTACGAGTACCGGCTGTACGCGGCCGATGCCAGCGGCGCTGGCGAGAACTGGTTCCTGCGCTCGAGCACCAACGCGGCCACGCCGCCCGGGGTGCCCGGGACGGCCGGCACCCCGGGCGTTCCGGTGGTCACTTATCGCGCGGAGGCTTCGCTGTACGCAGCGCTGCCGAGCCAGCTGCGCCAGGGCAGCCTTGCGATGCTGGGGGATGTGCGCAAGCGCGTGGGTGACGACGATGTCAAGGGCGGGGCGACCCTGCAGGCCGGGCCCGACCGTCGTGCCTGGGCGCGCGTGCTCTCGGCGGACATCGACATCCAGCAGGGCGGGGCCGTGTCGCCGAAGAGCAAGGGCCGCCTGACGGGCGTCCAGGCCGGCACCGACCTGCTCGCAACGCCTCACTGGCGCGCCGGCATCTACGTCGGCCAGCTCGACGGCGATGCGCGCGTCAGCGGCTTCGCCAGCGGCGTGCAGAACCTGGGCGTCGGCCGCAACGATCTTCGCAGCCAGTACGTGGGCGTGTACGGCACCTACACCGGCGACAGCGGCTTCTACGCCGACGCCGTGGTGCAGTCCGGCCGCCACCGCTACACGGTCGAGCCGCTCGCCAGCACGGGCATCGGCGGCAAGGGCAACAGCCTCTTGGGCTCCATCGAGGTGGGACAAGCCTTCGCGATCGGCGGCAGCGGGTGGACTGTCGAACCGCAGCTGCAGCTGATCCATCACCACATGGACTTGAACAATTCGGCCATCGCCGGCGCCATTGCGCAACCGCAAGCCGACAGCGGCTGGATCGCGCGGGCAGGTGTTCGCGTGAAGGGCCAGATCGACACCGGCATGGGCACGCTGCAGCCTTACGGCCGCTTCAATGTCTACAAGACTTCGAGCGGCACCGACATCGCGCGCTTCGCGAATGGCGCGACCACGACCGACATCGCGGCACCCACCGGCAGCACCAGCACCGAGCTGGCCGGCGGTTTCACGCTGGCCCTGAGCCAGTCGACCAGCCTCTACGGCGAAATCGGCAAGCTCTGGTCATCGGGTGGCGACGCCAAGGTCAAGAGCTCGATCAACGGCTCGCTCGGCGTTCGCGTGAAGTGGTGAAGCGGTGCAGCGGTGAAAGGCTGTCTACAGCCCGGCACACGAAGGCGTCAGGACTGTCGACGCGCGGTGTTCGAACCGCCTGTGACCGCTGGCTCGACGTCGACGCGAAAGATGCACGTGTAAGGCGGAAAGACGTTGCTGCGCTGCTTCGAGCACCGTCGGGACAACCGATGCACAGCGCTTGCGGCTCCAGTGATGCGGCAGCCGGCTTCGCTTCGGCCAGATACCTGCGCTTGTCGTGTGCGGTGGCCTGAGATCCCGCGGCCTCTGCAATTTCCTGCGTGGCTTGCTGCTTGAGCTGCGATCAGGCCGGCCGCTGCCTCAAGACCGTTTCTCCGGTCCGAGGATCCGTCAAGGTGACGTTCTCGAGCGCCTTGATGCGCCACTCGCCACTCTGGCGCGTCAGTACCGCAAGGATCAACGTGTCGACCGCGTGCGGACCTGCCGGGTGAGCCGCACCGGCCGTGAGGCGGCTCCAGAAGTGCGTGACTGCGGCGTCGTCGTCGATGGCGGTCACGTCGATCAGCTCGTTCTCTAGCGTGGAGTCGCTGTAGATGGTCGAGTGGATAGGGGCATGCAGGGCGACGATGGCGTCGACGCCGCGCACGTAGTGCCCGAACCGGTTCACGAATGTCGCGTCGTCATGGAACAGGGCACCAAGGGACGCCATGTCGTGGCTGTTCCAGGCGGTCTGAAACGCCTGGGGAACGTCTTCGGGTCGTCTCATCCGGATCCTCCGAACATGTGAAGCAACGATGCAATTCAGCGCTTGCGCGATCGGCTTCCTTGCGCGTACCTCCAGAGTACCTTCGAGAGCGCTTCAGGGGCAAGCCGACACCTCGGACAAGCCCCCGCCCCTTCAGACGCTCGTACCGGCCACGATCGCAATGCCCCGGATCTGCCCCGCCGCCGCAGCAGCGGTGGCCGGCTTCGCATAGCGCAACGGCGCGAAGCGGTGCAGCAACTCGGCCTCGCGAATGCGCGCCGATTCCAGGTTCGCAAGCTTCACGTGCCCGAAGCCGCGCACCGACATCGGCAGGGCCGCCACGCGCGCGGCGGTCGACTGGTTGTCGACCGTCAGCTCGCCCGACATGCCCTGCAGCAGGCCTTCGAAATGCGAGATCAGTTCGCGCTCGGTGCGCCGCTCCTCGGTGTGGCCGAACAGGTCGAACGCCGTGCCGCGCAACCGCTTGCCGTGCGCCAGCCACTTCATCGCCGGCAGCATCCACGCGCCCAGGCGCACCTTGGCGGGCGCCTGCCCATTCGCGGGGCGCGAAATCAGCGGCGGTGCCATGTGGAACTCGAGCTTCAGGTCGCCTTCGAACTGGTCCTTGAGCTTCTGCAGGAACGCACCGTCGGTGTACAGGCGCGCCACCTCGTACTCGTCCTTGTAGCTCATGAGCTTCAGCAGGCTGCGCGCCGCGTTGCGTGTGAAGGGCAGGCTCGCATCGCCGCCCGGCACTGCGGACTCGACCGCCTGCAGCGCGCGAATGCGGGTTTCGAAGCGCGTCGCCCACGCCGCGTTCTGGTAGCCGGTGAGGTGAAGGCGAGCATCGGCCATCAGCGTTTCCAGCGGACGATCGTCGGCCTGCTGCGACGGCGCCGCGGCCGGCGCGGCGCGCAACTGGTCGAGCGCCGCGGCATCGCCGGCGGCCAGGCGGCCCAGCGAGAAGGCCGACTGGTTGGCCGCCACGGCCACGCCGTTGAGTTCGATCGCGTGCATCAGCGCCTCCAGGCTCAGGGGCACCAGGCCGCGCTGCCATGCATAGCCGGTGGCCACGATGTTCGAGGCCAGCGTGTCGCCCAGGAACTCCTCGGCCAGGCTCTGCGCGTCGAAGGTCTCGACCTGTTCCTCGCCGGCGACGAAGCGCATCTTCTCCAGCAGCAGGTCGACGTGCAGGTCGGCATCGGGGTTGCGCAGCGACTCGGCCACGGGAATCTCGTGCACGTTGGCCAGCACGCGCGTGCGGCCGTGGCGCACCGTCTGCAGCGCGTCGGGCGAGGCGCCCACCACCACGTCGCAGGCCAGGATGGCGTCGGCCTGCTGGGTGTCGATGCGCACCTGGTTCAGCCGCTCGGGCGCATCGGCCAGGCGCACGAAGCTCAGCACCGAGCCGCCCTTCTGCGCGAAGCCCATGAAGTCGAGCACGCTGGCCGACTTGCCTTCGAGGTGCGCGGCCATCGCAATGACGGCGCCCACCGTCACCACGCCGGTGCCGCCCACACCGGTCACCAGCAGGTCGTACGGGGCGGTCCAGGCATGCGCCGCGGGGTGCGGCAGTGCGGCCACGCGGTGCAGGAAGGCGTCGCGCCCGGCCGCCAGCGCGCCGCTCTTGCGGCGCAGCTTGCCGCCGGTGACGCCCACGAAGCTGGGGCAGAAGCCCTTGGCGCAGGAGTAGTCCTTGTTGCAGCTGGTCTGGTCGATCTTGCGCTTGCGGCCCATGGGCGTTTCCTGCGGCAGCACGGCCACGCAGTTGCTCTGCACGGTGCAGTCGCCGCAGCCTTCGCACACGGCTTCGTTGATGTACAGGCGCTTGGGCGGGTCGGCCAGCTCGCCCTTCTTGCGGCGGCGGCGTTTCTCGGCGGCGCAGGTCTGTTCGTAGATGAGCACGGTCACGCCGGCCATCTCGCGCAGGCGGCGCTGCACGTCGTCGAGCGCGGCGCGGTCGTGGAACTCGGTGCCTTGCGGAAAGCGGTTCCTGATGGCGTCGTACTTGCCGATGGCGTCGCTCACCACCACCACCTTGGTGACGCCTTCGGATTCCACCTGGCGCGCAATGGCGTCCACGCTGATGACGCCGTCCACCGGCTGGCCGCCGGTCATGGCAACCGCGTCGTTGAACAGGATCTTGTAGGTCAGCGTGGCCTTGGCCGCCACGGCCTGGCGGATGGCGAGGTAGCCCGAGTGGTAGTAGGTGCCGTCGCCCAGGTTCTGGAACACGTGCGGCGTCTTGGTGAACATGGCGTGCGAGATCCAGTCGACGCCCTCGCCGCCCATCTGGATCAGGCCCGCGGTGCTGCGGTCCATCCAGTTGGCCATGAAGTGGCAGCCGATGCCGGCGCGCGCGGTCGAGCCTTCGGGCACCTTGGTGCTGGTGTTGTGCGGGCAGCCGGCGCAGAAGTACGGCAGGCGCTTGACGGCGTCGCTCGCGTTGCCCAGCAGCTCGGGCGGCGTGAAGTCGCGCACATGCTGCAGGTGGTCGCCCAGGTCGCGGTTGTCGGGGAAGTGCACGGCCAGCCAGTGCGCCACCAGCTCGATGAGGCGCGAGGGGCGCAGCTCGCCCAGCGCCGACACCAGCGGCTGGCCCTCGCGGTCGTGCTTGCCCACGAGCACGGGGCGTGCGTCGGCGGGGGCGTTGTAGAAGATGTCGCGCAGCTGCGACTCGACCACCGCGCCCTTCTCCTCGACGATGAGGATTTCTTCGAGCCCCTGCGCAAAGGCCTTGAGGCGCGTCTGCTCCAGCGGAAAGCTCAGGCCCACCTTGTACAGGCGCACACCGGCGCGCGCGAGCTGCTCGGGCGAGAGCTCGAGCCGGCGCAGCACTTCCATCAGGTCGTGGTGCGCCTTGCCGCAGGTGACGATGCCCACCCTGGCGTGCGAGCTCACGATGACGTGGCGGTCGATGCTGTTGCGCTGGGTGAAGGCGGCCACGGCCGCGAGCTTGTCCTCCAGCCGCGACTCGATGCGCAGCGACGGCAGGTCGGGCCAGCGGTAGTGCAGGCCGTCGGGCGGCGCGCGGTGGCCGGTGGCCGCGCGCACGGCGTCGGCGTCTTCCCAGGCCGCGACGCGCGCGTTGACGGCGTCCAGGTCCACGGTGCCCGCGCTCTCCACGATTTCGGACAGCGCCGCCATGCCGACCCAGGCGCCCGAGTAGCGCGACAGCTCGTAGCCGTACAGGCCGAACTCCAGGTACTCGGCCACGCTGGCCGGCTGCATCACGGGCATGCGCCAGGCCATGAAGGCGTGGTCGCTCTGGTGCGGCATCGACGACGACACGCAGCCGTGGTCGTCGCCCGCCACCACCAGCACGCCGCCGCGCGGCGACGAGCCGTAGGCGTTGCCGTGCTTGAGCGCGTCGCCCGCGCGGTCCACGCCGGGGCCCTTGCCGTACCACATGGCGTACACGCCGTCGACGGTGCGCTCGGGGTCCGACTCCACGCGCTGCGTGCCCAGCACCTGCGTGGCGGCCAGTTCCTCGTTCACGGCCGGCACGAAGCGGATGCCGGTCTTCTTGAAGCGCTCGCCGGCCTTCCAGATCGCCTGGTCGACCATGCCCAGCGGCGAGCCGCGGTAGCCGCTGACGAAGCCCTGCGTGTGCAGGCCGCGCGCCGCGTCGCGCTGGCCCTGCATCGCGAGGATGCGGATCAGCGCCTGCGTGCCGGTGAGGAAGACCGAGCCGGCGTCGGCCCAGAGGTTGTCGGAAAGCTGGTAGTCGGGCCGTCTGAGTGCGGCCGTGGGAAGTGGGGCGTTCATGCCCCGAATTGTTCTGCCCTACCCCGAGGAAGTGTTTCTTCAATACACTGGCGCAGACCCTTGTTTGAAGAATAATCCTCTCGGAAACCGCGATGAATGTTGGTTCTGTTTCTCTTGACGAGCATTGCCTCAAGATTCTTTCTGCGCTGCAGCATGACGGCCGCCAGACGGTGCAGCAGATTTCCGAGGCCGTGGGGCTCTCGCCCACGCCCTGCTGGAAACGCATCAAGGACATGGAAGCCGCCGGCGTGATCCGCGGCTACACCACCCTGGTCGACCCCGAGCTGGTGGGCCTGCACGTGTCGGCCGTGGCCGAGGTGAACCTCGACCGGCACAGCGAGGAGATGGTGCAGCGCTTCGAGCAGGCGGTGGCCGCGAGCCCGCAGATCATCCGCTGCGTGTCGGCCACCGGGCCGGCCGACTACATCCTGAACGTGACCGTGCCCGACATGAAGCACTACGAGCGCTTTCTGCACGAGGTGCTGTTCAGCCTGCCGGGCGTGACGCACGTGCGCTCGAGCATCGTGCTGCGCGAGATCAAGTCGGAAACCGCGCTGCCGCTGGGGCACCTGCTGGCGGCGAAGGCGGGCGTGGCCAGCCCGCGGCGGGGCTGACCGGGCACGGGCCGCTGCCCGTTCCCCAACGCCCGCTCCGCGCCAAGCGGCGCGCGGGTCAGGTCATCGCGCGATCGCGCCCGCTCTCCTTGGCCTTGTAGAGCGCAAGGTCGGCCGCTTCCACCAGTTGCCGCTCCCCTTCCTGCGCCCGTGCGCCTTGCAGGCTCGCGGCGCCGACGGTGGAGGTGACGCGCCCATGGGGGCTGGCGCGGTGCGGGATGTTCAGGGCGCGGATGCGCTCGAGCAGCAGATCGGCGACGCTGCGGGCGCCCTGCAGGTCGGTGTTGGGCAGGATCACTGCCAGTTCCTCGCCGCCATAGCGCGCCACCAGGTCGCCCGGGCGTTTGACGCCGTTGCTCAGTACCGCTGAAACCGCCTTCAGGCACTGGTCGCCGGCCACGTGCCCGTAGGTGTCGTTGAAGCGCTTGAAGTAGTCCAGGTCGAACAGCAGCAGGGAAACGGCCGTGCCCTCGCGCGCGGCGCGGCGGCATTCCAGCGTCAGCGCCTCGTCGAAGCTGCGGCGGTTGGCCAGTCCGGTGAGCTGGTCTTCGGCCGCAAGCAGCTCGAGCCGCCGGTTGGCCTTCAGCAGATCCTCGCGCGCGGCCAGCAACGAAGCCTCGGCGCTGATGCGGCGCTTGATGTTCACGACCAGCCGCCGCCCCCCGGCCGCCATGGCCGCCAGCAGGGCCGCCACCACGCCCAGTGTCAGCAGCGCCTGGTGCCGCCATGCCAGCAGCGCGTCGTCCCTGCCGAGCGCCACGGTGGTCACCACCGGATAGTGATCGCTCTTGCGAAAGGCGTAGAGCCGCTGCATGCCGTCGAGCGTGGAGCGAAACGACGCCGTGCCCGACGCCGTATCGGCGTAGTGGCGCAGGAAGTTGGGCGACCTGGAGAAGTCGCGGCCCACGTCCTGCTCTCGGTAGGGGTAGCGCACCAGCAGCTGCCCGCCGGTGGTGGCCAGGCTGATGGCGCCGCTGCTGCCGATGTCGATCGCGCCGAACGGGCGCAGGAAGTTCTCGATGCCCAGCGCCGCGACGACCACGCCGGCAAACTTGCCGCTGCGGTCCTCCATGCGCCGGCTGACCGTGATGACCCACGCACCGGCGGACGGGCTTCGCACCGGCGATCCGATGAAGACCTCCCGCGACGGGTTGTCGCGATGGTGAACGAAGTAGGCGGCGCGCTCGGCGCTGCCGGCCACCGCCAGCAGGTTCGCGGTGGACTGCATCACCCAATCGCCGCGGGCGTCGACGATGCACAGGCCGTCGAGCTGGTTCAGCAACTGCTCCTGGCGCCCGACCAGCAACTGCACGCGCCGCAGGTTCTGCGGGCCGGCGCCCTCGGTCTCCAGCCGTTCGGACACCCCCAGCAGCAGCATGGCGCTCTGCGAGAAGATGCCCTCGGCATAGGTGTTCAGCGCTTTTGCCAGGTTGAGGTTGTTGGTGTCGATCTCGGCCAGCGTGCGTTTGCGCGCCGACCAGACCTGCCACGCGGTGGCGGCCGACACCGAGATCACGACCGCCCACAGCAAGAACGTGGCAAGGCGAACGTCGCGCTTCACTGGGGCGACCCCTCGAACGAACTTGCTTTCATGCTTCCCTGAGACACCCATCCCGCGCCGCACGGCCCCATGCCGCGCCGACCTCGCGCTGCGCATCGCCGCGCAGACCAGCCCCGGACTCTATCCGACCAGCGAGGCAGCGGGACGACGGGCTGCAGGGCTACGCCGGCTGGTCCGCCAGCAGGCCCAGCGCGGCGGCGGCTTCGCGCGCGAGCACCATTGCGTCTTCGGGCGACCCCGCCACCCCGTAGACATAGTTGTCGGGCCGCACCAGCGCATGCGTGCAGGCATGGCGCGCGAACCAGTTCGCGGCCACGCCCTCGGCCTCGCGCCGCGCGCCCAGGTCGACGGTGCGCAGGCCGGGCAGCAGGCCGTCGTCAAGACCTTCCGGCAAGCGGGCCCCCTCGGCCAGCACCAGCCGCCAGCCGTGGCCGGCCACGTCGTCCATGCGGCGGCGCCCGCCGTCCGCCTCGAGCCAGGGCTGCGGAAAGAGACTGCCGCGCGCCGCATGCGCCTGCCGCGACAGCAGCCCCGCCGTCAGCCCCGGCAGGATGTCCTGGCGCGGCGTGTCCTTCACCTGCCCGCCGGCCTCGGCCAGCAGCCGGGCGTCGCGCGCGCGGGCCTTCACCGGGTCGCGCTCGCAGATCACCGCGCCCACGCCCTTGATGCGGCTCGTGAGTTCGCGCACATGCGCCTTGCGCTCGGCGCCGTAGCTGTCCAGCAGCGCCTGCGCGGCCGGCCCGACCACGTCGCCGCGCAGCGCGGCGCCCAGCTTCCACGACAGGTTGGCCACGTCGCGCACGCCCTGGCACATGCCCTGGCCCAGGAACGGCGGCTGCATGTGGGCCGCGTCGCCCGCAAGGAACACGCGCCCCTTGCGCCAGTCGGTGGCCACCAGCGCATGGAAGCGGTAGCTCGACTGGCGCCACAGCTCGCCGTCTTCCGGCGCGAGCCAGCGCGAGAGCAGCGCCCAGGTGCGCTCGGGCGTGGCCGCCGCCACCGGGTCTTCGCCGGGGTTGAGCGAGATTTCCCAGCGCCGGTGGTTGCCGGGCCCGATCACCATCGTGCAGGGCCGCTCGGGTTCGCAGTACTGCACGCTCACCTGGGGCAGCTTGGCCAGGCCGCGCTCGTTCACGCGCACGTCGACCACCAGCCAGGGCTCGTCGAAGTCGAGGTCTTCCAGCGGCATGCCCAGTTGCGTGCGCACGGTGCTGGAGCCGCCGTCGCAGGCGATGGCATAACGCGCGCGCACCTGCTGCGCGGCGCCGCCGGCGCCGGTGATGTCCAGCGAGACACCCTGCGCGTCCTGCGCCACGCCGCGCAGCTCGGCGCCGAGCTCCACCGTCACGTTCGCCAACTGCGCCACGCGCGCGCGCAGCGCGCGCTCCACCGGCGGCTGCGTGAACACCATCGAGGGCACATGGCCTTGCGGGTACGGCGGCGCCACCATGGTCATGCGCCGCACCAGCTGGCCGTCCACGCCGAAGTATTCCGACGGCGTGAAGGGCTCACAGAAGGGCGCGACGGCTTCCGCCACGCCGAGCTGCTGGAACACCCGCATGATCTCGTGGTCGAGCGCAATGGCGCGCGGAATCTGGTGCACGTCGTGCAGCCGTTCGCTCACGTGCACGCTCAGGCCCTGCTGCCCCAGCAGCGCCGCGGCGACCTGGCCCGCGGGGCCGTAGCCGACGATCGCGACGTCGTAGACCGGCCCGCTCATCGCGCCTCGTTCACGATCGCGTTGGCCAGCGTGCCGATGCGCTCGATCTCCACCTCGTAGGTGTCGCCGGCCTTCATCCACACCGGCGGCGTGCGCGCCTGGCCCACGCCGGCGGGCGTGCCCATGACGATCACGTCGCCCGGCTCCAGCGTGAGCACGTCGGCCAGCAGCGCGATGGTCTCGGCCACGTTGAAGATCATGTCGCTGGTGTTCGCGTCCTGCATCACCTGGCCGTTCAGGCGGCCCTGGATCTTCAGGCCCGCCGCGCCCGGCGGCAGTTCGTCGGCCGTCACCAGCAGCGGGCCGAAGGCGCCGGTGCCGTCGAAGTTCTTGCCGATGGTCCATTGCGGCGTGCGCTTCTGGTAGTCGCGCACGCTCATGTCGTTGAAACAGCTGTAGCCGAACACGTAGGCCAGCGCATCGGCCTCCCGGGTGTGGCGCGGCACCTTGCGCCCGATGACCACGGCCAGCTCGGCCTCGTAGTCGAACCTGGCGGAGACCGAGGGCACGACGCCGTCGTCGCCATGCGCGATCAGCGAGGAGGCGCCGCGAAAGAAGAACCACGGGTAGTCGGGCTTCTCGCGGCCGCCTTCCTTGGCGTGGTCGAAGTAGTTCAGGCCCAGGCACACGGTCTTGCCGGGTTCGGGAACGAGCGGTGCGAGCGGCACGCCGGCCAGGGCTATGCGCCTGGCGGCGCTGTCGCCGAGCGCCGCGCGCGCGGCGGCGTGCAAATCAGTGCCGGCCTTGAGCGCGGCGCGCAGGTCGGCGGGCACCTTCGGCTGGGCGTCGTTCAGGTCGATCAGGTCGTTGCCGTCGACGACGGCCAGGCGCGGTGCGCCGTCGCGCAGGTAGGTGGTGAATTTCATGAGGGTGCTTCTTTCAGGGAAATCGGTGGGGGATCAATCGGGCGCGAACAGCACGCGGCGCTGCGCCTCCTTGAGGCCGGGGCCCGGCGGGGGCGAGATGCCCCATTGGTCGACGCGCCCGGGCGGCCACTTCCAGTCTTCGGGGCCGCGCGGGCGGTAGTGCGCGTCGACCTGCTCGACCTCGGCCGTGTACTCGATGACCACGCCGAACGGGTCGATGAAGTAGTTGAAGAGGTTGTTGCCCGGCCCATGGCGTCCGGGGCCCCACTGGATCGGAAAGCCCGCGTCCTTCATGCGGCCGCCGCCACGCATGACCGATTCGCAGTCGGGCATCAGGAACGCGATGTGGTTGAGCGCGTCGTTGTCGCTGATGCCCACCGCCAGCGTGTGGTGGTCGTGGTTGCAGTTCATGAAGGCGATGGCCACGGTGCGGTCGGCCAGCGTGAAGCCGAAGGCGCGGCCCAGGAAGGCCTGCGTCTCGTCGACCGCGTGGCTGTTGAGCACCACGTGCGTGAGGCGCAGCGGGCGGTCTTTCACCTCGGCGGCTTCGGCGCGTCGAAGGTCGCCATGCACCACCTGGAAGACGCGGCCGTGCGGGTCCTTGAGCGTGAGGCCCTGGCCGCCTGCGGGATCTTCGGTCAACGGCGCGATCGGCGCGATCGGCGACATCAAGCCGGCACCGGCTGCAACCGCCGCCTCGGCCACCGCCGCAAGCGCCTGCGCACTGCGCGCGCGCAGGCTCACATGGCGGATCTGCGGCACCGGCCCGCCCTGGTGCAGCGCGAGCAGGTAGGCGTCGCTGCCGCTGCCGCGCAGGTAGACGGCGCCGTCGCGGCGGTCGGCCACGTCGAGGTTCCAGACCTGCGTGTAGAAGCGTTCGGCCTGCGCGAGGTCGGGCATGTTCAGGGCCACGCTGCGCAGGCCCGCGATCCAGGGAGAGCTCATGGGGTGGGGCCTTTCATCGCTTGTTCCGTCCTTGCTGTCTGCGTTGGCTGCAGGCCGAGGAAGCGCTCGGCATTGCGGTGGACCAACTGCGCCGTGGTGTCGGCGTCGAAGCCCGCGGCCTCGATGCGCTCGACCGGCGTGCGGTCATGGAAGTTGAAAGGGTGGTCGGTGCCGATGAGCAGCTGCGTGCCGCCGAAGGTGGCGACCAGGTGGCGCAGCATGGGCGTGTCGAACACCAGCGTGTCGTAGAACAGGCGCTGCGCCTGGGCCTGCGGCGATTCATGGATGCCGTCGCGCAGCGCAGGGAACACGCCCCAGCCTTGCTGCAGCCGCGGCAGCAGCGAAGCCAGCGTGCCGCCGCCGTGGCTGAAGGCGATGCGCAGCCCGGGCCGGCGCACCAGCAGGTTGGTGGTGATGACAGAGGCCGCGGCCAGGCCCACGTCGCCCGGGTAGCCCAGCACCTGCTGCAGCGGCGCCGGCCCCACCAGCCGCTCCATGCCGGCCGGCCGGATCGCATGCACGAACACCGCGGCGCCCAGCGCCTCGCAGGCCTCGAAGAACGGGTCGAAGGCCGGCGCGCCGATGGGCACGCCGTTGATGTTGCTGCCCACCTCCACGCCCGCGAAGCCCAGCGTCTTCACCGCGTACTCGAGCTCTCGGATAGCCAGGTCGACGTCCTGCAGCGGCACGGCGCCCAAGCCCGCGATGCGCCCGCAGCTCTGCGCGGCCATGGCGGCGATCTGGTCGTTGAGGTAGCGCAGCAGCTGCTGCGCGCCGGCCGGCGCCATCCAGTACGACAGCAGCTCGGGCATGGGCGAGACCACCTGCAGCGCGAGCCCCATGCCGGGCAGGTCTTCGAGGCGGCGGGCCGTGTCCCAGCACCTGTCGGACACGGTGCGGTACACCTTGCCCGAGATCATCACGTGGCGGTGGCAGGGTTGCGCGGGCGCCATCGACGGCCAGTCGGCCGGCATGGTGCGGCCGATGCAGGCGGGAAAGTTCTCCGGAACGACGTGCGCGTGCACGTCGATGCCGCAGGTGCAGGACATGAGCGATGCCATCGTGCTCTGCGCCTTGCGCCCTACTCCGCCACGATGCCGAGCGCCTGCACCACCTTGCCCCAGCGCTCGCGCTCCGCGCGCATGAAGGCCTCGAACTCCGGCACCGACATGCGCGGCTCGGCCAGCGAGCCCAGCGTGAGCAGGCGCTGCACCACCTCGGGCTGGCGCAGCACCGATTCCAGGTCGGCATTGAAACGCGAGACCACGTCCGCCGGCGTGCCGGCGGGTGCGAACAGTCCGTTCCAGCCGGTGTATTCGAAACCGGGGAAACGCTCCGACAGCGCGGGCACGTTCGGCATTTCGGACGAACGCCTGGCCGTGCTCACCGCCAGCGGCACCACCTGCCCGCCCTTCAGGTAGGCGGTGAGCGCCGCGTCGGGCAGGCACACCAGGTCGACCCGCCCGCCGATCACGTCCTGCATGGCGTCGGTGGCCTTGGTGTAGGGCACGTGGTTGAGCTTCACGCCGGCCATGTGGGCGACGCTGTCGGCCAGCATGCCCGAGAAGGTCTTGGGCCCTTCGGTGGCAATGGAGACCTGGCCCGGCTGCGCCTTCGCGCGGGCCAGCACCTCGCCCAGGTCCTTGCCCGGAAAGTTCGCGCCGGCCGCGAGCATGAAGGGGCTGCGCCCGACCAGGCGCACCGGCACGAAGTCTTTCGCGGGGTCGTAGGGCAGCTGCTTGAAGGTGAAGACGTTGGTGACCATCGCGGCGGTGGTCGCGTAATAGAAGGTGTAGCCGTCGGCCGGCGCGCGCGCGGCGGCCAGCGCGCCGATCACGTTCTGCCCGCCGGGGCGGTTGTCCACGATCAGCGGCTGGTTCCACTTCTTGGCGAGCTGGTCGCCGATGAAGCGCGCCAGGATGTCGGGGCCCGAGGCGGCCGGCTGCGACAGGATGAACTTGACGGGGCGTTGCGGCCATGCGCCGCCCTGCGCCAGGGCGCGGGTGGCCATCGGCAGCATGGGCAGCAGCGGCAACAGCGAAGCCGCGCGGGCGAAGTCTCTGCGTTTCATGTCTTTGTCTCCGGTCTGGCGGGGCGTGGACCGCCCTCGGGAAAGTCGTGCGACGCGCCTTGTTGCAGCGGTCAGCGGCGATCGTAGGAGCGCGGACCGAATCCGGTAAGTAGATAAGACGGATACATAGAATCCACACCATGGATATTCGATCGATCGACCTGAACCTGCTCGTGATCTTCGAAGCGATGGCGCGGCACCGCAGCGTGAACCGCACCGCCGAGGCCGTGGGCCTGAGCCAGCCCGCCACCAGCGCCGCGCTGGCGCGGCTGCGCGCCGTGTTCGACGACCCGCTGTTCGTGCGCGCGGGCGCGCAGATGGAACCCACGCCGCGCGCGCAGGAACTCGCGCCTGCCGTGCAGCGCGTGGTGCAGATGATCCAGTCGGACATCCTGCAGCCCGCCGGTTTCGAGCCGGCCCACACCGGGCGCGGCTTCACCATCCTCACGCCCGACATCGGCGAGGTGGCCTTCCTGCCGGGCGTGCTGCGGCGGCTGCGCCAGGAGGCGCCGCACGTCACGCTGCGCGCGCTGGCCAAGCCCCGGCTCGCGGCGGCGCAGGCGCTGGAGGCGGGCGAGGCCGACCTGGCCGTGGGCTTCTTCCCCGACCTGCACAAGGCCGGCTACTTCCAGCAGGCGCTGTTCAAGACGTCGTACGCATGCATCGCCTGCGCGCGCAACAGCGCAGCGGGGCCGCGCATGACGCTCAAGCAGTACCTGTCGGCGCGCCACGTGGTGGTGCGCCCCGACGGGCGCGAGCACCACATCGACCGCCTGATCGAGGCCAAGGGCTGGCAGCGGCACGTGACCATGGAGCTGTCGCACTTCATGAGCCTGCTGGCGTTGCTGCCGGGCAGCGACCTGATCGCGACCGTGCCCGACGACATCGCCACCGTGGTGGGGCGGCATGTGCCGCTGAAGAAGATCGAGCTGCCGTTTCGCCCGCCGCAGATCCAGGTGCAGCAGTACTGGCACCGCCGGCTGCACAGCGACCCGGCCAACCGCTGGCTGCGCAAGGTGTTCTACGAGGTGAACCGGCGGGACGCGAACGCGGAGATGCCGCTGTAGGCGCCTTCCGGGCGCTTTCGATGGAGCCGCAGGCCTCATCGAAAAAATTTTCATCGCACCGGAATAAGCCGCCCCCTGCGGCGTCTACGTCTGCAACGGCCCACCAACAACCCCGTTGAGCCGACCTGACGAGGACACCCGATGCAGATGAAGTTTCCACGCCGGCTGCTGCGCCCCGGCGCACTGGCCCTGGGCGCCGCGGCATTCGCCTGCGCGGCGGCCGCCTTCGCCGCGATGCACGCGCCGCCCGAGTCCACGGCGGCGAATGCCATCTCGCGCTTCATGGACGTCTGCACCTCCGGCGACCCTGCGCAGGCGGGCTTTGCCGCCGAGAACGACGCGGCCATGGCCCGGATGATGGCCGGCATGAGCATCAAGCCGTCGGGCAGCGTGGACCGCGACTTTGCCGAAATGATGATCGCGCACCACCAGGGCGCCATCGACATGGCGCAGGCCGAGCTGCGCCACGGCGCCAACGAACAGCTGCGGCGCATCGCGCAGGAAATCATCGTGGAGCAGCAGCAGGAGATCGCCGCGATGCGCCTGGCGCTCGGCCAGCCGCTGCCGCCCTCCGTGCCCGCGCCCACGCAGACCGGGCGCCTCTGAAGACCCGCGGCATCCCCACCGTATCCCCACCGTATCCCCTCGACGCAAGACACCACACAACATGAAACAGCACACCCTCTCCCGCTGGCTCACCGCCACCGCGCTGGCCGCCGTTGCCGCCTGCGCGCAGGCCGGCCAGGCGCCGCTCGCGGCGGCCGATGCCGACATTCCCATGAGCCACCGCGACCGCGTGTACACGGCGGAGCAGTTCTCCAACACCGTGTCGGTCACCGACCCCGTCGACAACAGGCTGCTGGGCGTGATCCGCCTGGGCGACCCCGCGCCCGGCAACTTCAGCCCGCTGTACCGCGGCCAGGTGCTGGTGCACGGCATGGGCTTCTCGCCGGACCACCGCACGCTGGCCATCGTGTCGATCGGCTCGAACTCGGTGAGCTTCATCGACACCGCCACCAACACGGTGAAGCACACCACCTACGTGGGCCGCTCGCCGCATGAGGCCTTCTTCACGCCCGACGGCAAGGAGGTGTGGGTCACGGTGCGCGGCGAAAACTACGTGTCGGTGCTCGACGCGGCCACCTTCGAGGAAAAGACCCGCATCACCACGCCCAACGGGCCGGGCATGCAGATCTTCTCGCCCGACGGCAGGTACGGCTACGTGTGCTCGTCGTTCAACCCCGAGACGGTGGTGATCGACACGGCCAGTAAGCAGATCGTCGGCCGGGTGAAGCAGGACAGCCCCTTCTGCCCCAACATCGCCGCCACGCCCGACGGCAAGCAGGTGTGGATGACGCTCAAGGACATCGGCCGCACGATGGTGTTCGACGCGAAGCCGCCGTTCGCGGTGATCAAGTCGTTCGACACGGGACCGATCACCAACCACGTCAACTTTGCGGCCACCGCCAGGGGCAGCTTCGCCTACGTCACCATCGGTGGCCTCAACGTCGTCAAGGTGTTCCGCACCGACGACTTCTCGCAGGTTGCGACCATTCCCGTGGGCAAGCTGCCGCACGGCATCTGGCCCTCGGGCGACGGCAAGCGTGTGTACGTGGGGCTGGAGAACGCCGACGCGCTGGCCGCCATCGACACCGCGACGAACACCGTGGTGGCGAACGTGCCGGTCGGCCAGGCGCCGCAGGCCATCGCCTATGTGCCCAACGCGGTGCCGGCCGATGCGGGCGACGGCACGCAGGGCCTGCAGCCGCCGGGGCTGGCCGGCCAGGTCGCGCACCTCACGCTGGTGCCGGTGGCGGCGCGCAAGGAAGCCGCCACGACCAATGCGCCCACCAGCGTCTCGCTGTTCGACCAGGGCCTGCTGCAGGTGCTGCAGGCCTCCGCGACCGGGCTGGAACCCAGGCAGCCCTATGTGCTGGCGCTGGCGGACAAGCCCGACGGCAGCGGCGCGCTGCAGCCGCTGGCGAACTTCACGACCAACCCGGCGGGCGCCGCAATCGTGAACGCGATCGGGCCGATCCGCCAGCAGGTGAAGGACGGCGCCGCGGGCGAAGCGCGGCGCTACCTGGTGATCGCGCCGCAGGCGGGCGGCAAGCCGGCGGCGCCGGTGCAGGTGCAGGCCCTTTGAGGGCATTGCGCTTTCGCGCGATTGACGGCACCGTGCGTCCATGAGCGACCTGATCCTGCTCGTCGAGCCGATGATCCCCGCATTGCGGCGCTATGCGCGCGCCTTGCTGCGGGACCGCGACCTGGCCGACGAGCTGGTGCAGGACTGCCTGGAGCGCGTGATCGCGCGCTGGGCGCAGCGCCGCGATGCGCAAGATACGCGCTCGTGGGTCTTCGCGATCCTCCACAACCTGGCCGTGCAGCGCATGCGCCAGCAGTCGCGCCGCGGCCTGCACCTGGCGATGGACCAGATCGACGAGGCCGAAGAGGCCGCGTTCAGCACGCCCGCGCCGCAGGAGCACCGCGTGCGGCACCACGAGCTGATGCGCGCGCTCGACGGCCTGCCCGAGGACCAGCGCGCGGTGCTGCTGCTGGTCGCGGTCGAAGACCTGTCCTATGCGCAGGCCGCCACGGCGCTCGACATTCCGGTGGGCACCGTGATGTCGCGCCTGGCCCGCGCGCGCCAGCGGCTGCATCGCATGCTCGACGGCGTCGACGCGATGCCCGCGGCCGGCCCACCGACGACCGGCCCCTCGCCACACCCTCACCTGCGGAGACTGAAATGAACGGCGATCCTCCTGACGGACGTCCCATCCTCGAAGAGGACCTGCATGCCTACGTCGACGAGGCGCTCGATGCGCAGCGCCGCCGCGAAGTGCGGGACTACCTGCTGGAACACCCCGAAGCCGCGCGCGAGGTCGAGGCCCACGCGCTGCACCGGCAGGAACTGCGCGCCGCGCTGGCGCCGATTGCCGGCGAGCCGCTGCCGCCCGGGTTGAACCTTGCGCGCATGGTGGCCGAGCATGAACAACATGAGCAGGACGAACGGCGCGCGCCGCATCGCCGCTGGCCCTGGGGCATGGCCGCGGCGGTGGTGCTCTCGCTCGGCGTGGGCGCCGGTGCGGGATGGTCGGTGCGCGGCGCGCCGGGCAGCGGCGACGCGGGCATCTTCGCGCTGGGCCGCGAAGCGGCGCGCAGCTACGACGTCTATGCATCGGACACCGCGCGGCCCGTGGAGATGGGGCCGTCGCAGCGCGCGGAGCTGGTCAGCTGGGTTTCTTCACGCCTGGGCCGCAAGGTGGCCATTCCCGATCTCACGCCCTCGGGCTACAGCTTCATGGGCGGGCGGCTGGTGATGACCGAGCACGGCCCGGCCGGACTTTTCATGTACGACGATGCCGGCGGCACGCGGCTGGCGCTGATGGTGCGCCCGATGGCAGTCGACCAGGACACACCCGTGATGAGGAAGATCGACGGCCCGCGCGCCGGCTATGCATGGGCCGACCAGGGGCTGGGCTACGGCGTGGTCGGCGCGAACGAGGCGGACGCGCTGCACCCGCTGGCGGACGAGATGCGCCGCCAGATCGGCGCGGACCTCAAGGTCAAGGTCAAGAGCTAACTGGCTGGCCAGGCCCACGCGCGGTGCCGAGCCCCGTGGCCTGCAGCGCGGCCAGTTCCTCCTCGGCCAGCGCCAGGAACCCCTGCCCCAGCTGCGACAGCGGCCGGTTGACGTTGCTCACGCTGTAGATGGGGAACTGCGGCGCGCCGGGCACCTCGACGAAGGCCAGGCCCTCTTGCCGGTGCGCGCGCGCCGAGAGGTCGTCGACGAACGCGATGCCCGCGCCCGCCGCGGCCATGGCGCAGGCGGCGTAGCCCGATCGCACCTCGGCGCCCACCTGGCGCGCGATGCCCTGCTGTTCGAGCCATTGGTCGATCAGCCGGGTCTGCGGCGCTTCGGGGCTGTAGACCACCAGCCGCTGGCGCAACGCGGCGGCCAGGTCGAAAGGCCGGGTCTGCAGCAGCGCATGCGCCTGCGGCAGCGCGCACAGCAAGGTCCACCGGCCGATCTCGCGCACGTCGAGCGCGGGGTGGTCCAGCGGCGCGCTGGTGATGGCCACGTCGGCCTCCTCGGCCACCAGCAGCTTGACGATCTCGCGCGTGGGCAATGTCTCGAAGAACACCTTCGACTGGGCGAAGCGCTCCAGCAGCCGCGCGGTGGTGCGCGGCACCAGCTGCAGGCCGGTGTTGGCGCTGGCCAGCACGCGCAAGGTGGCGTGGTCGCCGAAGCGCAGGTGCGCCGCCACGTCCTGCAGGTGGTGCACGCCGAGGTAGACCTTCTCCACTTCCGCGTAGAGCGTGTGCGCCTCGGGCGTGGCCACCAGCCGGCCGTTGCGCCGCTCGAACAGCGCCACGCCCAGCTGCAGCTCGAAATGCCGCAGCAGCCGGCTGATGCCGGGCTGCGACACGTGCAGCAGGCGCGCGGCATGGGTGGTGGAGCCGGTGGTCATGACGGCCCGGAAGACTTCGATCTGGCGCAGATTCATGGCGCGAGGCTAGCGCAAGTGCGGTGCGCGCCTGCGGTGTTCGCAGCGTTCGCAGGCTCAGTGCGGGGCGGCGCCGAGCTTGAGCACCTGCCCGGTAAGGAACTGGGCGCGTGCGCCTGCCACGTAGTGCAGCAGGGGCCGGCAGTCGCCGGGCGCCGTGCTCTCGGCGAGTTCCAGCGCGTTGATGCGCAGGCCGCGCGCGCCCCATTCGGCGGCGAGCGTGGCGATCAGCATGCGGGCGGCCGCGGCATCGCCGGCCTGCTCCCAAGGCAGGTCCGACGCGGGCGGCGGCAACAGCAACGTGAGGCTCGCCTGGGCGTCGCGGCTTTCGCGGAAGCGGCGCGCCGAGCGCAGCACGGTCTCGAGCAGCGCGCCGGGGGCGGCATCCAGCGCGGCGCCGTCGAGCACCGCCTGGTAGGCCGCATCGTTCGCGGGCTCGTCTGCCGCCAAGCCCCACGCGGGGGCCCGCAGGTCCACGCAGCGCAATGCCATCGGCAGGTCGAAGGGCAGCACGGGCCGCTCGGCCGCGGGCAAGGCCTCGCTGCCGCCGTAGATGGACGAGCCGCCGTCGAGCACCAGCAGCTGTCCCGTGAGCAAGCGCGCCGCGGGGCTGGCAAGGAAGCACAGCGCATCGGCCATTTCCCGCGGCTCGGCCATGCGGCCGAGCGGCACCTTGGCCAGCGCGCGGGCCGGGTTCAGCCGGCCGCTGTCGATCAGCCCCTGCACGAGCTCGGTGCGAACGAAGCCCGGCGACAGCGCGGTCACGCTCCAGCCGGGCCGGGCGCGGTCCAGCGCCCGGGTCTGCGCGATGAGCCCGGCCTTGCTCGGGCTGTAGAGCCCGCGCCAGGGAATGGCACGCAGCCCGGCGCCCGAGGCCACGTTGACGATGCGCGCGCCGGGCCGCAGGCGCGGCGCGCAAGCCTGCACGAGGCGGGCCGGCGCGGCGAGGTTCAGCGCCAGCAGACGCGCGGCGGCGCCGTCTTCGCTGCCCGAGAGCGCGCCCGCGCCGCCGGCCGACAGGCCCGCGTTGTTGATCAGTGCATCGAGCGGCGGAACGGCCTGCGCCAGACGCGCGATCTGCGCCGCGTCGGTGAGGTCCGCGACCAGGCCGAGCGGTGGCGGTGCCGTCTGCGGCCAATCGGCCTGCAGCTGCTGCAGCGCCTCTGCATTCGCGTCCACCAGCACGCAGCGCCAGCCGGCGTGTGCCAGGCGCAGCGCCGCGGCGCGGCCGATGCCCGCGGCGGCGCCGGTGACGAGCACGGCGGGCGCTTCGGCGGCGCGGGGGTCGGGCGTGGCATGGATCATGGCGGCCCGCAGTATCGCGGCGCAGCGGCCCCGCGCCCTCCTGCAGCGCGTGCAAAGCAGCTTTTCGTTCCCTGCCGTTCCGCCGGCCGCACGCGCCCATAGACTGACTGACGCGAGCACCCGGATGACGCCAATACGCCATCCGGGGCCCATCGACAACTACAAGGAGACACCTAGAATGATCCGTCGGACTTTCCTGCCCGCGCTGGCCATGGCGCTGGCCTGCGCCGCAACCCTCGGCACCGCCCACGCGCAGCAACCGACCCGCATCGTCGTGCCCTTCTCGGCCGGCGGCGGCACCGACCAGTACGTGCGCCTGCTCGCCTCCGAGCTCACCAAGCGCGGCAACCTGGTCATCGTGGAGAACAAGCCCGGCGCCAGCGGCATCGTGGCGGCCGACTACGTCGCGCGCTCGCGCCCCGACGGGCTGACGGTGCTCATGTCGTCGCTGAGCACGATGACCAGCAACACCGTGCTGTACGACAAGCTGCCCTACGACCCCGCGAAGGACTTCGCGCACGTGACGCAGATCGCCTACCAGCCCGCGATCATCGTGGGCCGCATGGACCTGCCGTACACCAACATCAAGGAGATGGTGGCGTACGCCAAGGCGCACCCCGGCAAGATCAACCGCGGCTCGCCGGGCGCGGCCATCCTGACCAACCTGGCGCCGCTGTCGTTCGAGAAGATGGCGGGCATCAGCACCGCGCACATTCCGTTCCCCGGCGACGCGCCGGGCATCCAGGCGCTGCTGGGCAAGCAGATCGACATTCACGGCACGTCCATCACCGGGCCGCTGCCGCACGTGAAGGCCGGCAAGCTGCGCGTGCTGGGCGTCATGGACAGCCAGCGCCTGCCGCAGGTGCCCGACGCGCCGACCTTCAAGGAACAGGGCTTCGACATCGAGGCGCCGCTCTGGTATGCGCTGTCGGTGCCCGCGGCCACGCCCAAGGACGCCGTCAACCGCCTGAACAGCGCCGTCAACAAGCTCGTGACCGACCCCGAGTTCATCAGCCGCGCCCGGGCCATGGGCATGGAGCCGCGCGGCGGCACGCCGGAAGAAATCACCCGCTTCATCCGCACCGAGCACGAACGCTGGGCTCCGCTGCTGCAGAGCCTGAACCTGGCCAAGGAAGCGCAGTGAGCGCCTCGCGCGACAGCTCAGCCCATGGCGTGGCCAGCCACGAGTTCAGCGGCTTGTTCGACGGCACGGTGGCGCTGGTCAGCGGCGCGGGCCAGGGCATCGGGCAGGCGATTGCGGCCCGGCTGCTGCAGGCCGGCTGCCGCGTGGCCATCACCGACACGCAGCTCGACGCGGCCCGCCAGGCGGCGCGGGACACCGGCTTCGGCACCGACCGCTGCCGGCCCTACGCGCTGGACGTGCGCGACACCGCGCAGTGCGAGGCCGTGGTGGCGGACCTCAACACAGCCTGGGGGCCCGTCGGCGTGCTTGTGAACAACGCGGGCATCGGCGGGCGCAGCACCTCGGCCGACGCCGCCGCACTCGGCGAAGACCTCGACCGCGTGATGGCGGTCAACGTGAAAGGCGTGCTCAACCTGACGCTCGCCTGCGTGGCCGACCTCGAGCGCACGCGCGGCGCGGTCGTGAACGTGGCGTCGATCACCACGCTGGTGGCCACGCGCGCGCACATTGCCTACGGCGCGTCGAAGGGCGCGGTGGGGCAGCTCACGAAGTTCCTCGCGCGCGACCTCGGGCCGCGTGGCGTGCGCGTGAACGCGGTGGCGCCAGGCCTGGTCATGACGCCGATGACGCGGCACGTGGCCAACGATGCGGACCGCTTCGGCACGATGGTCGAACGCACCTTTCTCAAGCGCGCCGCCGAGCCCGACGACATTGCCGGTCCGGTGGTGTTCCTCGCGTCGGCGCAGGCGCGGTACGTGACGGGCACGATCCTGCCCGTCGACGGGGGCTATACGGCGAACTGAGCATGCCGGCCGCGCAAGACGGCCCATAGGGCCCGCCTACTTCAGCGCACCGGCCAGCAACGCCGGGCACCGCGCGAGGCACGCGGCGCGGACGCCCTGCCCCTGCAGCGAGTCTTCCTTCATGCCGGCGAAGACGAGCAAGCCGGTCGCCGCGAAGGTGACGGCGGCGAAGGCCAGCGTCCACACGGCGCGGGTCATTGGCCTTGTCATCGGGCCGCTCCCTGGCGCGCCGGGTCCGCGGCCCGCGCGCGCTGCGCGATCGCCACGAAGTTGCGCGTGGCGCCGCGCATGACCAGCAGCGCCACCGTGTCACCTTCGCCGACCGAGCGAAGCGCCGCATCGAAGTCGTCCAGCCCCGACACGCCGGTGTCGTTCACCGCGAGCACCATGTCGCCGAAGCGCAGGCCGGCCTGTTGCGCCGACCCGGAAGCGCTCTTCACGTAGAGCCCCGCATCGGCAAACCCGATGCCGAGCGGGCCCTTGCGCTGGGCGAATTCAAGGCCGAGGCGCACTTCGCGCGCCGCGTCCGAACCCATGCCCATGCCCTTGCCCATGTCAGTGCCCGCCAGGCCGGCCGGCACCACGTCCGCCGCGCCGGCGGCCACCGGCACCTGCAGCGACAGCGCGGCTTTCCGGCGCCAGACGCTCAGCGTCAACCGGGTGCCGGGGCGCGACGACGACACGCGCTCCTGGATGTCGGCATAGGCCATGGGCGCGGCCGCATCGACGGCCAGCACGACGTCGCCGCTGCGCAGTCCGGCGTTCTCGGCCGGGCTGCCCGCGTCGACCCGCACCACCAGTGCACCCAGCGGCGCACGCAGGCCGAACGCCGGCGCGAGGTCCGCGCTCAGCGCCTGGGTTCGCGCACCGATCTGGCCGCGCGTCACGCGGCCGCTGGCGCGCAGTTCGTCCGCCACGCGCATGGCGGTGTCGATCGGCAGGCTGAACGACACGCCGAAGTAGCCGCCGCTGGCCGAATAGATCATCGAGTTCATGCCGACCACGTCGCCGCGCCCGTCGAACAGCGGGCCGCCCGAGCTGCCGGGGTTCAGCGCGACGTCGGTCTGGATCAGCGGCACGCCGTTGCCGCCCGGCATGTAGCGCGGATTGGCGCTGACCACGCCGGCCGTCACGCTGCGCTCGAAACCGAAGGGCGCGCCCATCGCGGCCACCCATTCGCCGGGACACAGGCGGCTGCTGCGGCCCATGGTCACGGCTGCCAGGCCGGTGCCGGCGATCTTCAGCAATGCCACGTCGGTGCGGCGGTCGAAGCCGACCAGCGTGGCGTCGAAGCGGCGCTGGTCGGCGGTGGCAACGACGAACTGCCGCCCGCCGATGACCGCGTGCGCGCTGGTGAGGATGTAGCCGTCGCTGCGCACGATGAAGCCCGATGTCATGCCGCGCCCACCGCCCTGGCCCTGCCCTTGGCCCTGACCCCACGCGGCCGAAGGACGCAGGTTGCGGGCTGCAGTGCCCGCGGCATCGGCGGCGCCGGCGTCATTGGCGTCATTGGCGTTGTCCGCGGCACCGCGCCAGTCCCCGCCCAGCCCCGCGACGCTGACCCCCACCACCGCCGGCCCCTGCCGCGCGGCCGCCGCCACGAAGTCGACGGCGCCCTGCGCCGCGCAAGCACGCTCCTGTGCCCAGCCAGCCAGGCCCACCAGGGCAGCGCTCACCCCGAGCAGCGCGGCGGCAACGGCGCGCATCGCGGGCGCCATTCAACGCACCAGCAGCACGGGCACGGTGCAGGCGGCCAGCACCTTGGTGGCGACCGAGCCGAGCACCAGGTTCGTCAGCGACCCGTGGCCGCGCGAGCCCATCACCAGCAGGTCGAAGCCGCCCTGCTGCGCGAACGAGGCGATCTCCTCGGCCGCATGCCCGACCTTGTGCACGAACCCGGCCGCAAAGCCCTGCGCGGCGAGCAGCGCGCGCACCGGCTCCAGCACCGTGCGGGCGTCGTCCTCGTAGTAGCCCTGCACCAGCTCGCGCCCCGCGAAGGCGGCGGCGCGGTGCGGCACGGGTGGCACCGCATGGAACACCGTGAACGCATGGCCGGCGCCCGACCATTCCTTGTGGGCCAGGAGCCAGGACAGCATGCGCGCCGTGTACTCGCTGCCATCGACGGCCAGCAGGATCTTCATGGTCTTTTCCTTCTCTCGTTTCGGTTGGAAAGCGTCGCGATGCACGGCGCCTACAGCGCGGGTCCGAGCCCGATGGGCGCCGGCACGAGGTTCACGATGCGCGTGAACAGCGCGCTGTATTCGAGGTCGGCCACATGGCCGGTCAGCGGGTCGCGGTTCGTCGCGAAGGCTTCGTCGAGGTCGCGCCAGTCGTCCTCGCTCAGCACCCGTTCGGCCAGCGGAAGGATCTCGCGCTCCTCCTGCGCCATGTGCTCCAGGTAGAAGTCGACGTACCGCCCCATCGCCTCTTCGAAGGCGTCTCGGCGCGGCTCGCCGAGCATCTCGAACGCGAGCAGCGCGTGCTCGACGTTGCGGATCTTGCGTTCGCCCCAGGCATGGTCGTTGTCGAGCTTGTCCATCAGCTCGCGCGACAGCGGCGTGCGCGCGCGCAGCTTGGGAAACAGCAGCTCGGTCTCCTTGCGGTGGTGCCGCTTCTCGGGAAACTCGTCCACGTAGAACAGCATCGCGCGCAGCACGGCGAAGTCGGGCAGCGTGCGCTTGCGGCGGTGCTGCTCGAGCAGCATGACGATGGAGCGCAGCATGGCCGCCAGCGCGGCGTGCTCCTGGCGGATGACGCGAACGGCGACGTGGGTGGAGACCGAGGAAACCGTGGAGGCCCTGGAAGGAGACTTGGCTTGCATGCCCGTAGGTTCGCCGCTGCGCACGCGCCGGCCCTTGACGGATATCAAGCCCGCGCGTCGAAGCGCTCCCGATACTGGTTGCGCACCCTTCCATCCACTCCAGGAGCCATGCCATGTACCAGCGAATTCTTGTTCCCGTCGACGGCAGTTCGACATCCGGCCGCGGCCTGGGCGAAGCCATCCGCCTCGCCAGGCTCACCGGCGGGCGCCTGCGCCTGGTGCACGTGATCGACGAGCTCTCGTTCGCGCTCGCAATGGACGCCTACGCGGGCTACGCGGGCGACTGGCTCAAGGAGCTGCGCGCGGGCGCCGCGAAGCTGCTCGAAGAGGGCCGCGCGCAGGCCGCGGCGCAAGGCGTGGACGCCGACGTGGTGCTGTGCGACAGCTTCAAGGGCACGGTGCACGAGCAGGTGATCGCGCAGGCCATCGCATCGCAGGCCGAGGTGATCGTGATCGGCACGCACGGACGCCGCGGGCTCGGCCGCTGGGTCATGGGCAGCAGCGCGGAACACATCCTGCGCATGTCGCCGGTGCCGGTGCTGCTGGTGCGGGCGCCCGAGGAACTGGCGAAGGCCGAGTCGGAGCGGTTCACGCTGCCGGTGGGCGAGGTCGCGAGCCAGTGACGCACCCGCGTTGCCGGCCGTCAGGCCATCAGGCCACCGGCCCTACTTCGGGTTTGGCGAGGGAGGCGAGGTCGGCGAATTCAGCGCATTCAACGGAATGCGCAGGTAGGAAATCCCGTTGTCGTCCGGCGGCGGGAAGTGGCCGGCCCGCACGTTGACCTGGATCGCCGGCAGGATGAGCGTCGGCACGCCGAGCGTCGCATCGCGCGCCCTGCGCATGGCGACGAACTCTTCCTCGCCGATGCCGTCGCGCACATGGATGTTGTGCGCGCGCTGCTGCGCCACGGTGGTCTGCCATGCGGCTTCGCGCGAGGCCGGCGGGTAGTCGTGGCAGACATACACGACCGTCTCCGGCGGCAGCGCGAGCAGCGCCCGCATGGAGCGGTACAGCGCATGCGCATCGCCGCCCGGAAAGTCGGCGCGCGCGCTGCCGACGTCGGGCATGAAGAGCGTGTCGCCCACGAACACCGCGCCGTCGACCACGTAGGCCATGTCCGCCGGTGTGTGGCCCGGCACGCGCAGCGCCGTGGCCGGCGTCTCGCCGATCATGAAGGTCTCGCCGTCCTCGAACAGGTGGTCGAACTGGCTGCCGTCGGGCAGGAAGCCGCGCTCCAGGTTGAACAGCGTCTTGAAGGTGGCCTGCACCTCGCGGATGTGCGCACCGATCGCGATGCGCCCGCCGAACAGTTGCTGCAGATGGCGCGCACCCGACAGGTGGTCGGCATGCGCGTGGGTCTCCAGGATCCAGTCGACCTGCAGCTGTTGCGTGCGCACGCAGTCGATGAGGCCTTCGAGCGACTGCGTGCCGGTTCGGCCCGACTTGAAGTCGTAGTCGAGCACCGGGTCGACGATGGCCGCGCGCCGCGTCGCGTGGTCGTGCACCACGTACGAAACGGTTCCGGTGTGCGCGTCGAAGAAGGCGTGCGTGGTGGTTCGCTGGGTCATCGCGGGCTCCAGGGGTATCGTCGATCTATTGAAGAACAATATATTGATTGGTATAGTGTTGTCAACGCAATTCCCTTCGCCCCCTCGCCTACCTCATGCCCCGCAAGCCTCCCGTCATCGATCCCGAACGCCTGCGCGAAGGCGCGGCCCGCGCCGTGGGCGCCCTCAAGGTGCTGGCGAACGAAGAGCGCATGCTGCTGATGTGCCAGCTCTCGCAGCAGGAGCTGTGCGTGAGCGAACTCGAGGAGCAGCTCGGCATTCGCCAGCCCACGCTGTCGCAGCAGCTCGCGGTGCTGCGCAACGAAGGCGTGGTGAACACGCGGCGCGAGGGCAAGAACATCTACTACAGCGTGGCCGACCCGGCGCTGCTCGACATCCTGGCGGTGCTCTACCGCCTCTATTGCCCCAAGGAGACCGCCGCATGATGTCCGTCGACTGGCAAGCGTTCACGCCGTGGTCGTCGCTCGCGGGCGGCGTGCTGATCGGGCTCGCGGCGGCCACGTTCGTGCTGCTGAACGGGCGCATCGCGGGCATCAGCGGCGTGCTCGGCGGGGTACTCGGCGGACTGCTGCGGCCCGCGCGCGGCGACATGGCCTGGCGGCTGGCCTTCGTGGGCGGCCTGGTGGCGGCGCCGCTGGTTTTCCTGGCGTGGGGTGCATGGCCGGTGCCGCGCATCGATGCGGGCTGGGGCGCCGTGGTGGCCGCCGGGCTGCTCGTGGGCGTGGGCACGCGCTACGGCGCGGGCTGCACCAGCGGCCACGGCGTGTGCGGCCTGTCGCGCTTCTCGCCGCGCTCGCTGGCCGCCACGGCCGCCTTCATGGCCGCGGGTTTCGTGACGGTTTTCGTCTTGCGCCACCTGCTGGCCGGCTGAAGGAGAGGCACCATGCTCGCATTCACTTCCTTCCTCAGCGGCCTGCTCTTCGGCATCGGCCTGATCGTCTCCGGCATGGCGAACCCGGCCAAGGTGCTGGGCTTCCTCGACCTCTTCGGGCGCTGGGACCCCTCGCTCGCGCTGGTGATGGCGGGCGCCGTGGCCGTGGGCACGGTCGCCTTCTTCATTGCGGCACGCCGCAAGCGCTCGCTGCTGGGTGCGCCGATGCAGCTGCCCACCTCGCGCCGCATCGACCGGCGGCTGCTCGGCGGCGCCCTGGTGTTCGGGGCCGGCTGGGGCCTCGCGGGCTTCTGCCCCGGCCCGGGCCTCGTCGCGCTGGGCATGGGAGAAGCCAAGGCCGCGGCGTTCGTGGCGGCCATGCTCGCGGGGATGATGGTGTTCGAATGGCTCGAACGCCGCCGCGCCGCCCGCGCCCCGGTTCAGGCGTAGGAACGCAGCCGCACCGAGAAATCGGCCAGCGGCGCAATGCCGCTGTCTTCCGCGCGCTCGCACCAGTCCTGCAGGCGCCGCACCAGCTGCTCGCCGGTGGCGCCCGAGCGTGCCCACAGCACGGTGAGTTCGCGGCGCATGGCGTACATGGTCTGCAGCGCCTGCGAGGCGCTCAGGGCCGACACCAGCTGCGCATGGCGCGACGCGCCGAGCGCGCCCTCGTCCTTGCCCAGCCATGACTTCACGCCGCGCAGCGCGCGCGCCTTTTGCGGCGCCTGCTCGCGCAGCCGGCCGAACTCGCGGCCATAGGCCTGCTTCAGCGAGCGCGTGTAGCTCGACAGCACGTCGTAGTGATGGCGGATGACGGCCTGCACCGTGTCCAGGTCGATGTCGGTGCGCGGCGCCACCAGCCGCGGCTTCGGCGCCAGGTGCTTCACCTTCGCCAGGCCCAGCGCCTGCAGCGTGCGGATGTAGAGCCAGCCGATGTCGAACTCGTACCACTTGCTCGACAGCTTGGCCGAGGTCGGAAAGGCGTGGTGGTTGTTGTGCAGCTCTTCCCCGCCGATCAGGATGCCGATGGGCGAGATGTTGGTGCTGGCGTCGGCCGCGGGCCAGTTGCGGTAGCCCCAGTAGTGGCCGATGCCGTTGACCACGCCGGCCGCCCAGAACGGGATCCACGCGATCTGCGTGAACAGGATCAGCAGGCCCGGCACCACGCCGAACAGCGCCATGTCGAGCAGCCCCATCAGCACGATGCCCAGCACCTGGTGGCGGGTGTACAGCCTGCGCTCGATCCAGTCGTCGGGCGTGCCGTGGCCGTAGCGCGCCAGCGTTTCCTTGTTGGAGGCCTCGTGCGCGTACAGCGCCACGCCGCGCCACAGCACGCGGCTCAGGCCGTACACCTGCGGGCTGTGCGGGTCTTCGGGCGTCTCGCACTTGGCGTGGTGCTTGCGGTGCACCGCGGCCCACTGCTTGGTGACCATGCCGGTGGTGAGCCACAGCCAGAAGCGGAAGAAGTGGCTGACCGCCGGATGCAGATCGAGCGCGCGGTGCGCCTGGTGGCGGTGCAGGAAGATGGTGACCGACGCGATGGTGACGTGCGTGAGCGCCAGTGCAACGAGCACGTAGCCCCACCAGGGAAGATCGAAAGCGCCGGTAAAAAGCAGTGAATGCATGCGTGCCTCTTGAACGAAGAGGCGATTCTGCGAAGCGCGCGCCAAGGGACGCTTGCGCCAGATCAAGCGCGTTGCAGCCGCAGCCCGGGAACCGCACGGGCGCCGAGGCCTTGACGCACATCCATGCGAGAGGCGACCGCCGCTTTCATGCGGGGCCGGTTCTTCCACGACGCAGGCACCGCGATGAAGGGTGCTGGAGGCGCGCTGACCTGCGCCGAACCCGCACCGACGGCGCAAACATGCGTGCTACGCTCCCCCGGATTCCGGATGCTCCCCTCCCGCATGAAACCCGCACCCCACATCGCGGTGCTCGACGATGAAGTCGACATCACGCAACTCCTGGCCAGCTACCTGCAGAGCCACGGCTTTCGCGTCACACAACTGCACGACGGCCGCGCGCTGATGTCGCTCATGGCCGCCGACCCGGCCGACCTGGTGCTGCTCGACCTCGGCCTGCCCGGCGAAGACGGTTTTTCGATCGCGCGGCGCATGCGCGAAAACTGGCACTGCGGCCTGGTCATCGTCACGGGCCGGGGCGACGCGGTCGACAAGGTGGTCGGCCTCGAGGTGGGCGCCGACGACTACGTGACCAAGCCCTTCGACCTGCGCGAACTGGTCGCGCGCGTGAAGGCGGTGCTGCGCAGGCTCACACCCGCGGCACCCGTGGCGGCAACAGCATCGGCACCGGCGGCCTCGCCCGAGAAGATGCGCTTTGCAGATTGGCTGCTCGACACCGCCGCGCGCCGTCTCACCAACCCGCAAGGCGCGGAAGTGGCGCTCACCGCCGGCGAGTTCGACCTGCTCCGCGCCTTCGCGCGGCACCCCGGGCGCGTGCTGTCGCGCGACTTCCTGATCGAGCAGACGCGCGGGCGCGAGGCCGCGCCCTTCGACCGCACGATCGACGTGCAGGTCGGGCGGCTGCGCAAGAAGATCGAGGCCGACGCGGACGATCCGCAGCTCATCAAGTCGGTGCGCGGCGCGGGCTACATCCTCGTGCCGCCGGTCTCGCATGGTTGACGCGGCGCGCCACCTCGCCGCGCTCTCGCTGCCTTCGGGCATCGAGGAAGGCAGCGTGTTCCGCTCGCTCTTCATCGCCTACCCCGACTCGCTGCTGCTGGTCGACCAGGCCGGCGCCATCATGCTGGCCAACCCCTCGGCCGCGGCGCTGCTGGGCTACGCCCCCGACGAGCTCGTAGGCCTGAACGTCGACGTGCTGGTGCCCGACAGCATCCGCCCGCGCCATGCCTCCTACCGCGAGGCCTACGGCCGCGCGCCGCGCCCGCGCCCCATGGGCACGGACATGGAGCTGGTGGCCAAGCGCAAGGACGGCAGCGAGGTGATGGTCGAGATCGCGCTCAGCCCGCTGCAGGACCAGGGCCTGCCCTTCGTGGTGGCCGCGATCCGCGACATCGGCGCCTACCCGCGCGTGAAGCAGGCGCTGCAGCGCGCGCGCTACAGCGACCACCTGGCACAGCTCGGCCGCCTGGCCGTCGACACGCGCGACCTCAACGTGGTGCTCGAGCAGGTGCCGCGCATCGCCGCCGCGGGCCTGGAGGTCGAGGTGGCGATGGTGCTGCTGCTGGAAAGCAACGGGCTCGAATTTCGCGTGGCCAGCGCGCTGGGCAACGTGCCCGGCGAGGAGATCGGCGCGCGCATTGCCAACCGGCCCGACACGCCCCCCGGTTTCGTGCTGTCGCAGGGCCGCCCGGTGGTCATTGCCGACTACCGCGAGGAGCGCCGCTTCGCGGTGCCGCCGGGCTACCTGGAGGCCGGCCTGGTCAGCGCGCTGGCGGTGCCGCTGTCGGACCGGGGCCGCGTGATCGGCATGCTGTCGGTGCGCTCCAAGGAGGCCAAGCGCTTCGGCGAGGAAGAGCAGCGCTTCCTGGAATCGCTCTCCAACTTGCTGGCCACCAGCCTGCAGCGCGTGCAGACCGAAGAGGCGCTCGCGCATGCCCAAAGGCTGGAAAGCGTGGGCCAGCTCACCGGCGGCATTGCGCACGACTTCAACAACCTGCTCACCGTGATCCAGGGCAACCTGCAGGTGCTCGAGGAACTGCCCGCGCTCGCGCAGGACGCCTACGCGCAGCAGCTCGTGGCGGCCGCCACGCGCGCCAGCCGGCGCGGCGCGGAACTCACCGGCAAGCTGCTGGCCTTCTCGCGGCGGCAGGTGCTGCAGCCCGACGTCGTCGACATCCATGCGCTGCTGCACTCGCTGGCCGACATGCTGCGCCGCACGCTCGACCAGCACATCCACATCGCGGTCGACACCCCACCGGGCTGCCCGCCGGTGCTGGCCGACCCGATGCAGCTCGAATCGGCGCTGCTGAACATCGCCATCAACGCGCGCGACGCGATGCCCGAGGGCGGCACGCTGTACTTTCGCACCGAGGCCGGCACGTCGCCGCCACCCACCTTGAGCGCGCCGGGCGTGGAGCCGAATGCCGAAGGCCGCTTCGTCGCCATCTCCATCTCGGACACCGGCACGGGCATGACCGACGAGGTGAAGGAGCGCGTGTTCGAACCCTTCTTCACCACCAAGGCAGCGGGCCGCGGCACGGGCCTGGGCATGAGCACGGTGTACGGCTTCGTCAAGCAGTCGAAGGGCGCCGTGGCCGTCGACAGCCGGCTGGCCGCGGGCACCACGGTCACGCTGTACCTGCCGCAGCTCGAAGAAGCCGGTGGCGAGCCGGCCGCCGGTTCGGCCATGGCCGAGGAACTCGCCGACGAAGCCATTCCGGCGGGCCTGCGCGTGATGCTGGTGGAAGACGACGCCGAGGTCCGCAAGGTGGTGCAGACCTTCCTGCTCACGCTGGGTTGCGAGGTGGAGACGGCGGCCAACGGTGAAGAAGCGCTGTCGGCGATGTCGAAAATGCCTGGTGTCTCCGCACAGCGTGGCGAACCTTTCGACCTGCTGCTGAGCGACATCGCCCTCGGCGCCGGCATGCGCGGCACGCAGCTTGCGGCCGAAGTGCAGCAGCGCTTTCCGCGCATCGCGATCCTGCTGATGTCGGGCTTTTCGTCGGAACTGCTGGACGCCGACCAAAGCGTGCCGCAGAGCTGGGAACTGCTGCCCAAGCCCTGCACGCGCGCCGAACTCGCGCGCGCCATCGCGCGGCTGCTGGCCGCTCGGTTGCCCTGAAGGCTTACTGCAGCAGGGCCGGCGCGGGCGCCAGGCAGCGCTGCACGAAGGCCGAGAGCGCGCCCACGTCGGGAATCTGCACGTCGCGGCGGCCCTTCTCGGCGAAGCCGATGACCTTGTCGCGCGCCAGCCGCGACAGCGCCCGGCTCACGCTTTCCAGCGTCATGCCCAGGTAGTTGCCGATCTCGGCGCGCGTCATGCGCAGCGTGATCTGGTCGGTGCGCATGCCGCGCTCGGCCAGCGACTCGGCCCAGTAGCGCAGGAAGTCGGCCACGCGCGCATCGGCCGGCAGCGTGCACACCGACATCAGCGACTCTCGGTCGTTCGCGATCTCGCGGCTCATGGCCGCATGCAGCACCTGCAGCAGCGGCGGGTGCTTCAGGCAGGCGGCCAGCAGCGCGTCGTACGGCACGATCCAGACCTCGCCGGTGTCCATGGCGACCGCGTCGCAGGCGCAGTGCCCGCCCGCGATGCCGTCGAAGCCCAGCCAGTCGCCGCGAAACCTCAGGCCCACCACCTGCTCGCGGCCGTCGGCCGAGAGGTTGACGATCTTGAAGAAGCCCGAGTTCAGGATGTACAGGTTGTCGAAGCGCTGGCCGGACTGGTAGATCACGTCGCCGGTGCGCACCAGGCGGCGCTGCGGCCGCAGCCAATCGCTGAGCAGCTTCAGCGTGTCGGCGGTGTTCTCGGCGGCGGCGAATTCGATCATCTGGGGCTCCTCGGGCGGCGGTGTGCCGCGTGTGTCTTGTCGATGCATCGATGCTAGGCAGCGCCGCCCCGCGCAGTGCCAATGCTCGGCATCGGTCGGTAACGCTCGGTGAATGCTGTGTGTCCGGCGTGTATCAACGCCGCGGGACGCGCCGCGCGCTTGATGCACATCAAATCCGGCGCAGGCGGCGGGGCTAGCCTTGCGGCCTCGGACCATCACCCTCGCCATGCTCACTTCTTCCGCTCACCCGAACCTCCGCGCCCACCAGCCGCTGTCGCCGCAGGACGCGGCGGAACTGGCCGACCTTGCCCGGCGGCTGCGGCAGCTCGCGCAGGCCGGGGCCGTGCCGCCGCTGCTGCGCGGCAAGAACATCGGCCTGCTGCGCGCTTCGCACAACGGCGAGGTGTCGGTGCTGCTGCTGCAGGCCGCCCGCGAGCTGGGCGCGCACGTGGCCACGATGCGCTGGAGCCTCTCGGGCGCCAGCCAGCCCGGCGAGGTGCGGCACACGGGGCGCATGCTCGGGCGCCTGTACGACGCGCTGGTGTGCCAGGGCATGGCGCCGGAGCAGGTGCGCCAGGTCGGCCTGGCCGCGGGCATTCCGGTGTTCGACGACATCGCCGCCGACGGGCACCCGTCGGCCGGCCTTGCCGATGCGCTGGGCGGCGACGCGCCGGCGAGCGAGAACCGGCGCTTCGTGCTGCAGGCGCTGCTGGTGGACGGGTTGGCCTGAAGCGGCGTTGAGCCGGCCGCAAGGGTCCCGGGGGCTGGGGCCAGGCGCGCGGGCGATATGCCGGGCAATATCCAGGGCAGCTTGTGCGATTCGGTGCTTGCAGTGCCCGGTGAATTGCACACGCCGGTTCGCAGGGTTTACACCGCTTGGCCGCGCGTGGGGGCTGCGGCATTCTGGCCTCTCCCGCCGCTCGCAGCACGATCCAGGAGCGAGCCTCGCCGCACCGGCGCCAGACCGCGACACACACGCATGCTCCACACCCTCAACCCCGCAACGCATGGGCACGCAAGGCCAGTCGACAGCGTAGCTCCGGCGCGGGTCCGCGCCGTGGAACGAAGCCGCCGCCGGTCGGCTCGGCTGGCCCTCTAGATTCCACGCATGCCTGTTTCACGAACAGCCTCCACGCCACTTCAACGCGCAGGCTCTTCGCGGCCGCAGCCGCAGCCGCAGCCGCAGCCCCAACCCCCCCGGCCGTCGGCGTCCGGCGCGCCCTGGACACGCTTCAAGCGGTGGACACTGCAACCGCGCTCCGCGGGCATGGTCGTGGCATGGCTCAGTCTCTATCTGGTCCTGACCACGAACCGCGCACTGTGGAATGAACTGGTCCGCATCGGAGGCGCCCCCAGCACCTACCTGCCCACCATCGCCGTCATGAGCCTGCTCACGCTGTGCGGCACGGTGGCCATCCTGTCGTTCACGG
>NZ_FOWL01000039.1:0-10683 GCF_900115445.1 Variovorax sp. OK605
GAAAGCCGCGGGAGCGGGATTATGAAAGAGCAGCATCAGCTTTCAAGGAACTTCTGCACGCTTTTTGATCGCGAAATAGCCAGCAATCAATAAAATTAACGCCTATGGGTTAATTTCACCAGATTAAATCCAGTCGTCAACATTTGTTAAAAATTCTGAAATTCGCTGAATCGCCTTAACCCGCCACGCCCAAGGCGCGCCCTTGACGGCCACCTTGGCCTTGCGGTGCTGGTTGCGATAGATCAGGCGCGAGAGCTCGACCTCGGCGTTGTTGCTCTTGCCGGCGTAGCCGTAGTCCTGGTTCAGGCCGGCCACGCTCTGGTGGTATTGGCTGTTGGAGGCGGTGAAGCCGAGCAGCCAGTAGCCGTAAGGCAAGGAGTAGTGAACGGTCTGGCCTTCGGTGCCCTTGGCCGGATCGCCGAAGACGTGGTTGTTGATGCTGTGGTTGGCGCTGACGTAGAACAGGTCGTTCAGGCCGAAGGGGTTGTCCAGGGACAGAGTGGCACCGGCCTGGTAGCGGCCTGTGGCTTCGGTGCCGCTGTCGTCCAGGCTGAAGGTGACGCGCCATTTCTTGGATTGCACGTACTTGACGACGAGGTCGCTGTCGCCAGGGCGCGCGTTGGGGGCGGTCGAGGGTTCGATCTGGATGTCGGCTTCGGCTGTGGGGGCGCGCTTGAGGTTCTCCAGGCCCTGCTCGATGTCGCGCAAGTTCAGCAGGTCGCCGGCGCGCGCGGGGATGGCTGTGGCCAGCAAGACCGAACTGCCGAGCAGCGTCGATGAAGAGTCTGCGGTCGTGCGGATGGCCGCAATGCGGCCGGGCACCAGCGAGAGGGTCAAGGCGCCGGCAGAGAGATCCTGCGGCGCGGCGAGCACACGGGTGGTGACGAAGCCGCGTGCAATGACGGTCTGCTGGGCGCGCGCCAGAACCACGTTGACGCCAGCCGTACCCAAGCAGCGGCCAACGGGGGAGTCATTGCCATCAGGGCCGGACAGATCGGCCACGGCCCACTGGAAGGACTCAGATTGTTCGCCGACCAGCAGCACCCTGTCGATGCGAAAGCATGGCGACTCGGATTCAAGGATGCGCTGGACCGGCGCTGGTGGCGCCGCCTGCGGGCGCTGGTCAACAGTGCGTTCGTTCTGCTCGCGCAGCGCGCGTTCGCGCTCCTGCTGGCGCTGCTGTTCTACGAAGGGTTGGGGCGTGGTGGGTGATTGCTGCGCAAGCGCGAGCAATGGACCGGCCGCCATCGCAGCGGCCAATAAGTTGCGTTTCAAATCAGACTCCCTTTTTCTTCTTCAGGTCCGCGCAGTCATCTACAGAGGAATATCTCCAAGCCAAAAAATAGATCGCAATCATCAAAACTCAAACTCAAACTCAATAGAAAATTTGCGCGCATCCAACCGGAATAATATTCGCGCAAATTCCGTTGGAACAACAGGCACTCTCAATGCAGCCATCTTGGTCTCTTGCTACCAACAAAACACCCCAGATCATCAAATATTACATACTCTAACGAGTATTTCCGGGAAATCCATTGATCAGTTTTTTCCCATTTTTCTTACCACATAAGCGGCGGAAACAGCTAGCGACGCCTCGGGTAGAAAATCAAAACCATTTTATAAAAACGTCGAAAACTCAATTCGGTCGATAAATTTCTCGCCGAGCATTTTCGACGTCTAATCCGACTTAGTCACGCAGAAGCGACTCGGCTCGTTATTTCGCCAATTGCTTTGCTGCAGCAAAATAAATTCGATCGTTATCGCTCATAGCGGGAGCTCCACTCGGCCGACACGATTTGGTTGCAGATTCATACGAAATCCTTTTCGCTTGAATTTCAATAATGAATTCGATATATTATTTATTTTATATGGCCAGCCAATTTCCGCTGGGGAGATCGCTCGCCCAGAAGAATTCAATCAAGAGACCGACCACTACTGCAATAAGTTCTTTTTTAAAAGGAATCGATCGGCATTGAATGAACTGGCTCGGGATTTCTGATCCAAACGTCATCTACATTTCCATCCATATAAATCCAGCGATTCCAGTTACCTATTAACCAGTCTCGACGCAATCCATTGCCATGTTCATCGCCAGATTCTTTTGGAAAGGTCGCATTGATTCTTCCGGCCTTATGTCCCGAAATTGAAATTAGCCCACAGGCAGCGTCTTCAAATACTGCTCCGGCATAAAAAACCATTAAATCAACAATATCTTCCTGATACCAATTTTCTCTATTTTCCCTTACAGAAGCAATGCGCATTACAGCGCCGCATTTAATATATTCATCGGGGTAATTATTTAATTTAATCCAGGATTCCATTATTTCACCTTCAAGTCATGGCCGCCAGAGCGGTCAATTGAGTTGGGAACAGATTCCCCGTTGATTTTGAATTCACCTTGATGGACGCCTTTCGAGTTTGTCTTTTCAAATGCACCATGTTGTGTATCTTGGGCCCACAGCACTTTCGAATCATTCGCATCACGATAAACCACGCGACCATTTAATTTGGTGAGCGCCTTGTCCTCCACCCAACCATTGATTGTGGCTGCGCTTCTTAGTATTTCCTGTTTGTACGCTAGTTTTTCAGCGGGCGGCATTCCGGGGCCATTTACCTTCAGCTCATACTCAGCTATTGGCGGAATAACAGGAGGTTTCCCGCCAGTGGGAACAGGAGAGTTCGGCGAATATTCTTTTGGGTTGTACCACTTGGTATCACTGCCTTCCCCTTGGTAAGCTGTGACATATTTGCCATCCGCATCTTTGAAGGCATAAAGCATCCGCCCATCAGGCGTAGTCTTGCCGGTTGCAACGGCGTCACCGGGCAGCCTGTCCCAGCAATTGTTGTGTACCCAAACTCCTTCCTGCCCACCTTCCCCCTTAACGAAGTAGGTATGGAAATCGGCAACTGTCAGGTTATATGCCTGCAGCACGTCCTTCGTCCGCCCGATTTGCACAACCTCCAGCCAATTACCGCTGCTGCCGAGCAGGCGATAACCCGTCTTCAGATTTGCCGCATCGACCCATTGCGCATTGAGAATTGGCCCGCGGTAGTCGTGACCTTCGGACGCCTTCGGCAGAACTGTTCCGCTCTCGGTATCCGACCCCTGCGCAAAGAACGGGTGAATGGCGTTGGAAACGATGACCTGTGCTTGGCCCGTGGCATTCTTGACCCTCACATAGACCGTCTCCTTATACAGATTGCTGTACTGCGCCAGCACGGTCTTGTAGCCCGCAGTTCCATCGAGCTCATTGCGTGAATACACGCTTTCGCCAACACGAATGCTCCTGATCTGGGTATAGCCGGAACGGGTCTTGACTTGCATATCGCCACGGAACGAACAGGTGGCCGCTCCTCCAGCGTATTGGCTACCGCTTGGGGCTTTCGCAATGGTTATTCCCAACTTGGTCCCCACCATCCCACCGACTGCCATGCTTGCATAGGGCAATGAGCCAACGATTGCTGTCTTCAGCGAGTCAGCGAAGCTAGACGTGGACTGCTGCTTCGCCAGTGTTTCGTACATCCCGGTCATGTCCGTCAGCTGACGACCGATCAGGTCATCCATCAGCGCCTTCTTTTCTGGCGTATCTGCATAGAAGTACGCTTCAACGAGGTTGCCTAACGTCAAGTTCGCATGGTTGGCGAACGCCGAGCAGTTATCAAGACTTCCCGAACCACCACATGCACTCTTGATGCGTTCAGATTGTTTCTCTATGTCGCGTGTCATCTCTTCGCGCAACTTGTCGACGTCGCAAGTCTTGTTCGTACCACTGGAGCATGAACGCAGATCGCTCTTGAGCTTTGCCGAACCACGCATGCTGAGTGCGTTGTTGATCGCTGCATTGGCGCTCGAAGCTGCGGCTACATAAATACCGTTGGCATCGAGCCCTGCAACCGCCCCCGCGATGGCCGCGAGCACTTGAGTCATCTCGACCGCGCCAGGCAGCACATTGCCGTATTCGTCCCGCCCGAACGCACTGGCCGTCATTTCGCCGATGACGGCACCCAACGCGCCCGCACCACATCCACTCGAATTGTTCGCGCGCACTGCGCCAACCGCGCACCCTGCGATGGCATGCAGCACGTTCTGCGTGAAGCCGTTGATGTCTCCGTCGTACTTCAGTTTCCCAATGCCGTCGGCGCTCTGCGCTGCCACCGTATTCAAGATCGCATCCGCCAAGCTAGATCGCAGTTCGTCCTCCAGGCTGGTTCCCTTGATCGCGCTGCGCACCACCGCAGTGGCCGCACCATCGATCAACTGGCGCTGCAGTTGGTCTGTGAACTTGGCAGATCCGCTCGTCGCCCTGGCAAGGTTCTCCGGCAATGCATCGCCCAACCCCTGGAGCACACCGGCTGTGACCATCGCTGTGGCGATGTTCTTGACGCTCTCGCTGCTGCCCATCTCCTTGAGCACCTCGCCGATGTCGCCGTCGTTGTTGACGAAGCTCACCGCTGCCTGACTGGCGAGGGCCGTGACGCCTACTTGCACAGCGGCGCTAACGCTTGCGGAAATGGTGAAGCCTGTGCCTGTGAGGAAGGCGCCTCCGCCCGACAGCGCCACGCCTTCACCAACGGCCACTGCCGCCGAACCGCCAGCAGCAGCGCCTGCCTGCGCGGCCACCGGCCCCGCCACCATCCCCACCACCACGCTGACGACCAGCGCGGCCACCGGCCCCAGACTCGTCTGGCTCTGCGCCCACTGCTTGTGCTCTTCCTGCACCCGCTGCCACTGAACGCTGTTCACCAGCGCGGGGTCGTTGGCAAGCTGGTTCACCCAGGCCATGCCGGGCTGCGTCGCCAGATCGGCCAGGTTGGCGTTCTGCCCCAGTTGCGCCGTCACGCCGCCGCTGGCCTTGATGTTCAGGTTCTGAACGTTGAACAGGTTGTACTGGCTGGTCTCGTCCGTGTGACCCGCGCTCTTGGCCGACACCCAGGCGCCGTCGCCGCCGGTTTCGGAGCCGCTGAAGGCGCTGGTGGTCTTCTGCGTGAGCAGGTTGAGCTTGCCGCCTGCATCGATGTCCAGCGCTTGCGCGTTGGCCTCGATGGCGCCCAGGGTCATGTCGCCGCCGCTCTTGAGCTGGATGTCCCTGGCGGTGAGCGTGGTGCGCGCCAGGGTGGTCTCCTGGCTGTCGCCGTTTGCGCTGGAGTGCGTCAGGCCGTCCTTCTGCGCGTCCTTGGTAGAGGCCGACGCCGCGTTCTGGCCCGCAATCAAGGTGAGCTGTTCGCCCGCGCTGAGGCTCAGCGTTTCGCCCGCGTTCAGCGTGGCGGCCACCCCCGTGAGGTTGCGCCCTGCCCCCACGCTCACGTTGCCGGCGCCGCTGATGGTGGTGCCGGTTTCCTTGCTGGTCTCGTCCTTGCGCGTGTTGTCGGAGCTCCAGCGAATGTCTTCCGTGCGGCCTGTGGTCACCGTCGCAAGGTTCACGTCGCGCCCGGCCACCACGGCCACGTCGCCCGCGCTCTTGATCTCGGCGCCTACCAGGTTGGCGTCGCGCGTGGCCACCACCGTGAGGCTGCCGCCCGGGTCGGTGACGTACAGGCCCGCCACGCGGTCGAGCGTGGTGGCGCTCAGGTTCACGCCGCTGGAGGCATCGGAGCGCGCCAGCGGGCCGGTGTCGCTCTTCGAGTCGCGCGTGGTCGTCACCACGTTGATGTCGCGCCCTGCAAAAGCGCTCAGGCTTTTGCGCGCATCGACCACGGCACCGATGACGTTGATGTCGGTCCGCGCGGTCAGCGACACGTCTTCGCCGGTGATGCGGCCCGCGAGGTTGTTGATGTTGTCCGCGGAGAGCGCGACCGCACGGCGCCCGGCAATCGTGCCGCCCGAATTCGTGAGGTCGCCCGAGAAGCGCATGTCCACGCTGCCGCCTGCCAGCAGCGCGCCGGAGCCGTCGATGTCGCCCGGCCTCACATGCACATAGACCTGCGGCACCAGCACGCGCTGCGTGCTGCCGTCGGGCAGGGTCACGGTCTGCTCGACCAGCCAGACGATGTCGCTGGTCAGTTGCGCCATTTGCGCGGCGCTCAGCGCCACGCCGGGACGCAGCCCGTACTGCTTTGCGAACGTGGCCCCGGCGTTCATGAGGGCGGCGTACTGCGTCTCGTCGTTCTGAAAACCGTCCAGGTAGCGGTAGCCGGTCAGCTGCGCAACTTGCTCGCGAACCAGGCGCTGCTCGTAGAAGCCGTCGCCCAGCCGCTTGAGGGTGGCATCGGGGTTCAGGCCGAGGTTGTTGAGCAGGTAGTCGCTCGACAGCCAGTTGCGGTAGTTGGCGAACCGCGGGTCGGTCTCGACGAGGTAGCGGCCCGACACGTCGGCCAGCGTCCTGAACAGGCTCGCGCTGGGCAGCGTGACGTCGGGCACGCTGGTGCGCACCACCGTGGCACCGGCTACGCCCGCGGTTCCTCCAGCCCCTCCGGAGATTGGCACTTCGACGATGGGGTTGACGCTGGCACCGCCACGAACGCCGCCGGCGGCCTGCGCGCCAGCACCGGTCTGGCCCACGGTCAGCGCGCCCAGGCCCGGCGTTGCGCCTGCAACGGCCACATGGCCTTCCTGCCGCGCCGCGGCAAGCGTGACGGTGGCATTGGTCGTCAGGTTGTACGGCGCAATCTGGTTGACCCGCACGTCGTCGCCGGAGTGTTCCTCGACGTAGCTGTGCGACACCGTGCCGACCTGCACGGTGGGCGCATCGACGGTCAGCCCCTTGTTGAGGATGGTGCCGCCGGTGATGGTCAGGGCGCCGCCGGCCAGGATCTGGCTCATGTCGTTGACACCGCTGCCCACGTCGATGCGCATTGCGCCGCCCGCAATGATCTTGCCCGGCGCGGAGCTCTGCAGCACCGGGGTGGACGTGGTGAGGGTGTACACGTAGGCGTCGTAAGTCGACGCCATGCGCCCGGGCTCGTACTCGGTGGACGTGAGTGACGTGTAGCCGGCAATGGTGTGAATGAACTTGAGCGTGGCCTTGTCCAGGGCCGCATGGGCCTGGCGGTAGTCCTGCCACTGGTCGTACTCGGCCTGGGTGACCGCGTGGTCGAAGGGCACGAAGTTGTTGTGCCCTGTGTCGTCGGGAACCATCACGCCGGTCTGGCCGACGGTCATGTCGGGGTAGCGCCGGCCGATGAAATCCATGGGCAGGTCCGCACCGGGCGGCGCCACGCCGAAGGTGGCCCAGACCGGATCGGTGCGCGAATACCAGGCGCCGCCGACGTGGGTGGTGTCGCAGGCCGTGCCTTCACCGCCGCCGCACGTCTGGTAGCTGCGGTCCTGGCTGCTGGCCGGGCTTTGCATGTAGTACGCGCGGAACCTGGCGAGTGGGTAGTCCGGCGAAGGCACCAGCAGCCTTGCGTAAGGGTCGTTGCCGGCCGTCAGCGGGTTGGCCGCGCTCGCGGCGCTCCACCCGTTCCAGCCCGTGTCCGGAAACTGCTGCAGGCCGCCAAAGCTGATGAGCACTTCTTCGGCCTTGTAGCGCGTGCTGCTGCCCGGCACTTCGTACTCCACAACGCTGCGGGTCGCGCCGGGCTGCAAGGCCCATGTCACGCCACCGTTGGTGTTGTTGAGCGTTGCAGTCTTGATGTCGACGTTGCCGGTCGCCTCGATGGTTGCGGCATGGTTGTCGATGCTGGAGGCCGCACCGGTGGCGCGGCCCGCGGCGTCGAGGCTTCCGCCGATGGAGAGGTCGCCGTCGCTGAAGATGAGCGCGCCGTCGCGGTTGTTGACGGTGCCTGCGCCAATGTCCAGCAGCGCGCGCGCCGCGATGGTGCCTGCGCTGGTGGCGCCGTTGACGGTCTCGGCCAGGTTGTTGAGCGTGCCGGCGCCAACGGACACATGGTCGCCGTAGATGCGGCCGGTGCCGATGTTGGTGAGCGTGCCCGCGTCGATGCGCGTCACGATGCCGTCGATCACGCCGCGGTTGGTCAGCGTGTCGCTGGCGCTCAGGCGCGTGGTCGTGCCCTGGATGTCGCCTGTCGCGGTGTTGTCGATGCGGGTGGCGGACAGCGACAGGTCTTTGCCGGCGGCAATGCGGCCGCTGTTGAAGATGTTGCCGCTGGTGGCAATGCTCAGGTCGCGGTTGGCAACGGTCTCGCTGCCCGAGGCCATGGCAACGTCTTGCGTCAATGCAAGATGCATGTCGCCCTGGGAGAGCAGCTTGCCGCTGCTGGTGAGCGACGCCGCATCGACGATGAGCTTTTTGCCGGCCAGCAAGGTGCCTGCGTTGACCACGTTGGCGGTTTTTGCGGCGGCGGTGTCGGCGATGGTCAGTGTGTCGCCCGCGTAGATCAGGCCACCCGCGCCGTTAACGACCAGGCCGTTGCTGGTCAGCGCAACGTTCACGTCCGCGCGAATGGCGCCCGCGGTGTTGGTGACGGTGGCGGCGGTGATGGCCACGTTGCGGCCTTCGATGCCTCGATCGGCGCCGGAGGTGGCGGTGTTGTCCAGCCCCCCTGCGCGCAGCGTGGTGGTGGCCGTCGAGCGCAGCAGGCCGCCCGCATTGAGCACGCTGCCGGCATCGATGCCCAGGTCGCCCACCGCCAGCGTCTGGCCGCCGCGGTTGTCGTAGCTCGCACCATGGGTGTTCACCGACAGCGTCGATTGGCCCAACACCAGGCCGGCATTGCGGTTGACGAACTCGCCAGTATCGGCAACCAGGCCATTCTTCGCGCCGATGAAGCCGGCGCTGTTGTCCACGCGGCCATAGACGGCCGATGGAGCGCCCGTGGCAATGCGCAGGGTGTCGGCGCTGACGATGCCGCCCTGGCCGTTGGCATAGCCAGCAGCGTTGGTGTTGGCCAGCGCCGCGCCGTGCGTGTCGATGGTCATTGCGCCGCCGGACTGCACCAGGCCCGCGTCGTTCAAGAGCGCGCCGGCGTTCACGCTGACGGTGCCGCTCGCCGTGAGCGTGCCCCGCACGTTGTTCAGTTCTGCCGTGTGCGTATCGATGGCCAGCGTGCGTGCGCTGACCTTGCCGGCGGCGTTCGTCAGGCCACTGTTGTCGAGCACCACGGCGCCTGCGGCCAGCAAATTGCCGGACGTGTTGTTCGTTGTGCCACGGGTCGTGACGCGCAAGTCGCCCGTCACTCCGGCCAGGGTTCCCTTGGTGTTGTCGAGGCTGCCGGCATCGATCTGCGTGGACCCGTTGGCCGCCAGTGTTCCCTCGACGTTCGACAACGCCGTGACGGCCGCCACGCTCAAGCTCCCGGCGCTGGTGACCACCGCCTTGCCGGTATCCACGCCGCCCTGCGTGGCCGCAATGGCGACGTTGCCAGCGCTGGTCTTGCTGCGCGACAGATCGACGCTTGCGCCCTGCAGCGCGGCGGAGCCGGCCGCGAGGTTGGTGCCGTTCGCGCTCAACACGCCGGTGGCGCTCACGCGCAAGTCGCCCGCGCTGTCGAGCGTGCCGTCGCTCTTGATGCCGGCGCCCAGCACGCCGGCCGCCCCGCTTCGCACGCTGCCTGCGGTGACGGTGGTGTTGCGGCCTGACGTGATGTTGCCGTCGTTGGCAAGCACGCCGTCGACCGCCACGGTGACATCGTTCGTGCCACGCAGGGTGCCGCTGTTGACGAGCGCGCCTGCTTTCACTCCCACGTCGGCGGCAGCGTTGATGGAACCCCCGATGCCATTGAGCAGCTGGTTCTTTACCGCCAACTGCACGCCGGCTTGCGCCGACTGGAGCTTGCCTTGGGTGTTGTCCAGCGCGCCGGTGTTCAGCGTGAGCCGCTGGTTGGCGGCCAGGGTGCCGCCGCTGTTGTCGGTGTTACCTGCAATGGCGGCCGTCAGCGCGCCGGTGGCGGAGAGCGTGCCGCGCGTGTTGTCGACACTGCCGCCGACGCTCAGGCTCGCATCGGTGGCGCTGGTCAGCGTACCGCCGGCGTTGGTCAGATCGCCTGTCGTCGAAATCGCCAGGCTTCCGGCGCTCAGCTTGCCCCCGCTGTTGTCGAAGCGATCGACGTTGGCGCTGAAGCTGTTGCTGACGGTGAGCGTGCCGCCGTGGTTGTCGAACGTGGGCTGGTTGACGGCCATGCTCGCCACGTTGAGCGTGCCGCCGTTGTTGTTGATGCTTGCGGCTCGCAGCGTGAGGGGACCGCCCGCGTAGACCTTGCCACCGTCGTTCAGCACGGCGCCCGCGGCGGCGATGCTGCCAGGCGGTGGCGGGACATACGCCGCTGGTGCGGACGAGGTGCTGCCCGCCACCGTCGAGCCGGTGGTCGAACCTGTGCCGGGCGGGGTTGCAGCGCCGCTGCCTGTGGTGGGCGCCGGTGCCGAAGCCACGGTGGGCTCGATCCCGATCACGCCGCCGTTCGTGTTGCTCAGCTTAGGTGCCGAGATCTCCAGCGACGCACTGCCCGTCTGGCGGATCGTGCCGCCTCGGTTGTCGATGTCGCTCGCGGTGCTGGCAAGTTGAACGCTCTGCCCTTCCAGCGTGCCGATGTTCTCCAGCCGCCCCGCTGCAGTCACCACCAAGCCCCCCGCGCCCGCGCCGATGTTCCCCGCGTTGCGCACCCCCAGCCCCGCCTCCGTGCCGATCAGCGCAATCTTGTTCGCGTACATGCCGCCCAACGCGGCCACATCCAGCGCATACGTCGGCGCGGTGCCGCTGCCTGCCACCGGCGTCACCCGCCCCGCATCGGCCGACACCTCGTTCGCCCCCGCCACCACCTTCAGCTCGCTCGCCCAGATGCCCGCGT
>NZ_FOWL01000013.1:0-187571 GCF_900115445.1 Variovorax sp. OK605
GTCGGAGCCGGCCGTGAGCAGCGCCTCGATGGCGCCGTCGCTCAGCAGCGGGCACAGCGCGAAGCTCATGTTGGCCGAGTTGAGCATCTCGCCGCAGGCCGCGCCGATGGTCTTGGGCAGGCCCTGGCCGCCGAAGTCCGCCGGATGCTGCAGGCCCTGCCAGCCGCCCGACACGTACTGCGCAAAAGCTTCCTTGAAGCCGGCCGTGGTGGTCACCACGCCGCCCTTGAAGGACGAAGGATCGCGGTCGCCCGCCACGTTCAGCGGCGCCACCACGTCCTGGTTGAAACGCGCGCATTCCTCGAGCACGGCCTGTGCCGTTTCAAGGCCGGCGTCTTCGAAGCCCGGCGGCTTGGCGATCTCGCCGATGTTGGCCAGGTGCTCGATGTCGAACAGCATGTCCTTGAGGGGGGCGATGTAGCTCATCTCATTGCTGCCTTTAAAAGCAGTTCCAAATTACTCGGTGATAACAAGTCGCGTGCGGATCCTCCGATCAGCCGGCCCCAATTTCTTTTTCCATCTTTTCCTTCTTCTCATGCGCATCGACGAGCTGTGCCAGAAGCCTCATGAACTCGGCGCGATCTTCGGGCGACAACGGCTCGATCAGCAGCTCCTGGGAGCGGTGAATGCTTTCCTGCAGATCGGTGATCAGGTTGAGCCCATCCGTCGTGATCACCGAGAGTCTCGACCTGCGGTCGCCGGGGTTGACGCGGGTTTCAACCAAGCCCTTGTCACCAAGACGCTTGAGCACTTCTGCAGTCGTCGTGCGGTCGAGCGACAGTTCCCGACCGATCGCTTTCTGATCCAGCCAGGGGTTCATCGAAAGCGCCGTCAGCATGCCGACCTGAAGAGGCGTGATGCTTTCCGACTTGCAGAGATCGAAGAAGATCGCCTGTCCGATCTGCGTCAGCCTGCGGATGAGGAAACCCGGCCGGCGCCACATGACCTGGCGCAATGGATTGAACGTCTCCAAGACCGGATGCTTTGCCACATCGGCTGAGCCGACCGTCTTTTTCTGAGCGGGGGAACGCTTTGTCATCATCTCGAGATCGCTGAAGTTTTCAGCCGACGAGTTTATCGACTCCCCTGTCTGTGAAACGGAGCAAGACACGCTTCGGATTGCGCTAGCGCAGGTCGAGCTTCAGGTAATCGCCGAGCAAGCGATAGAAATCTTCTTCGTCATCCCACGGGATCATGTGCCCGGCGTTCGACGCCGTGCACTGCGACAGCCCGGGCACAAGAGACCCGATCTCGGCAAGGTCCTCTGGCAGCATCACCCCTCCCCGGCCTGCCGCCATCAGAAGCGCGGGCGTCCTCAATTGGGGGAGATCGGCGTGGATGTCGTCCTCGTGGAAGCCGGCGTGCGCCTGAACGATGGCATCCGGGTCGCAGGTATGGAGCCATTCGGCCCTGAGGCGCAATTGGTCGTCCGTCCACGTGGGTGCATAGGGGCGAAGCTCTTCGGCTGTGATGCCCTTGAGCGCCATCTGGATGGAATCGGCATACCAGGCCAGCGGAACCGGATAAGGACGCCGGCCCGGCCCGGACACCGGCGGATCGACGAGCAGCAGCCTCGCCATGCGCCCCGGATCGCGCGCAGCGGCTCGAATCGCCACGCGGGCACCCATCGAGTGGCCCAGCACCGTCACCGACGACCACTGCAACACGTTCAGCAGGTCCAACACATCGGCCACCATGGCATCGAGGCTCGCAACCATGCCCGGCGCGCTGAAGGACAGGCCTCGCCCCCGGAAATCAAGCACATGAACATCGAAATGGCGAGCCAATCGCTCTGCGACGAAGCCCCAGGTGATGGCGGGACTCGTGATGCCGGGCAACAGCAGCAGGCGAGGACCCTGCCCTCCATAGCGCAGAAGATGCAGCCGCACCCCGTTCGCACGGACGTGATAGCCAAGAAGAAAGGAACTCATTCGGACCCCCTCGGCGGTTTGCCGAACCAGCCGCGGAAGCGGTTCCAGAGCACGCTCCACATCATCCCGGCGACGGACACCGTGGGTTGCGGCTCGTCGGCCGCAACCGTTTGGCCGCTCAGCCTTCGCGTGATCTGCTTTCCGAAGTCTGCGACCATGCGTCGCACGAAGTCCTTCACGAGTCCGGAGCGCGAGAACTGCGCGAGTGGGCCCTGCAGGGCATAGATCATGTCGACGTGCACACGGGTGCTGTCGGCCGTCAGTGCCTCCAGCCGATAGGTGATGTCGCCCTGTGTGCGTGACTTGCTCAGGCTGTCCTGGCCGGCACCGCGCAGGACCGCGCGCCTCGCGGCGTCGTCGCGCTCCAGCCGCGCAGCGCCTGCGAATGCCGCCGACATCGGCCCGAACTTGATCGCGATGGTGCCCTTGACACGCTCTCCTTCGTATGAGTCGATGGTCGCACCAGGTAGGCAGGAGGCCACCGCCGGCAGGTCTCCCATGAACTTCCACACTTGGTCTTCCGGATAAGGCACGTCGAAATGCACTTCGATGGCGTTGCCCTTGGCCTTGGCCTTGGCCATCGCGGCGGGATCGACCTCTGCCATTTCCGCAGACGCCGCAGATTCGGCCGCAGGCTGCCTGGCGGCGGCGACCGCGAGCGGCTGCGCCTGGCTCGGCGCCGTGGCCGGGCGCGGTGCAATAGTTCGCGGGGCACTCAGTGCATGCCGCAGCTTTTCGACTTGTGCGTCGGGGGTGTCGCGCTGCTGTTGCAGCACATCGAGAATGGCATCCACAATGCCCTGGTAGCCGGTGCAACGGCACAGGTTGCCGGAGAGCTCGAGGCGCACGCGCGCTTCGTCGGCCTGGGGCAGACGCAGTACGATGTCGCGCGCCGTGGTAAGCATTCCGGGTGTGCAGAAGCCGCACTGCAGCGCGTGATGCCGCGTGAACGCCGGGCGCAGACGCCTCATTACCGCATCATCGTCGTAGCCTTCGATGGTGGTAACTTCCTGGCCCTCGCACGCCACGGCGAAGGTGATGCATGAGCGCGTCGGCTGGCCGTTGACGAGCACCGTGCATGCGCCGCAAACGCCATGCTCGCAGCCAAGATGGGTTCCTGTCAGGCGCAGTTCGTCGCGCAGGAAGTCACCAAGATGCGTCCGTGGTTCCGCGTGCCGGCTGAAGCTGCGGCCGTTGACCTGAATAGCGATGGGGATCAAGTCTGTTACTCCGCTGGCTTGTGGTTGGAAAAAACACCCGACTGCGCCAGGGCGCGCTCGACACAGGCCGTGAAGAGCTTTCGGTCGATGCCGTCGCGATCAGGCAGCGCCCGGCCTACGGCCGCGCCCACCTTGTCGCGCTCTGCGGCTTGCGCGCCCTTGCTTGCAACTTCCGCCGCGAATTCGTTCAACAGGATCGGTGGCCCGTCTGACGCCCCCAGCACCACGCGCGCGCGCTTGCGCGAAACATCGAAATACACCGCGGCGCTGGCCTCGGCAAATTCGCCAGGCTTGCGGCAGACCTTGTGATAGCCCCAGCGCGTGGCCGGCGTTTCGCATGGCACGTGGACGGCCACGATCAACTCGTCGGACTCGAGCACCGTCGTATAGGCGCCGAGCATCACCCCATCCGCCTCGATCGTGCGTTCGCCGCGCGGCGACCTGAGCACGATCCGGGCGCCCAGTGCGGCGAGCGTGACCACCCAGTCCGCGGCAGGATCTGCATGCGCCAAGCTGCCTCCGACAGTGCCGCGGCTGCGAATCGCCCGGTAGGCGATCCCGCCCGCAACCTGACGCATGGGATGCGCCGCCAGTGGCGGGTGCACGCCATCTTCGATCTCGGCATGTGTGACTCCCGCACCGATCTCGACCCACTCGCCCTTGCGACTGACGGCGCGCAACGCTGCGATGCCGGCGATGTCGACCACCTGCGCCGGTCGCGCGAGTCTCAAATTGAGCATCGGGCCGAAGGACTGGCTCCCACTCAGCGCCTTCGCCATGCCGCCGCCGTTGGCCAGCACCTCGATCGCCTCATCCACGCCGAGCACTCGCGTGTACTCAAATTTCGCGGCTTTCATTTGACGAGCTCCTGTTGCGGCTTTGCGCTCTCGAGGGCTTTGAGCAGGCGCCGCGGTGTCAGGGGCGTCATCAGCACCTCGGCCGCGCCCGTGCCTCGCAATGCGTCGTTCACGGCGTTGAAGATCACCGCGGGCGGCGCGATGGCGCCTCCCTCCCCCACGCCCTTCGCGCCGAATTCGGTGTGAGGCGACGGTGTCTCGAAGTGCTCGATGCGGATGCGAGGCACTTCCGTGGCGCCAGGCAGGATGTAGTCGGCCAGCGTGGAAGCCAGCGGCTGGCCTTGGTCGTCGTACGGGCTCTCTTCGTACATCGCGGTGCCGATGCCCTGCGCGATGCCGCCGATGGTTTGGCCCTCCACGATCATCGGATTGACCATGGTGCCGCAATCCTCGACCACGACGTAGTCGAGGATCTCGACCTCGCCTGTCTGCGTGTCGACCGCGACGACGACGGCATGGGTTGCATACGTAAAGGTACCGGTGTCGACTTTGGGCTTGTACGCACGCGAAACCTCCAGGCCACCAAGATGCACCTCATCGGGCAGGTCCTGCGGCGTGAGGTACCACGCGCCACCCACTTCGGACAGCGGAATCGACTTTTCCCCGGCGACCGCGAACCCCTCGACCAGCGCGACAGTCTGCGGCTCCACGCCCATGAGATAACCGGCGATCGACTGGATGCGAGGCAACAGTTCCTTGCACGCGGTCGCGATGGCACCTCCCGACATAACGGTCGCCCGGGATGCGTAGGTGCCTGATGAAAAGGGCGTGAGCGCGGTGTCTCCATGCACGACCCGGATACGCGCAACGGGAATGCCGAGCACATCATTGGCGATCTGCGCGAAACTGGTCTCCATGCCCTGGCCATGCGAGTGCACGCCGACCCGCACCTCCAGCCCGCCATCCGCGGTCATCCGCACCACCGCCTGATCAAAACCGGGTACCACCGGAAGACCCCAGTTGGCGAACACGGTCGTGCCGTGCGCGGACTGCTCGGTGTAAGTGGCCGTGCCGAACCCGATCCGGCGTCCGTCCGGCTCTCCCCGGGTTTGACGCTCACGCACGGCAGCCACTCCGACCATCTCGACGGCGCGGCGAAGGCTCGCGGGAAAGTCGCCGCTGTCGAAGTGCTTGTTGGCCACGTTGACGTAGGGCATGGCAGCGGCCGGCACGAGGTTGTCCATGCGAACCTCCCACGGCTCCCGGCCCACTTCGCGCGCCACGGCATCCATAAGAAGTTCGATCGCAAAACAGACGCCGGTACGCGCCACGCCGCGGTACGCCATGAAGCCCGGCTTGTTGGTCGCGACACACAAGGTCTCGCAGCGGTAGCCACGGAATGTGTACGGACCCGGCAGGTTGCCGATCGCCTGTCCAGGCTCCAGGCCCACGAAGAACGGATAGTACGAATAGGCGCCGCCGTCGATGGTGATGACAGCGTCCAACGCCAGGAGCTTGCCCCTGCGGTCCGCGTAGGCAGTGAGCTGGTAGTGATGCTGCCGCGTGTTGGCACCGACGATCAGATGCTCGCGCCGATCCTCAAGATATCGAAATGGGGTTCGGTACGTCTTGGCCAGCCAGGCAATGCACAGATCTTCGGGGTAGAGCTGCCCCTTGTAGCCAAAGGCACCACCCACGTCGGGGGACACCACACGCACCGCCTCCTCGTTCATCGAGAGGTGCTGGGCGATGCCGACGCGCAGCAAATGCGGAACTTGCGTTGCACTGACGACCACAAGTTGATCGGCCTGAAAGTCCCAATAGGCCAACACCGACTTTCCCTCCAGCGGCACGATGCACTGACGCGACAGCTCGACGGTGCGACTGACTTTTACCTCCGCCTTCGCGGCAAGTTCATCGAAGTCGCGATTGGCCCGCAGCGTGAGAAAGACATTGTCTTTCCACCCGGGATGAAGGAAGTCTCCCGTCGCCGCAAGAGAAGACTCGGCGCCGTGGTAGACGAGCAGCTCGTCATAAGAAACCTGCACCTCTTCGAGCAGGTCTTCCGCCACTGCACGCGTTGGGGCAACGGCCATTGCGATCGCCTCTCCCACGTGCCGGACCTTGCCCGAAGCCAGCGGCGGCAAGGCCGAGTACTGGTATGTGGGCAGCGAAGACGGCGAACCGATGTCCGCCGCGTCCGTCATCATCTCGCGCACGAAGATCTTCCCCGCATGCTCCTGCGGAATCTCGACACCCGTGATGGTGGCGTGCGCCAGAGGGCTGCGCAGGAAGGCGACCTCCTGCAGACCAGGCAGCACGAAGTCGCCCACGAAATTGCCTTTGCCAACCATGTGGCGCGCGTCTTCCTTGCGAGGCACACGGGCGCCGATGCCCTCGGGCTTGAGAACTCTCGCCGGAATGTCTGCCTGGTTCATGCGTTTCCTTCTGCTTGACTGATTGTTCCCGGGCGCCGCTCGGGATGTGCGGCACCGTCCGAGATTAGGACTTCACTCGTATTTGCAACAGTACACGTTCATAAGTATAGGCCTGCTTGTCACGCGCGTGAAGACAGTGGCTAATGATGAAAACCCTGACACATCGATCTCCCTGAATCGGTGCGCATTCATGGACTACACGCACTGTTTTCGCCCTTTTCATACAGGCATCTCCATCCACCCTGGTGCAAGCCAAACAAGTACAAACCCGCACTTGAAAAAAGACGTTGACCTGCCTAATATGACAGTTCACTGAGTATTTATTTCAGTTCTCTGAATGACAGGATAGAAGCCCATGGATTGGATCAAGGTCGCCTCGGCGCAAGAGCTGAGCAACGATGAAGCGAAGACCGTCGATGTCGATGGCTACGGGGTTGCGCTGTACCGGATCGACGACGAGTTCTTTGCCACCGACAGCATGTGCACTCATGCCACCGCGCTGCTGTCGGAGGGCTACGTGGAAGACGGTTGTGTTGAATGCCCGCTGCACCAGGCCCGTTTCGACATTCGCACGGGCAAGGCGATGTGCGCGCCGGCCACCGCAGACCTGCGCACCCACACCGTGAAGCGGGAGGGCGACCACATCTACGTGCTCTCGCCCGTTGGCAAATGACATCGCGCGGCATCGTCATCGTCGGTGCGGGCCAGTCGGCGGCCGTCGCGGCACTCGCCCTGCGCGAGCACGGCTATAGCGGGCGCATCACGATGGTGGGCCGGGAGCGCCACAAGCCGTATGAGCGTCCTCTGTTGTCGAAGGCCGTCCTGATGGCTGCAGAGGCGCCCAGGCTCGACGTGCTGACCGACGACGCTTGGACACGCAGCGACGTCGAACTGCTGAGCGGCAACGAAGCGGTTGCACTGGATCTCCAGCGGCAGCATGTCCGTCTTGCGGACGGGCGGATACTCGCTTACGAGTCCTGCCTGATCGCCACCGGCGGTGAGGCCACCACGCTGGCGTGCGTGCCGGCCGGCCGTGCGGGCGTGCACTACATCCGCACGTTGGACGACGCGCACCGGCTGCGCACCGCACTCCAGGCAATGCCGCAGGTCGCGGTTCTTGGCGGTGGATTCCTCGGCCTCGAGGTCGCAAACTCGGCGCTGTCCGCGGGCGCCTCGGTGACGGTGCTCGAACGCGCGCCATCACTGCTCGATCGCTTCGTGCCACCGCAGGCGTCGGAATGGCTCGAAGCGAAGTTGCACGCAGCGGGCGCCAGGCTCCTGCTCGGCGCTTCCTGCAGTGGCGTCCATTCATTGCCGCAAGGCCGGTTGCGCTTGAGCACCAGCACCGGCGATCTCGAAGTGGACGAGGTGGTCATCGCCATCGGCTTGTCTCCCAACGACGCGCTGGCGCGCGATGCGGGGCTGCAGATCGCGGCAGGCGGCGGCATTCTGGTGGACGCGTCTTGCCGCACGAGCAACGCACACGTGTTCGCATGCGGCGACTGCACCAGCCAGCGCCGTGCCGGACAGGCGGCGCCGACGCGCCTCGAATCCTGGCAGAACGCAAACGAGCAGGGGCGCACGGCCGCCGCCGCCATGCTCGGCCTGCCTCTTCCCGCACCCGCGGTGCCGTGGTTCTGGACCGACCAGGGCAAACACAACATCCAGATGCTGGGCCTGCCGGCCAGCGATCTGGAATACGTGCGCCGTGGTAGCCCGGCCAACGACAAGGCGCTATGGATCGGCCATCGGGACTGCGTGCCGGTGCACGGCGTCGCAATCAACGCAGGCCCCGACCTGCGGGCCGTTCGCCCGCTCTTCGAACGCGGGCGGCGCGTGCAGTGGGACGACTTCGCACTGGACGCTACCAACCTTCGCACATGGGCCAAGCAGATGCAAGCCGACGTCGCGACCACCACTTAAACCACCTCTCTCAAAGCCAAGGAGCTTTCATGTATCAATCGCAGGCGGTCATCGGCATCACGAATGCCCGGAAGAATCCGCCCTTGGAGCAATGCGTCTGGCCCGCAGACGCCATGAACAACATTCCGGACTGGGTCTACACCAGCCAGGCGAACTATGACCAGGAGATCGACCGCATCTTTCGGGGGGACACCTGGAACTTTGTCGCCCTGGAAGCGGAGATCCCCAACCCCGGCGACTACAAGCGTGGGTACGTGGGAGCCACGGCCGTCGTGATCGTGCGCGCGGAGGACGACACGATCTCCGTCTTCGAAAACCGCTGTGCCCATCGCGGCGCGGAGTTCTGTCGCGCCAGCCAGGGCAACACGAAGGAGTTCGTCTGCCCCTACCACCAGTGGTCATACGACCTCAAGGGCAACCTGCAGGGGGTCCCGTTCAAGCGTGGCATCAACAAGGTGGGCGGCATGCCGGCGGACTTCAAGAACGCCGACCACGGCACCCGCCAGCTGCGCGTAGCCACCCGCAACGGCGTGGTGTTTGCCACCTACTCCGACAAGACCCCTCCGCTGGAGGAGTACATGACGAAGGAGATCACCGAGGAGTTCGACGTTCCGTTCTCGGGCAAGAAGCTAAAGATCCTCGGCTACTGCCGCAACGAGCTCCCGTGTAACTGGAAGATGTACCACGAGAACCTCAAGGATCCGTACCACGCGACGCTGCTGCATTCGTTTCTCGTGGTGTTCGGCCTGCTGGTTCCCGGCATCAAGTCGATCGTCTTTGCGGACAAGGTGCATGGCCGGCACGGCTTCATGGCGTCGGCCAAGCCGGACGAGATCTACGCTACGGTCGCCGATGACGACAAGGCGCAGATGCGCTCCTTCAGCGACAACCTTCGGTTGCGCGACGAACGGTTCCTCGACTACGTGCGGGAGTTCAAGTCGCCCTGGTCCGCCAACATGATGACCATGTGGCCGAACCTCATCGTTCAGCGCCAGATGAACACGATGGGCGTGCGCCAGATCATTCCGAACGGCCCGAACAGCATGGTCATGCAGTGGACGATGTTCGGATACGAGGACGACACGCCGGAGATGACACGGCACCGCCTTCGCCAGGGCAACCTCATGGGCCCGGCCGGCTTCCTGGGCCTCGAGGACAACGAGGCTTTGAAGTTCGTGCAGGAAGGCCTGCGCAACTCTTCCACGGACAACAACGTCGTGAAGCTTGATGCCGGCCACCAGGGCACGGCACGCAATCTCATCTCCGAGTCCTGCATCCGCTCCCTTTACCAGTATTACCGGGACGTGATGGATATCCGTGTCGCGGAGAAAGCCGCATGAAGGATCGCCTCACCTACGCCAAGACGACTATCTCGCCGCTACGCGCGGCCGAGCTCCGAGCCGAGATCGAGTCGTTTCACGTCGAGTACTGCGCGGTCCTGGATGCGAACGACGTGGAACGCTGGCCGGACTTCTTCAGCCAGGAAGCGACGTACCGCGTGACATCGCGCCAGAACGCGCTCTTGAACATGCCCGTGGGACTCATCTACTGCGAAGGCCTGGACATGATCATCGACCGGGCCCTCGCCGTCGCGCACTCGCAGATGTTCGCGCCGCGGCACATGCTGCATGTGCTGGGGATTGCCCGCGTACTGGAAGAGACGGAAAACACGATCAGTTCCCAGACGCCCTTCATCCTCATGCAGACCCTTGTGGAGGGCCCATCGACGGTGCATCTGGCCGGCGTCTACCACGACCGCTTCGTGCGCGAAGGCGACTGGCTGCTGCTTGCCAGCCGTGAAGTGATCCACGACACCGAAATTCTCGACACCGCCTTGGCCTATCCGGTCTGAGGTTACCCAGGAAGACTATGAACCAAATTCCCAAAATCGCACTGGAAGAGCACTTCTCGGCCCCAGGGTTCGACGCGTACTCCTCCCCTTACACGCGGGCGCTTCCCGCCGCATTCGTCGCCAAGCTCGACGCCCGGCTGACCGACTTCGACGACCAGCGCCTCTCGGAAATGGACGCAGGCAACATCGAGTACGTCGTGCTATCGCAGACCATGCCCGGCGTACAGGCCGAGGTGGATCGCGACACCGCCATCCGCCGGGCGCGCGAGAACAACGAGTTCCTTGTCGCGCGTGTCTCGCGCCATCCGCAGCGCTTCGGTGCCTTCGCCCACGTGGCCATGCAGGATTCGGCTGCCGCGGCCAAGGAGCTGGAGCGCACCGTGGTCGAACACGGTTTCAAGGGCGCGATGATCAACGGCCACACCCTGGGCCGCTATTACGAAGGCGCCGCATTCGATGTGTTCTGGGAGCGCGCAGAGGCGCTGGGCGTGCCCATCTACCTGCACCCCAACGCGTTCAGCCAGGCACCGGCCCTGCTCGAAGGCATGCCGGTGCTCCAGGGCGCAGCCTGGGGATGGGGCGTCGAGACAGCGGGCCATGCGTTGCGCCTGCTGTTCGGCGGAGTGTTCGACCGCTTCCCGCGCTTGACCCTGGTGTTGGGCCACATGGGCGAGGCCCTGCCATACCAGCGCTGGCGCATCGACAGCCGCTTCGCCGCGTATCCATCGGGCATCACGCTGGCGCGCAAGCCCAGTGAGTACATCGGCAGCAACATCCTGATCACCACGTCGGGCGTGTGCTCCGCACCGGCGCTGCTGGGCGCTATTGGCGAGCTCGGGGCACAGGCCGTGCTCTTCTCGGTGGACTACCCCTACGAGTCGACCGCCGAGGCCTGCAACTTCATCGAAGCCGCCCCGCTGGACGACAAGACGCGGGCACAGGTGTGCCATGGCAATGCGCGCCGGCTCTTCAAGCTGGGCAGCCCGGAAGACCTGGCGCTGCTTCAGCTCTGACACTCACTCGAAAGGAAAAAAATGGCAGTCAGCGACTATCAGATGATCAAGGCGTGGGACGAGGTCCTGAAGCTCAGCAAAGTGGAGCGCGGCCAGACCGTCTCCATTCTGTGCGGCCCCCACACGCACCCGCAGACACTCCAGACGGCGACGATCGCCGCGCAGGCCGCGGGCGCGATCGTGACCCGGATCGAGTTGCAACCCATCAACGCGGAGAAAGCAACCAGCCGCGACCGGATGAGTTATCTGGGTGAAACACCGCTCACGAACAATCCAGTCGCACTCGCTGCAATGAAAGATAGCGATCTCGTCCTTGACTTGATGGTTCTCCTGTTCTCTCCAGAGCAACTGGAAATTCTCGAGTCCGGGACAAAGATTCTTTTGGTCGCGGAGCCGCCCGAGGTACTGGTGCGAGCGATTCCTACTGAAGGCGATCGCAAGCGCGTCTTGGATGCATCGAAGCTTCTCAAAAAGGCGAAAAAAATGCACGTGACGTCGCCGGCTGGAACGGATGTGACGTTCCAGCTCGGCGAATTTCCTGTCATCACCGAGTACGGTTTCTGCGAGGAACCCGGGCGCTGGGACCACTGGCCGAGCGGCTTCCTCTTCACTTTCGCCAACGAAGGCGGCAGCGACGGAACCATCGTGATCGATCGCGGTGACATCCTACTGCCACAGAGGAACTACGTCTCGGACAAGATCACATTGAACTTGCGCGACGGTTTCGTGCGCAGCATTGAAGGTGATGTCGATGCCGCCATGCTGCGCGAGTTCATGGAGGCCTACAAGGATCCCGAAGCCTACGCTATCGCGCACATCGGGTGGGGAATGCAGCCCCGTTGCTACTGGCACACGTTGTCGCTGATGGACCGCGAGGCGACAACCGGTCAAGACGCGCGCGCGTTCGAAGGCAACTTTCTGTTTTCCCTGGGTCCGAACAACGAGGCTGGCGGCTCCCGCACCACGCCTTGCCACCTCGACATTCCGCTGCGCAATTGCACGGTGGCGCTGGACGGCACCGTCGTGGTCCGCGACGGCAAGGTGATCGACGAGGCCTTTCTATGAGCTTCGACCAGAGCATCTACCAGAAGCAAGGGTTCGGCAATGCCGTGGCGCCGATGGCGCCCTACGGCCTGCTGATCATCGACTTCGTCAACGGTTTCGCCGATCCGCTCACCTTCGGTGGCGGCAACATCGCCGACGCCATTGAAAGCACACGCGGGCTTCTCGACCAAGCGCGACAGCGCCAATGGCCGATCGTGCACACGCGGGTGGTGTATCAGGACGATGGCGCCGACGCCAACATCTTCGCGCTCAAGGTGCCCCCCATCCTTGCCTTACGTGAGGATGCGCCGGAAAGCCAGATCGTGCCGCAACTGCAGCCGGAGGCCGGAGAACTGGTGCTGCGCAAGACCAGCCCCTCGGCCTTCTTCGGGACTTCGCTGGCCGCCTGGTTATCCCTGCGCGGCATACGCACGCTGCTGATTGCCGGGTGCACGACCAGCGGCTGCGTGCGCGCCAGCGTGGTCGACTCGATGTGCCACGGGTTCCGCCCGCTCGTCGTGACCGACTGCGTGGGCGACCGTTCGCTGCAGGCCCACGACGCCAATCTGTTCGACATGAATCAGAAATACGCGACCTTGATGCCCCGCGACCTCGCCCTCGAAGCGACCGGCAAGGCAGCCGACATCGCGCCGGTCTGATACGCCGTTCGAAGCTCCGCCAACTCATCCGATCCTCCGGTGCTCACCGCACCAGCCACGCCCCACTACCTGGATAGAAGAATGACCATCAAACTCGTTGCCGCCCTGGCGGTTTCACTCACGACGATCGCCTTTCAGTCCCGTGCCGACGTCATCAAGGTGGGCGTCATCGCGCCGATGTCCGGGCCGTTTTCTGTCGTGGGGCAAACCTGGGAGGGTGCGACCAAGGCCTATCAGAAGCTCAACGGCACGGCCGTGGGCAAGCACACGATCGAAGTCGTCTATCGCGACCTTCCCGAAATCAACCCCGCTCAGGCCAAGGCGCTGGCACAGGAACTGATCGTCAAGGAAGGGGCGCAGTACATCGCTGGCCTCTACTTCACGCCCGACACCCTGGCCGTGGCTGCGCTCGCGCAGGAGGCCAAGGTACCGGTCGTGATCTTCAATGCATCCACGTCGTCGCTGCTCGACAAGTCAGACTTCCTGCTGCGCACTTCATACACCCTGCCGCAGATGGCGGTGCCCGTGGCCAAGTACGCGCTTGAGAAAAACGTCCGCAATGTCGTCACGCTGGTTAGCGACTTCGGTCCTGGCCTGGACGCCGAGAAATCCTTCACCACGGCCTTCATCGGCGGCGGCGGCAAGCTGCTCGAGGCCATCCGCGCGCCGTTGAAGACAACCGATTTCGGTCCGCTGATGCAGCGCGTGAAGGCGCTCAAGCCCGATGCCCTCTACGTCTTCGCCCCGGGTGGCCCTTCGACCTATGCGATGGTCAAGGCCTACAACGAGGCCGGCCTCAGAACTGCCGGCGTGCGCTTTCTCGGCACCGCCGAGACTGACGAGGACCAGCTGCGGGCCATCGGCCCAGAGCTTCTCGGCATCGAGACCGGCATGTTCTATTCGGCCACGCACAACTCGGCGCTGAACAACGCCCTCATCAAGGCATTCGGCGAGGTTGCACCTAAGGCCATTCCGACCGTTCAGCTCGCCAACGCCTACGACGGCCTCCACGTGATCTATCGCATGGTCCAAGCCACCGATGGGCAGCGCGACGGGGTCAAGGCGCTCGCCAGCGCCAAGGGGTACGCGTGGGAGAGTCCGCGAGGCCCGGTGAAGATCGACCCGACTTCCCGCGAGTTCGTGCAAAACGTCTACATGCGCGTGGTCGAGAAAGACCCGTCAGGGCGCTTCGTGAACCGCGAATTCCGCACGTTCGAGATGCAGCCCGATTACGGCCGCACCCAGAACGTGTCCAAGTAACGCAGAGCCTGCAGCATGTCTCTCTCGCTCCTGAGCAGCATTCTGATCGACGGGATCGCCTACGCGATGATCCTTTTCATGATCACGGTGGGCCTGTCGATGACGATGGGCCTCATGCGGGTGGTGAACCTGGCGCATGGCGCCTTCGCGATGCTCGGCGGCTTCTTTGCAGCCACCATTCCGCAACGCCTGGGAATGCCGGCCTGGCTGGGATTCCTGCTGGCCATCGCCCTGGTCGGGCTTGTTGCGCTGCTGTTCGAGCGCATCCTGCTGCGGCGCTTCTATGGACGTGACGATCTCGACCAGATGCTGGTGACGATCGGGCTGATGTTCCTGGCGACGGCTGCGGTGAACCTGGTGTTCGGTTCTACCGTGACATCCGTGGCGCTGCCCGAGCTGTTCAACGGCACGGTCGATCTGGGCTTCCGGTCCATCCCGCGGCATCGGCTCATCGTCGTGGGCTGCGGGCTTGTCGTCGTCTGCGTGCTCTGGCTGACGGTGGACAGATCTTCCTTCGGCATCCGGGTGCGCGCCGCTGTCGACAACGCCCCCATCGCACGCGCGATCGGCATCGACACCACGAAGATCTACGCAGCCACCTTCGTGATGGGCGCAGCGCTTGCGGCACTGGGCGGCATCGCTGGTGCAGAACTTCTGCCAATGGAGTCGACGTACGCGTCCAAGTACCTGGTGATCCTGCTGGCCGTCGTCGCCGTCGGGGGCAACGGAAATCTCTTCGGCTCATTCTTCGCAGCGTTGCTGCTCGGTATTGTGGAAACCTCGATGAAATACATGGTCCCGCAGCTCGCATCTGCTGCGTTTTTCCTCACGATGATCATCGTCCTGCTGGTTCGGCCGCAAGGGCTGTTCGGGAGGCCCGCATGAACACGGTCACTGCGTCGCGGGCGGTGCCCGCACCGTCTCGCGCCCGCCCATGGATGCAGCTGCGCGGAGAGCTCGTGCTGCTGCTGGTGGGGCTGCTGGCCTTCGTGCTGTTTCCGCATGATCTCGGCTTGCTGACCAACATGGCGACCATGTCGATCTTCGCACTGTCGCTGAGTCTCGTACTGGGGCAGGCCGGCATTGCGACCCTGGGCCAGGCCGCGCTGTACGGCAGCGGCGCCTACGTCGCGGGCTGGACGGCGCTGTACCTGACGGCAGACCCCATCGCAGGCTTGCTGCTCGGCGGGCTCGGCGGCGGAGTGATCGCGGTGCTGAGCGGCGCCGTGATGCTGCGATCGACCAAACTCACGCTGGTCATGCTAACCATCGCGGTCGCCCAACTGCTGCTCGAACTGGCCAACTGGGCGAGGTGGCTCACGGGCGGCGACGACGGCCTTGCCGGTTTCAACATCGCGCCGCTGTTCGGCATCTGGGAGTTCAGCTTCCTGAGCTACACGGGCTACTTCTATGCCCTGGGTGCACTCGTGCTCGTGTACTTCCTGCTGAGGAACCTCGTGGAGTCGCCTTTCGGCCTGACGGCCAAGGCCATCCGCCAGGACCCTGGACGGGTTCAGGCGCTGGGGGGCCGCGTCTACCTGCACCTGCTGGCGGTCTACACCGTCGGAGGCATTGTGGCGGGGCTGGCCGGCGCATTGACGGCACAGACCAGCAAGGTCGCCAATCTCTTCATGCTGGACTTCTCGACGTCGGCGGGCGTCGTCGTCATGATCGTTCTGGGCGGAACGCGCCGCCTGTCGGGCGCCGTGCTCGGCACCGTCGCCTACATGACCATTCATCACATCGCATCGACCCTGAACCCCTACCACTGGCTGTTCATCATCGGGTCGATGCTGATCGTCGTCCTCATCGTGTTGCCCGAGGGGCTGATCGGGCTGTTCGACCGCGCCGTGGCGTACGCCCGGCAGCCTCGCCGCAGCGGGGTGGCACGATGACTCACCGGCTCCAGACGCACAACCTGAGTCACTCCTTTGGCGGCCTCGCGGTCACGCAGAACGTCTCGCTGTCGCTTCCCCACGGCGCGCGCACGGCATTGATCGGCCCCAACGGCGCCGGCAAGACGACGCTGGTCAACCTGCTGAGCGGCGCCCTGCGCCCGCAGTCGGGCGACATCCAGTTGGACGGGCGCTCGATCGTCCAGTTGGCGCAGTACGCTCGCGTGCGCAATGGCATCGTCCGCACGTTCCAGATCAGCCGCCTGTTCAAGGAACTGACCGTGGCGGACAACGTCAAGGTCGCGGTGCTGCAGCGGCATCGGGCCTCCATGCAGTGGTGGCCCTCGCCTTCGCATTCCGCGCGCGTGCAGCAGGATGTGGACGAGACGCTCGGCATGCTGGGCCTGCACCCGTATGCGAACCGCGTGGTGGGACAGCTGGCACTTGGAGAACAACGGCTCGCGGAAATCGCCCTGGCACTCGCGATGCGGCCTCAGGTGCTGCTGCTCGATGAACCGGGCGCAGGCGTGCCGCAGGGCGAAGGCGGCCGCATCATGGAAGCCATTGCGCGCCTGCCGAAGGATCTGTCGGTGCTGCTGATCGAGCACGACATGGACCTGGTGTTCCGGTTCGCGTCGCACATCATCGTGCTGGTCGCCGGTGCGGTGATGGTCGAAGGAACGCCGCAGGAAGTCGCTGCCAACGAGCAAGTCAAGCAAATCTATTTCGGACGAGACGGTCATGCCCCAGCCCACCACTGAACTCCGGTTCGACGACGTCACCGCAGGCTATGGCGGCCTGCCGGTGCTCGAGCATCTCAGCTTCAGCGTGCGCGAAGGCGAGCGACTCGGCCTGATCGGGCGCAACGGCGCCGGCAAGACCACCACGCTCGCGACCGCCATGGGCCTGGCCGACTTGATGAAGGGACACATCCACTTCGGCGGCGCCGACATCAGCAACGCGAGCACCTATGCACGCTCGCGCGCCGGCCTCGGCTACGTTCCACAGAGCCGCGACATCTTCCCCTCGCTGACAGTCGAGGAGAACCTGCTGTCCGGCTTGCAGGGGCGCTCGGCAAGCGTCACCCTACCACCGATCTATGCACTGTTTCCGCGGCTCAAGGAGCGCCGACGCAACGGAGGGACGCAGCTGTCTGGCGGCGAGCAGCAAATGCTGTCGGTGGCACGCGCACTCGTGGGGCAGCCGCGAATCCTGTTGCTCGACGAGCCGCTTGAAGGCCTGGCGCCGATGGTGCGCGAGGAGTTGATGGATGCCATCGTCCGGATGAGTGATCAGCTCGGCGTGGGCTGCATCATCGTGGAGCAGCACGTGGATGTCGTTCTCGAGTTTTCCAACAACGTGATCGTTCTGGAACGCGGACTGACCGCCTACGCCGGGTCTGCGGCGGTGCTGAGTGGCGAAGAGGCATTGCTCAACCGCACCATCGGCATCCAAAAGTGCTGAAGACGAACTCACCGGTGGCTCGACGCGATTCGCTCCAGAAGGAAGGCCCACGCTCGTGCAGCAATGCGCATCTTTGATGACTCGGCGCGGTCAAGCACTGAAGCCACCGATCGACCGGCTCCGTTCGAACGCGGGGTAGGCCAAGGCTGCTGCGCGTTCTTCTCGGCGTGCGTAACGACTGCGCCATTCCGCCGTTCATATTCACTTCGTCATAAGGATCCACACATGACGCCCTCTCCTCATTCACCTTCAGAACTGCGGCAGCATTGGCGCTACGTCCTGGGTTGCTTCCTTGGCCTGGCCAGCGGGGTCTCATCGCTGTACTTCTACAGTTCAGGTCTGTTTCTGAAGCCGCTCGCCGCCGAGTTCGGGTGGACCCGAGGCACCGCGTCCCTGGGCTCGCTGATCAGCAGCGTGCTGCTCGGATGCGCGGCGCCGTTCATCGGACAGGTGATCGACCGGTACGGCGCGCGACGCGTCACCATGCTCTCGCTGGTGGGCCTAGCCACCTCGTTCCTGCTTCTGGGCGTTTGGACACAGGGGTTGGCCAGTTTTCTGGCGCTGGTCACGGTCCTGACACTGCTCGGTGGCGCGACCTCGCCCTTGTCCTTCACGAAGATCCTCGTGGGCAAGTTCTCTCGGCAACGCGGACTGGCGCTGGGCATCGCCATCACCGGAACGGGCGTCGGGGCGATCCTGATTCCGCTGATCGTCACGCCGGCCATCACCCATTTCGGATGGCGCGCTACCTACCTGGGCCTTGCGGCGGTCGTCCTTGTACTCTTGCCGTTGATTGCCTACTTCCTGCGGGGCGCTGATGCGGCCCCTGCAGACAAGGGCCGCCGTGCCTCAGCCGGAAATAATCTGAAGGCGCTGGCCGACCCGCACTTCTTCCGCATTGCTGCGGTCTTCCTGTTGTGCTCGGTCGGCATCTTCGGCACGATCGTGCACGTCGTTCCGATGCTCACCGACCTGGGGCTTTCCCCGAACCGTGCCGCCGGTCTCGCCAGCATCCTTGGCGTGGCGGTCATCGTCGGACGGATCGTCACCGGCTTTCTGCTGGACGTGTTCGATGCCGCGCGCTTGTCGGCGACGCTCTTCATGCTGTCTGCCACGGGCATGCTGCTTCTGGCAACCGGCCAACCGGCGCTGGTGATTCCGGGGTTGCTCTTGACAGGCTTCGCGGTCGGCGCGGAGTTCGACCTCGCAGCCTATCTGGTGAGCCGAAAATTCCCGCTGAACCTCTATAGCACCCTCTTCGGGGGTGTCTATGCCACGGTGGCCATCGGCGCCGGCATCGGGCCATTTCTCGCGGGACGGCTCTTTGACATTTCCGGCAGCTATGTCTCGTGGCTCTGTCTGGCGGCGGGGCTGCTGGTTGCGGCCGCAATGCTCTGCCTCACGGACCGTCCGGCCGCCAGGCACGCGAGCAGCACGGCCGCAGCGGCGGGTCCGGGCGAGCGCTGAGTTCGCTGCGCCTTCACTTTGGTCACGATGCACAGTCTCCGTGCGCTCCTGGGCCCGCTGCGCGTGTTCGATGCAGTTTGCCGCGCCAAGGGGATCACGCGCGCCGCTCAGGTGCTTCATGTGACGCCCGGCGCGGTCAGCCAGCAAATCAAGCAGCTGGAGGTCGGGCTCGGAGCGCAGCTGTTCCAGAAATCCGGCCGCGAGATCGAACTCACCGCGGTGGGCAAACGACTGGCCCACCGCGTCTCGGATGCTTTCGACCGGCTGAACGATGCGCTCAATGACGTGGTCGATGTCCAGCTGGACAAGCGGCTGCGCCTGAAGGTGACGCCGAGCCTCGCCCTCCGATGGTTGGTACCTCGCCTGCGCGGCTTCTACACGCAACACCCCGACATTGATCTGGAGATTTCGACCATTGCAATGGCCGACGACATCCGGCTCGAGGGCGCTGACTTCGCGATCCGGCATGGCATGGGAGATTGGGCCGATGTCGAATTGGATCACCTCTTCGACGACGAATTTCTTCCCGTCTGCGCACCCCACCTGGCCAGGCATTTGAAGACCCCTCAAGACCTGCTGCAAGCCAACCTGCTGCACTCGATGATGCGTCCGGAAGCCTGGTCGCTTTGGTTCAGTTCGGCCGAACTTGTGGATTCCCCGCGTCTGCATGGAATCACCTTGGCGAATGCTGCGCTGTGCTACCAGGCTGCGGCCGATGGATTGGGGGTTGCCATCGCCCAGCGCGCCTACGTGGACGATGACCTGCGCAGCGGGCGCCTTGTCATCGCCGTGGATCACGTGGCCAAAACGGAGTCCGGGTACTACCTGGTCTGCGATCCCCTGAAAGCGGCAAAGGCTCCCGTGAAGCTCTTCAGAGATTGGATCCGTTCTGTCCGGTAGCAAGGGGTATCGAGGAAAGCGTCAAAGACTGATCGCCGCGATCCCCGCCAGCACGATCACCGCGCCGGCCCTGCGGCGCATGAGATGACCCTCGCCAAACAGGCGGCATGCAACGAGTGAGCCGATGACGATGGACGACTCGCGCAGGGGCGCGACGCGCGCCACCGGCGCCTTCAGCGTGGCGGTGAGAACGAGGATGTAGCCGAGCGGGGAGAACACAGCCACGCTAAAAATCGGCACAGCGTCGAACCGGATGGCCGCTCGGATGCGATGGCGCCGGCGCAGCAAGCTGGGGGTCAGGATCAGGCTTTGCAGCAGCAGCGTGGCCGCGTAGTAGCTCACAGGCGCCAAGTGCAGCGCAACGACCGCGTAGCCGTCCCAGACGGTGTAGGCGGCGATGGTCGCCCCGGTCGCGGCGCCCCAGAGCAAGCCCTACAGCGGCCGGCGGCTTGCGCTCCTGAACGGGTTGCCGGTGACGACGAGTATGCCCGCCACGACAAGCGAAGCGCCGAACATCGCGGCCACGGTCAGCTGTTCGTCCAGGAGTAGGATCGCGAACAGCATCGCCAGCACCGGCCGGTGCCGCGGGCGACCGGATGGACCACCCCGAGCTCGGCGCGTTCGTAGCCGGCGTTCACATCAGAGAGTAGGCGGTGTGCAACACGGCCGAGACAGCGGCGCCCGCCGCGAGTTGCAAGCCGAGCACCTGCTGCCCATCCTCCATAAAGACGACTGATCGGGACACACAGCAACGCCGACGCGTAGGTGCAGGCGCAGACGAACAGGACGGCATCACCGCGCTTGTATTTCGAGGCCAGGTTCCATACCGCCTGGGCGAGCGCCGCGGCGAGGACCATCGCGACGGTGCCGGGCGGCATCAGGCGATATCGGGCAGGTCGATGCCCGCCCGTTCGGCGCGGCGGCTGCGCTGCGGGTCCCGCAGCGCGACAGCCGCGACCAGCGCGTCGATCACCACAAGCTGCGCCAGCCGACTCCCGGCCGCGGCCATCTGGGCTGTCAGTGGTGCCCCGCGACGAGAAGCGCGATGTTCGCAAGGGTCGCCAGCGGCGTGCCGTACTGGTTGGTGATAACGATGAGCGAGGCGCCGGCAGAAGCTGCCGCATCGGCGATGGCGAGCGTCGTCGAGATGCCTCCCGTCGAACTGATGGCGATGACTCACCGGGGCCCAGGAGCCGCGTCGCGATCATTGCCGGCAGATGGTCCGCGATGCCGATGCTCGTCACGCCGACCGCGCGCAGTCGGAAGACCGCATCGGCGGCGACCGTCGCGGAAGGGCCGGCTCCGAATGCGATCACCTGGCGCGCCTGCTCGATGGTGCTGACCGCCCGCTCGAGCGCCGACAGCTCCACGGCTCCGCCGAGCGCGCGGCCGCGAGCCATGACCCTAGTTGATCCCTGCGGCCGATGCGCGCACCGTCGCGCCTCTTCCTCTGCGCGCCCGCAATCCTCCGTCGAGTTGCGGTCCAGCCAGTGTGCGAACACCGGCCTTCGCGGCCCGCACCCTAGTCCGCTTTGAATCCCGAAGCCTTGACCACCGGCTCCCAGAAGGCGCGCATTTCGCCGAACCGGACTTGAGCCTCGGCCGGCGAGCTTCCCGCCTCCACGAAGCCGAGCGTGCGTATCTTGCGCGCAAACTGCGCAGTTGCCACGGCTTTTCGGATCGCAGTGCTCCACTCGGAGACGACGACCGCAGGTGCTCCAGGAGGCAGGCAGACGGCCAACACGCCCACGGCGGTGAGCTCCTTTCGGCCGAGTTCGCCGAACGTCGGGACGTCGGGCAGGAGCGGCGAGCGTTGCGCAGAGGTGACGGCCAGTACGCGAAGCTTGCCGGCGTTGTGGTGCTGCGCAAAGTCTCCGACCGTCGAACTTCCCGCGGCGACATTGCCACTGACAAGGTTCACGATCATCGGGGCTGCACCCTGAAACGGCACGTCCTGCAGCGGTGTGCCGATGACCTTGGCGATCTGCAATCCCAGGAAATGGGTTGGGCCTCCCGGTGCGGCATGGCCGAAGTTCGCATGCTCAGGATGGGCGCGCACCCATGGGGCGAACTCGGCAAAGGTCTTGACGGGTGAGGATGCGGGTACAGCCAGCGCTATCGGAAACTCGACCACCGTCGACGCCGGCAGGACATCCCGCTGTGCCGCGTAGCTGAGCTTGTTGAAGACGAACGGATAGATCGATTGCAGGAAGTCAGGGCACAGAATGGCCACGCTTCCGTCGGCCGGGGCGGCACGCAGCGCATCAACCGCGATCTTTCCGCCGGCGCCGGGTTTGTTCTCCACCACGACCGTGCGATGGAGCGGCTCATGCAGCTGATCCGCAAGCGCTCGTGTGACCACGTCGAGTGTCCCGCCGGGCGAGAATCCCACCAGAATCCTTGCGGGCGGGCGGCTCGTCGGCTGCGCGATGGCCGACGTGCCGAAGGACACGGCAGCGATGAGGGCGAGGCTGCAGAGCCAGGCGGTACTCGGTTTGTTCAAGAGCTGCTCCAGGAAAATTCAGCGAGGTCACGTCGCTTGCTGCGGCGCCGGCACGGGGCCAATCGGGGATTCGAGCGCGCAGCGACCCACGACGCTTGAGCCTGTGTGAGTCAGCGCCCCCGGAAGACCGGGGCGCGCTTGTCGGCGAAAGCACGTCGCCCCTCCAGCCGGTCCTCGCTGTCTCTGAGCACGCCAAAGGCCTGGCGTTCCAGTTCCAGTCCACCGGCAAGCGGCAGCTCCCGTCCGGTCATCGCCAGACGCTTGGCTGCGATCATCGCCAATGGCGCATTGGCAGCCATTGCGCGTGCCAGGTTGATCGCCGTTTCCTGCAGCGCGGAAAGGGGAACCACCTTGCTGACCAATCCGATCCGCAACGCTTCGTCGGCATCGATGCGTTCGCCTGTCAGCAGCATCCGCATCGCGTCCGACTGGCTCACCGCGCGAATCAGGCGCTGGGTGCCCCCGGCGCCTGGGATGCTGCCGACGCGCACCTCCGGCAAGCCGAACTGCGCGTTGTCGGAACAGATGCGGATGTCCGCAAGCAAGGCCAGTTCCAGTCCACCGCCCAGAGCGTAGCCATTGATCGCGGCAATGACAGGCTTGTCGGTCTGCAGCGTGCCGAAATTGGAATGTCGGGTGCCAGCGCGAAAGACCTGTCGAGCTGCGCTGTCGGCAGGCGGCATCGTCTTCTTGAGGTCTGCACCTGTGCAGAACGCACGCTCGCCCGCGCCGGTCAGAACGAGGACGCGGACGTCCTCGTCGATCGAGATCTCGTCCCAGATCGCGAGCAATTGCTCGTTGGATTCCGGGTCGATGGAATTCATGGCTTCGGGCCGATTCAGGGTGACGATGGCGACGCCATCCCGGACTGTCTTGACGATAGGCATGGGCGTGTCTCAGTTCGAAGGAGAGTCGGCGGTGATGACCGCCTCGATCTTTGCCGGCGGCATTCCCAGTTCGGCCAGCACCTCGCGCGTGTGCTGTCCGAGTGTGGGAGCGGCCCGTCGCGCCTGAGGCCGCTCGCCAACCGCACCGATGACGCTGCGTGGCATGGTCAATGCACCTGCGACCGGATGCTGCAAGGTCTCTGTGAGCGCCGCTTCGACGAAGGGCGCGGATTGCGCGACCTCGGCATAGTTGTTGATCGGCCCGCAGATGATGTCCACGGCCGCGAACTGCTCGAGCCAGAAGGCACGGGGATGCGCAAGCATGCGTGCTTCGAGCAGGAGCAACAGCGCCTCGCGGTGCTGCAGCCGATTCTTGTTTTCGGCGAAGCGTGGGTCCGACGCGAGCTCAGGGGCACCGATGGCGGTACACAAGGCCTGCCATCGCGCGGGGTGATAGGCCGCCACCATGATCCACCCGTCGGCGCAACGCAAGGCCTCGTTCGGCGTCGAATACGGCGCTGCGTTTCCCTGCGGGCCGGGCACATGGCCGTCTGAGAAATAGGACGCGAAACTCACATGCTGTAGCGCAATGGCGCTGGCGAACATGCTTGCTTCCACGTGCTGGCCCAACCCCGTGCGTTGGCGATCCGCGAGGGCAGCCAGGATCGAGATGGTCGCGAAGGACCCCGTGACAAGATCGACAACGGGCACCGGCACCTTGCACGGCTGTCCATCGGGCGCGCCAGTGACGCTCATGAGGCCGCTCACGGCTTGCAGCACGCCATCCACCCCGGGCAGGTCCCTCGCGGCCCCGTGCTGACCGTACGCGGAGACAGAGCAATAGATCAGCCGCGGATTGGCCGCAGCCACCTTGGCGTAGTCAAGCCCCAGGCGTTCCATCACGCCCGGGCGGAAGCTCTCCACCAGCACGTCCGCCTGCGCGACCAGTTGCAGCGCCGCCTGCCGGTGGGTCGGCTGCTTCAGATCGAGCACGATGCTGCGCTTGTTGCGATTGAGCGCCAGGAAAGGAACGCCCTCGCCATGAACCCAGGGCGACAGCGCTCGAGACAGATCGCCTGTGGGGGCTTCCACCTTCACGACGTCGGCCCCGAGGTCGGCCATGCACAGCGTGCACGTGGGGCCCGCCATGACCTGGGTAAAGTCGATCACCTTCAATCCGCTCAATGCATTTGCGAGCATGGAACCTTCGATCTCGTTAGATGTTCTTCTTGGATCCGCATCGGTTCACTACACCGACGGACTGCTGAGACTGCGTCCACCGCAAACGTAAAGCAGTTGCCCCGTGACGTAGCTCGAGCCTGGTTCCGCGAAGAATCGAACGGCACGGCCGATGTCTTCCGGCTGGCCGATGCGCTCCATCGGCACGGTCTTGTGAAGACCCTGCCTGACCTCTTCGGTGAGCGTTTCAAACAGCGGCGTCTCGACGATGCCCGGCGCGATGGCATTCACGGTGATGCCCTTGCGCGCATATTCCAGCGCCAGCGAGCGGGTAAGGCTCACCACGGCGCCTTTGGAAGCGGAATAGGCCGCCTGGCCGCGATTGCCCAGCCATGCACGCGAACCGATGTTGATGATGCGTCCGAACCGCTTTTCCGCCATCTGGCCCAACACCGCCTTGGAGCAAATGAATTGGGAATGGAGATTGACCTCGATCACGCGACTCCAGAACGTCAAGTCCATCTTGGAAACAAGCTTGTCTCCACCGATGCCGGCGTTATTGACCAGGATGTCGATGCGCGCATGCGACGCCAGCAGTTGGGCCACCGTCGACTCCACTTGCTCCACAGAGCTCACGTCAACCTTGAAGGTCTTCACGTCAACCCCTTCACTCGCAAGGCTGCGCTGGGCCGTTTGCAGGGCTTCGTCGTCGAAGTCCCACAGCGCGATGCGGCAGCCGCCCTGCGCAAGCTCGCGGGCGATGCCAAGACCGATGCCCTTCGCCCCTCCGGTCACGACGGCGACGAGGCCTTGCAACGAGCCAGGCGCGGTTGGAATTGTCTGGTTCATGTCGACCCGATCAGAGCGAAAGAATATGGATGGCGCAGGCGGCGTGGTCCACGCCCCAGATACCGCCGCCCGTCACCTGCGTGAGGCCGATGCGCGCCCCCTGCACTTGCCGTGCTCCCGCGCGGCCTTGCAACTGCTCGCAGACCTCCACGATCTGCGCGACGCCGGTCGCGCCGGGCGGATGTCCCTTGGCGAGAAGGCCGCCACTTGGATTGACCGGCACCCGCCCGCCCAGGGCCGTCGCACCGCTGTGCAGCAACTCCGCCGCGCCGCCGCGATCGCAAAGCCCGAGCGCTTCGTAGTAGAGCAATTCGGAGATGGTGAACGCGTCGTGCACTTCCAGCAGACTGAGGTCCTGCGGGCCCACGCCGGCCTGCTCGTAGGCCAGCCTGGCGGCGCGCGCCGTGATCTCGGCTTCCGTCATATCGACAGGGGTGGTTTCGAACAAGCCGGACTGCACCACGGACGCCAGCACCTGAACCGGCTTTGCTACGCCTTGGGAGGGCTTGGTGCTGAGCACGAGTGCCGCTGCACCGTCAACCACGGCGGGACAGCACTGCAGCAGCGTGAGCGGCTCGGCCACGGGGCGGGATGCAAGAATCTCCTCGCGGGTCGCCAGCTTTGCAAACTTGGCGATGGGATTGAGAACACCGTGCTTTCGGTTCTTCACGGAGATGTCCGCAAGCGTCTCGAGCTTGAGCCCGCGGTCGTGCATGTATCGCCGAGCGCGCATGGCGTACAAGGCGGGCATGATCATGCCCCGCCTGTTGTTCCAGTCTTGCTGGCTTAGCTGCAATGGCCCGCCTCCGAGGCCGCTCAGATGGTCCATCCCGAACACCAGGACGGTGTCGTACTGCCCAACCTTGAGCGCCTGCAATGCGAGATTCAGTGCGGTCGCTCCGCTGGAGCAGGCGTTGTCCATGTTGTAGACAGCGCCCCCGTGCGCATGCAGTTCACGCAATGCCCGCTGCCCCGGCAACATGGCCCCGAGCGCGTTGCCGCAGTAGAACGCCTGTACCTCGGAGAGTCGCGTGCCGGCATCTTCCAGGGCATCAAGAATGGCCGACTGGACCATGGCCTCTTCGGTGAGCTCCGGAAAGCGGCCGAAGTCGGTGATTCCCACGCCGGTGATCATAGGTAGCTTCATTTCATTGCTCCTGGAAGGCGTAGTCGGGTGTGCCGTCCGGCAACGCGAAGGGCACCACGCGCACGCGGCTTTCGATCGCAGGCGGGCTTCCATCGAACAAGAGCCGACCGAAAGCGCGAACGCCCGACTCGAAATCGACCATCGCCAGTGCGTAGGCGGGCTTGTCCTTGCCGGGATGGACCACCGTGAAGCTGTAGAGGGACCCGATCGGGCCGAGCTCGATTTCCTCGATCGGCTGGTCGTGGTGAACGAATGCGATCGGCGGGAACTGGGGGGGCTGACCGCCTGCCTGTGTGGCCACAAGCACCATGCCGCCGGGGGTGTCACGGATGTGGGAATCCGTGCGCTTGATGATCTTCAAAGGTGTCTCCTGTTCCGGTGGCAATGGCCACGGCAACAGGAAGTGTGGTGACCCGCGGCCGCCCCGTCATTGGATTTGTACTGGGCATTCTTTAGCCTTCCTAAAGCGTGCAAAGCGTGTAGTTCTGCTAAAGCCAGGGCAGCCGAACTGCAAGGACGCGCGCCGTGCGCACGCGCATACTGAAGGAATGAAAGAACAAATCAGCGTTCCGGTTACCTTGATGCGCGGCGGCACAAGCAAGGCTGTCTTTCTCGCGCAGCGTGACGTGCCGTCCGATCCGCAAGCGCTGCAGCGATTCCTCCTGGCGCTGTTCGGGAGCCCCGATGCGCGCCAGATCGACGGGCTTGGAGGCGCCGACATTCTCACAAGCAAATGCGCAATCATCGGACCACCGTCACGGCCTGACGCAGACATCGACTACACCTTTGTGCAGATCGGGATCGATCAGCCCAGCGTGAGCTTCGAGATCGTCTGCGGCAACATCTCATCGGCCACCGGCGTCTACGCGCTGCAGGAGCGCTTGATTCCCGTGCAGGAACCCGCCACCACGGTGCGCGTGCACAACACCAACACCGGGAAGATTCTGCGCATGGTGGTGCAATGTGCGCACGGCGAGCCCCGCGTGGAAGGCGACACCGAAGTGGATGGGGTGCCAGCCAAGGGCGCCGAGGTCGCGTTGGACTACTCCGGCACCAGCGGGGCCACCACGGGCAGGTTGCTGCCCACCGGGCAGGCACGTGATTCGGTCTATGTTTCCAAACTCGGTCGCGAGATACCCGTCTCGATCGTCGACGTGGGCACGGCATGTGTGTTCATCCGCGCAGCGGATCTGGGCGTCACGGGCACGGAGCTTCCCGGTCAGCTCGACTCCGACATCTATGAGATGGCCGAGGAGGTCAGGCGCTGGGCCGCCGATCGATGCAACCTGCCAGCGTCAGGAACCCTCACGCCTTACCAGATCCTCATCGGCGAAGCGCAGGACTACCGAACCATCGGCGGCGATCGAATCGTCAAGTCATCGGAGATCGACTTCGTGGCACGCATGGTTCTCAATGGCGGCGCGATGCACAAGGCCTTTCCGGGCGGTGGCTCGGTCTGCCTTTCCGTGGCAGCACAGATCGCAGGGACGATCCCGGCTGAGGCGCGAGGCAGTCATGCCGGTCCCACGCGCATCCACATCGGTCATCCGAGCGGGGTGATCGGAATTTTTGCGAACGTGGCTCGCACTGCCGACGACGAGTGGACGGTCCGAGAAGTGCACTTCACCCGAACCGCTCGACGGTTGTTGGATGGCACCGCCTACGTGAGACGAGCACTTCTCGAAGTGGACTGACCCCGCCGGACTGCCAATGCGGCAGTTCTGAAGACGGCGGCGCTGAGGACCTTTGGTCACGAACCTTGGGGCCACACCGGTGGGCCAGCCGGGGAGCACGGGCCGCCTGCGCTCTGCCAGAGCTCCCGTGACGTTTTCATCAAGGCCAGTACGTCATTGGCGTCCAAAAGTCAGACAGGAGATATTTCACATGCGCAAGAACACCACGGCCGAGGCATCGCAATGCTGAGGCGCGATCTTTTTTCTCTGCAGGACCGCACCGCAATCGTCACGGGTGGCTCCCGGGGCATTGGCCGCATGATCGCCGAGGGATTTCTGGCGCAAGGCGCACGCGTCTACATCAGCGCGCGCAAGGCCGCGGCATGCGATCTGGCGGCTTCGGAACTGTCGAAGCACGGACATTGCGTCTCGCTGCCTTACGACGTCTCCACCGTCGACGGCTGCCGGGCCGTGGCCGCTGCCTACGCGCAGCATGAGACCACCTTGGACATCCTGGTCAACAACGCCGGCGCGGCCTGGGGAGAAGACTTCGATGCTTTCCCCGAAAGCGGCTGGGACAAGGTGGTCGATCTCAACATGAAGACACCCTTCTTCCTGACGCAGGCGCTGTCCGAACCGCTGCGCGCCGCGGCCAAGGAGCGTGTGGGGAAGATCATCAACATCGCGTCCACAGATGGCATCGCGCTCAACCCTCAGGAGAACTACTCCTACGTCGCCAGCAAGGCGGGCTTGATCCACCTGACCCGGCGCATGGCACTGCGCCTGGCGCAAGACCACATCGCGGTCAGCGCCATTGCACCTGGCGCGTTTCCCTCCGAGATGAACCGCAACGCACGCGACCGCGGCGACGAACTGTCCGAACACATACCCGCCAGACGCATCGGCACTTCGGAGGACATCGCAGGCGCGGCGATCTTCCTGGCGTCGCGTGCAGGTGACTACGTGATGGGCGCTACCCTGGTGGTGGACGGTGGTGTGACCCACGCCCGAGCCTACAGGTGAGTGTGTCGATGGGATGACCGCTGGTGTGCTGCGACGCGCTGACATGAAATCGCGTGTCATCTACCGACTCGAAAGCTGACGAGCGCGTTTTTCGCCCCGGAGGAGCTCGACCGCCGGCTGAAGTCCTGAGGGATTTCATCGACAAGCATCGTGACACCTTCGGGGTCGAGCCGATCTGCAAGGTCTTGCAGGTCGCCCCGTCGGGCTATCGGCGGCACGCGGCACTGCTGCGCGAGCCGCACAGGCGCGGCGCCAGGGCGCAACGCGACGATGCCCTCATGCTGGCGATACAGCGCGTCTGGCAGGCCAACATGCAGGTCTATGGGGCCGACAAGGTCTGGAGGCAGCTGGCGCGCGAGGGCACTGCTGTGGCGCGCTGCACAGTCGAGCGGCTGATGCGGCGCCTGGGACTGCGGGGCGTGATGCGCGGCAAGGTGGTGAAGACCACGATCAGCGATTCCAGAGCACCGTGCCCGCTGGATCGGGTCAACCGGCAGTTCCGCGCGCAGCGACCGAACCAACTGTGGGTCTCGGACTTCACTTACGTGTCGACATGGCAGGGCTGGCTGTACGTCGCCTTCGTGATCGATGTGTTCGCCCGGCGCATCGTGGGCTGGCGGGTCAGCAGCTCGATGCGCACGGACTTCGTGCTCGATGCTTTGGAGCAAGCGCTGTACGACCGTCAACCTGAACGCGACGGCAGCTTGATTTGTCACTCCGATCGCGGCTCGTAATACGTCAGCATCCGGTACACGGGACGACTGGGCGAGGCTGGCATTGAGCCATCAGTCGGCAGCAAAGGCGATTCCTACGACAACGCCCTGGCCGAGACGATCAACGGCCTCTACAAGGCCGAACTGATCCATCGCCGGGCACCGTGGAAGACCAAGGAGGCGGTGGAGTTCGCGACGCTCGAATGGGTGTCCTGGTTCAACCACCATCGCCTGCTCGACCCCATCGGCTACATCCCGCCTGCAGAAGCTGAGGCAAACTATTACCGGCAACTCGCCAGTCAGACCGCCACGATGGCGGCATGACTTAAACCAACCGGCCTCGATGAAAGGCGGGGCAATTCATCGTGGAGTAAAGTACTAGATCCTCAACACGGAGCCCGCAAGGGAAGGACACATGGCCACACCGGAAGGGGCAACGGCAACCGCTTCAGCTGCGAACATTCTTGGAACAGAGATGGCGCTGACGGCAGCCTTGAGAGCGCTCATCAAGGCTCACCCCCACCCTGATTTGCTCGCGCAAGAACTTTCGCAACAGCGGCAGTTCTCCCAAGCTCACCTTGAAGCAAGCCCTGTCCCAGAAAAAGCACTTGTAGGCTTCGAATTAACCTGGGCCCTGATCCTTCATCAGGACCCAGCCCAAGACGTGCGGCTTGTGCCGGCGACGTAGGTTAGGCCCGCCCGCAAGGACGCTTCTTTCTCCATCTGCCGCGTGAAGCAGCTGCAAGAGACACGCCGGCCTAATGCAGCTTTCAAGCGCCACAGCGTATCTATCGGTGCCCGGTTGCGTCGGCGTGCCGCTCGCAGACGGCGCCGCCAGCTCCCCGTCGCCCAGCGATGCGCGCCAGATCTTCTCCTCTCGAGTCAGCCCGGCCGACAGGTCGGCGAGCCGATCGAAGGGGTCGGCGGCTGGCGCCCTTCGCCGGCCGCTGGGGGCGCTGCGCTGGCTGCACGGACGGTGACACGATAGGCGGCGAGTTGTTGCTGCAGTTGGCGAGCGGCGGCGCCAGCGCGATCAGCATCAGCGCGAGAGAGACAAAGCCATGAACCAAACTGCACTGTTTCACTCACGGGCGGCTGCGCCGGCATCTGTCCTTCCTTGGCCACAAAACCGGCGGAAGCGGATGCGCCGTTCGTTTTCGAGGACACCGAGGCGGGGCATCGCGTCGCGCACACCGCGCGCCGGGTCGACTATCCAGCTGTCGACGAAGCGCTGCGCGGCGCGGAGCAGCGCTTCCGACGGGAACTCGACAGCCAGCTCGGCGCCGACATGGTGCCGGCGCTGCGCGCCTTCCAGAACGCCCGCGAATCCGGCGAAAGTGATCCATCCAGTAAGCGCCCAGCCGCCCCACCTTGAGTAAAACCGGTGGTTAAACGATGCTGTCCAGTTAACTTCTAACTGGACGGTTATGGACGTGGCCCCCAAGTCGCGGCGCAGGCACAGCGCTGAGTTCAAGGCACAAGTTGTGGCCGCGTGCGCAGAGCCTGATGCCACGGTTGCAGCGGTCGCGCGAGAGCTTTCGGCCTGAACGACAACCTCGTTCGCGACCGGTGGCGCGGTCGCAGCGGCGCGGGCGCTTCCAAGACCATCGGAATATCGCTGCAAGAATCAGCGCCAGAGCTTGTTGCGCTGTCGCTGCCTTCATCGCCGCCACCCCCAGCACCGGCGCCAGCGATCGCTCCAGAGGGGATCCGTCTTCAGTTCAAGCGTAGTGCAATCTGCGTAAGCGCGACGTGGCTGATCTCGGTTGCTGCCGACTGCGCGGCGTGGCTTGATGAGGTGCTGCGTTGATCCGCATCGACGCGCTGTGGCTATGCACGAAGCCCATGAAGCGCGCGACGAGGACATCAGCGAACGGCTGGACATCATTCCGGCCGAGTTTCTTCATGCACCGCCATATCTACGGCGAGTGGGCCTGCCGCCGCTGCGAGTGCCTGGTGCAGGAAGCGGCCTCGCCACAGATCATCGACGGCGGCATGCCCGCCACGGGCCTGGTGGTGCACGATGATCAGCCGCTTCGTGGATCGCGTTCCGTATTACCGTCAGGAGGCCATCAACGCGCGCTCGGGCGTGCACACGCCGCGCTCGACGCTGGCGAGTTGGTCCGGTGGCGGTGGCGCGGCACTGGAGCCGCTGTTCGTGGCGCAAAAGCGCTTCGTGCGCTCGGCGAGGGTGCTGCATGCCGACGAGACGCCGGTGGCCATGCTGGACCCCGGCGCGGGCAAGCCCAAGCGACCTACGTGTGGGCCTATGCGCGAAGTGCCTTCGATGCGTTGCAGGGAGTGGCCTACGACTTCTGCCTTGGGCGAGGGTCGCAGTACCCCATCGCGTTCTTCCGCGCGGATGATGACCAGACTGCCCACACATCTGAACAGTCGCATTGACGACTCTTGCCACATTGCTGGCAACCCATGGTCTAACAGCCTTCGCCTCTCTGCCCGGGACTCTCAAGAAACGATTTCAATGCTAAGTCGACGGGTCCCAACTGAGCGTTCTGCCGATGAGCGCAGTCTTCTCGGAAGCCCCTATCCGAACCAAGGAACTGCATCGAATTGAGGACAGATCGCACCAATCTCGCTGCGCCGAATGACCAATTCGACTGCCGGTTCGAGTTCCTCTTCGTACGAGGAAGCGAACTGTCGCAGCGTTACGTGGTACACGCCCGACGGCGTGGGCAATCGGACATGATGAGCGGCATACGGCGCTGTATCGCTGAACTGCGCCGCCATCGTCAACTGGGTGTAGTCAGTCAACCAAAGCCCGCCCTCGCCAACCCGAATCAGCCCTGATACCTCTCGCCGTGCAGCGGCCGTCGACGGGGTGTCAGAAATCCGAAGGGACGCATCGGCCAAATCAGGGCCTGGATAGACCGCGAACAGCGCCCCAGTGCTCATCTGCTCCACGAAAGTGGCGAGCACCTGATCGAGTGTCCAATCTTCACTCACGTATCCCGAATATGTATCAGGACACACCAGCGCGACAAAGCCGTCCTCGTCCACCACGGCATGCAATTCAAACTTGGCTTCACTCACAGGCGGGCTCCATCACTTAGCGGATTTCCATTATCCACAGGGACGACCGGACCAGGAGCAACCGAACACTCAAAACGGGTTTACTGCATGCTGCCGGCGATGGGTGGAGCGGAGTTTCGAACGCCCCCGAATGCCTCAAGCGTCAAGATATTGGGTTCGATCCACACACCTCACAGGGGGCCAGCAAAGTTAGATCTGCAGCTAACAGTTCATGCCGTCAAAATGGCATTGCCAGCCGCTTACTCTGTCCATGGCCGAGATCGCGTTGACCATACGCGGAGCCAAGGTCCACGACGCTGCACGCGCGGCTGGCGTCCGAGATCTGGGCGACACGGGCGACACGGGCGAGGCCTACTTCGAAGTGCGGCCCTGCTCTAGTCTTACTGTGTCATAAATGAAATAATGCGATCCTCTCGTCTTCGCACCGGAGGATTGATGAATGCAGCCGAGCGCTTCGATAGCTACCTGGAGCACCTGAGCGCAGGCTTGGGTCACGCGGACCGGCACGCCGGCCTTCGGGGCTACTGCACGGGCCTGATGCTTCCCCTGTCGCGCAAGAGCGTGGAGCCCATGGCCGCGCGAGTGGATCCGACACACGCCAGCGCACGGCACCAGTCACTGCACCACTTCGTGGCCAAGGCCGAGTGGTCCGACACCCAGATGCTGCGTCGCGTGTGCCAGTGGGTGATGCCCAGGATGGACTTCAGCCAGGGCGGCTGGTGGATCATCGACGACACCGGGTTCCCGAAGAAGGGCCGCCATTCGGTCGGTGTCACGCGCCAGTACTGCGGGATGCTGGGCAAGCAGGACAACTGCCAGGTGGCCGTGAGCATTTCGCTGGCAAGCAAACAGGGCAGCTTGCCCGTCGCTTGGCAGTTGTACCTGCCCGAGGACTGGGCGGCAGATGCTGAACGCCGCACCAAGGCTGGCGTTCCCGATGAAGTGCGCTTCGCCACGAAGACGCAGATCGCGCTGCAGCAATTGCGTACGCTGCTGGACGAAGGCGCGCCGCGCCATTGCGTGCTGGCCGATGCGGGATACGGCGTGGACAACGCCTTCCGCCAAGCGCTCAGCGACATGGGCTTGCTCTATGCCGTAGGCATCACATCTGCTGTCGTGGTCTGGCCGCCTGGCGTTCAGCCGCTGCCACCCAAGCCTTACAGCGGCATGGGCCGCCCGCCAGTGGTGCCCAGGCGCACGGCGGCGCTGCAGCCTATGAGCGTCAAGGCATTGGCGCAGTCATTGCCAAGCCGAGCGTTCCAGAACGTCAGTTGGCGCGAGGGAACCAACGACACACTGAACGGCCGCTTCGCGGCCGTGCGGGTGCGCCACGCTGGCGGCAATACGGGCAAGGCACGTCTGCGTCCCGAGCAGTGGCTGCTCATCGAGTGGCCAGCAAGCGACGCTGAGCCGAGCAAGTACTTCTTGTCCACCCTGCCAGAGGACACACCGATCAACGAGTTGGTCGACATCGCCCATCAGCGTTGGCGCATCGAGCGTGACTACCAGGATCTGAAGCAGGACTTCGGCCTCGGCCACTACGAGGGCCGAGGATGGCGAGGGTTCCATCATCACGCCGCGTTGAGCATCGCGGCCTACGGGTTCCTCATGGCCGAACGCCTCGTTGCCGACAAGTCTGTCGGCGGTAAAAAAAACTTCATCGAACGCCAGGTGCTTGCCCTTCCCGAGGATTACATCCCCCGCGGAAGTCCTGCGCGCGCAGCGCCACGTGGCGACGTCAATCACGACATTGCGCCATCGACTGAGCTACCAACTGATCGCTCGTCTCGGGCAGTGTCCCTGCTGCGGAAGGGCAAGCGCAAAGCTACTCTTGTGACACAGTAAGACTAGACCTTCGTCACCGATCAACATCGGTTTAACGCTCGTCGCGCGGGACGGCTCGGGGCGATTGTGTTCGAGCATGACTCGGCAGGCTTGCGTGATCGAGTAAACGACGGCGGATTGTGGCGGGCTGCCGGCGTCCCTTCTTTCCACCTTTGCATGAATCAGCAATGCCGCCGCCAACAACTCTACTGAGCGGATGGCGCCCGGGCACGTGACCGTTAAGGGCAGGCTCTCAAGCTCAAGCTTTTGTAGGTACTGGAGAGTCACAAGCGCTGATCTCATTTCCGCAGAGTACGAAAGGGCCGGTCAGGGCACATTGTCAGATCACGCTTATGTCTTTGCAAGCGACATTCGATTTCTGCGCCGCGTCGATATCTGCTTCCGCATAACTGGCAGCAAGGGTCGGAGGCAACTCGGGACTCACTACAGCCGTTCTCGCAAACCTATTTGCGCCCACAGACTGCAAGTCTGGGGTCTCATAAAAATAGTCAAGATCCGCTCGGATACTGGGGCGACGTCAACCCCGTCCAATCGTCCCTTTGGCAAGCAGCATCGTTCACCGTTCACGGACCATGCCAAGGCGCATACCGATGGTTGGGGCCAGGCTCTTCGCAAGAGTTTCGGGGCGAATTGTTCTGCTACTCAGCTGCATCGCCCGGGGACGGCAAATTCACAGGCAACGTGACATGGAATGTCGCCCCGGCATGACTCCCAGCACTTTCGACCCGAATCGTCCCGCCGTGGTGCTCGACGATATGGCGGGCAATGGACAGGCCCAGCCCCAGCCCTTGAGCGTTCGCCTTGAGTTGCTTCGTGAACGGCGTGAAAACGTGTGGGAGCAATGCTTCCTCGATGCCGCTGCCCGTGTCCGCCACCGACACGGTGTACGCCTGCGCATCGCAATGCAACTGCAGCTCGATGTGTCCGGACGCCGGAGTGAACTTGACTGCGTTGGACAGAAGATTCCAGAACACCTGCTGCAGACGATGCGGGTCGGCCATGAGCGGCAGTTCGCCAAGTTCGTCCAGCTCTGGAACCACGACGGAAATCTGCTTGGCCTCGGCATGCGGCACCACGGCAGAGATTGCTGCCTTGAGGATGTCGCGGAGCGACGCAGGTTGCATGTCGATGCGCAACTGGCCGGTGCGGGTTCGCGCCGCCTCGATGAGGTCCTCGACCAGCCGTGCTTCGGTATTCACGTGGTACTTCATGTTGACCAGGGAGGCCCTGATGGCCTCCGGATCGGCGAGCGCACCGCGCAGCAGGATCTCGATGCGCATGCCGAGCACGGACAACGGCGTGCGAAGCTCGTGCGACACGCTGGCCAGAAACACCTCGCGCAGCCGGCTGAGCTCCTGAAGGCGCTCGATCGCCTCGGCATGGCGGACCGTGGACTCGATCATGGTTTCGAGCAGTTCGGTGTACACCGTCATGCGCGACTCGGGAACGGGTGACTCCAGCCGCACCTCCGCCCAAAGCCGTGCGCCATCGACACCCAGCTGACGCGCAATGCGCTCGCATCCCAGCGGTGTTCCGAAGGTGGCGAATGCCCATCCGTAGACGATCACGCCACGCACTTGGCCTCCGATCAGTAACGGAACTGCCTGCAGGCGCAGTTCGTCGCCTACGCTGGCGTTACCGGGTGCACCCGTTTCGAGGACCTGCGCGGCAAGGTCCCGCTCGACCTTGTCGCCCAGCCGGCCCTCGTTCCATACGCCTGCAGTTGCCAGCAGGCGCGCGACCTTTGAAAAGGCAAATGGTCCGGCCTGCCTTTCGCAGTCCAGGTCATAGGCGCTGACGCAAAGTTCGGTCGCCGCGGCGAAACGCGACAAGGCGCGACGCCAGCCTTCCCAGTCCAGCCCCGCCGGACGGTTCTCAGGGCTCTGGGCGTCCGCGCCAGCGTTCACTTGGTCGTCTCGGGAGGCAACTCCGGCGAATCCGGCAACGCCTTGCCGTGCGCGACGGCGTCCTCGATCACCGGGCTCTTGCGCGACGGTGAGCGAGCGAGCAGCCCGTAGTAGGAAGAGAAGGGCAACTGCGGCACGGGCGCAGCTTCCTCTCCCTCGGCCGCCGATTCGTCGAGCAAGGAAATGCCGCCTGCACCGATCACGTACTCGCGCGTCGTCTGGATGTTCTTGCTCCCACGCACCTTCGGCACCGCGATCGCGCGGCGCAGGCGCGTGGAGATTTCCACGTAACTCAGCAATATGATGTTGTCGACCAGGTGCGAGCCTTTGAGCTCCTGGCTGATCTGAGAGACGCCCAGGAGCTCGGGACTCTCGTAGTTGAAGAACGCCGTCGCGAGCCGGCCTTTGACGAAATCGGCCAGCGCATAGAGAAAGTCGGAAGCCTGGTCGGGACTCGCCATCTCGTAGACGGCCACCGAGTCGAAGACGATGCAGTCGATGCCTTCCTTCTCCACCAGCTTCGTCACCCGGTCGAAGTGCACGTCCAGCTCCAGTTCCAGCGGCGATTCGTAATGGATGAAGAGCGAGCCCTGCCGCACGAGGCCCTCCAGGTCGAAGCCCAGGCTTGCCGCGTTCCGGATCAGCTGGCGCGGATGCTCATCCAAGGTCACCAGCAGCGCCCGCCGCCCGGCTTGTACGGCCGTGGTGAGAAACTGCACGCCCAGAACCGTTTTGCCGGTACCGGAGATGCCGGTGACCATGGTGATCGAGCCCTCGTAAAGCCCACCGGCCATCATCACGTCCAGCGCGGCGCACCCCACGGACACGCGTTCGGTCGACGTGGGTTGGTCCTCGTCGACCTTGGGGCGCGACTGGGCACGCCGATACACGTGAATGCCGGTGCCGGCCTCGATGCGCATGGAATGGTTTCCGCTGATGAAATCCTGGCCGCGCGACTTGACGACCGCCAAGGTCCTGTGGACCCGGCGACGCACTTCGTTGCGGGTCAGCGAGATGATGGTGTCGAAGACGAATCGCTCGTGGGCATGCGCCTCGAACTTCGTTTCCGCGCGTTCCGCGGTGACGAGCGTCGTGACGCCGAGCCGGGCGAGCCCTTCGACAAGCAAGTGCACATCCTCTCGAAACGGCTTGTCGTTGGCCTCGGCATAGAGGCGAAGCGGCGTCAGGCCGTCGATCATCAATCTGCGCGCACCGATGGAGGCCAGCTCAGCGGTGAACGCGCCGTCGGCGGAGCGGAATTCATTGAGCAGCACCGCTGGCGAGGTCTGGATGATCTTGACCTTGCGCTCATCAATGAGCCGCTGCAAGTCCCAATTGAACCCCTTGGCGTCCCGCAACAGTTTCTCGGGATCGAGCTCGAAGGAGACGATCACGCCGGGTTCGTCGTAGAGAGCCGCACCCGCGTGAATGAAAGCCAGTCCCAGGGTAGTCTTCCCGGCGCCGGGCGCACCTTCGACCAGGATGTTGTTGTTCCGCTGCACGCCTCCCAGAAGCACCTCGTCCAACCCTGGAATCCCGGTGCGCACGGGGTTTTTCTTCATCTAAGTCCTTCGGATCGTCGTCTTGGGGGATTCGAACTTTACTCTGCAAATACCTGTTTCCGAAAGTAGAGCTCATCCCCAAGCAGGTGCGCGTGCTACAGCACCACCGCATCAAGAAAGCCTGCCCCCTGTTGCGATCGGAGCTTGAAGGTTGCGCTGACGCCGGCACGCATCATCCCGCGCAGCCTGCTCACCGGGCAGGCCTAGGCCTGGATCATCACTGGCAAGTATCAGTGGATGCTGCTGTATCGCACGGCCGCGCCGCTTCGACGGCGACATCGCGAGCAATACGCTGGCCTCCGGTGTCGTGCGCATCCGCCAGGCTGTGCGAAATCAGGGATTACCTTTAGCGATTCGCGCCTCATATGTCGTCGCGACGACCGCTGCCGCGAACGTCCATCCTAATCTTCCGATACGCAAAACAGAAGGAGACATCCATGCTCGCTACAGCTCGCAGCCTGCACAAGGAGGCTTCTCCTTGGCTCGGTGTCCAGGCCGCCGCCGCCCGCATCGCAATGGCGGGGGCACTGTTCATCGCAGGCTGCGGCGAAAGTTCGGACGCGTCGACGTTCTCTTTCATTCCGGGCGTGGGCCCCTCCCCTGCCCCGCAGACGCCGGCCGCGCTCCAGATCAAGACGCTCTCTTCGCCGCCCGACATGATCAGCGGCGGCGACACGCTCGTCGAAATCACCGCACCCGTAGGCGTTGCACTCGACAAGGTGCGCGTGAGCCTCAGCGGCAAGGACGTGACCTCGCAGGTGCCGGTGGTCAACAGCACCAATCGCGTACTGCGCGGGCTTGTCACGGGACTCACGACAGATCCAACCAGCACCGCGGTCAGCGTCAGCACGCTGGTGGTGAGCAATGCCGAAGCCGAGGCGCAGCGCAGGGAGGCCAAGCTGGTCAACTACCCAATCACCGGCCCAGTACCTCCTCGCGCAGCTCTTTCCTGGGCTGCTCGATGGGCTTCAGACTTTCAAGGCCTTCCCCGAGACTTTCATGCCGAACGTCTAAGAATGCCGATTGGCTCCTGCCGTCTTCGCGAGCGACCTCGCACGCTGGACCACCGCCAAGCAAGTATCCGTCCAAGGCTTTACGGCTGGGACCTGCAACTCGTGGAATCTGGCGTTCGCCAGCCTGCTGATTGGTACCGACTATGCGCCGGGTTGTGCGGTCAGCGTGACCTGCCCCACCGTGACCGAAGTCGCTCACCAACTCGCAGTACTGCGGTGGCAGGTCTTCCAACGAGCGGCCGATCAGCGGCTGCAGGCCCTGCACCTGCACGCCCCTGCAGAATGGTCTGGCCGGCATGCCGTGCCGCATGCGGATTCTTCGGACGCAGGAACTCGCGCAGGCGCTGCAAGTCCTGCAGCGCCGCGGGCGCGAACCTCACTCGCGGCATTCGGGCGCGGGCAGTTCGTTGTCCATACCCCAACTGGTCAGCCAAGCCTGCACCTCTTCGCCTGTAGCGTGCAGACCTTTGCGCTGGAATTCCTCCCAGGCAGCCACCGCCTGCTGGTGCATCTCCTGGCGCTTCTCCTCGCGCTCCACGTACTGCGCGATGGCTTCGCGCATGAGCCAGTGCGGTGCACGGTGACGCGCCTCGGCCAGGCGCTCCAGGCACCCCTAGAGCTGCGGGTCGAATTTGACCGGCGTCATGGCTGATGGCGGAGGAAGAACTCGAAGTGGTCATGAGTAATACGTTACCCAAGTCCGCGCTCATGGCCAATTGCAGTCTGGTTGCTCGCAGCCCATGTTACGTTTTTGCGGGGCGCGTCTACCCTGCTTGATAGACGCCTAGCTCACTTTCAGTGGTAGTCGTCCTCTCGCTGATGCCGAATAGCAGACACCACGATCTCCCTTTCGCTGACGACATGAAACAAAGCGACGTGGCCTGACGCGCCAAATGGAATGACCAGTTCCCGCTCCAGCCGGTCGTCGAAGGCAATTCGACAAGTGAAGGGATTGGTCTCCAAGATCCGGAACTCCCTTCGGATGGCCAGGAGCGCGCGGTCCGGCAACTCCCAGTCTCCATGCGTGAGCGCGGCGTCAAGAAGAAAGGCTTCAAGACGCTGCAGATCTTCCACCGCTTCGCGCGTCAACCGCACGACGTATGTCACGGGCGCCGTGTGAAGACGCCGCCGCGCTCCGCCTCGACCGCCTTGCGCACGATGTCAAACCGGGACTTCATCGCCTCGAGGACCTGGTCTGCCGCATAGGACTCGCCCGTCTCAAGCGCGCGGGCAAGCGATGCGCGTCCACGCGCCACGAATTCTTGCTGCGCCTTGCGACGACGCGCCGCATCGATTGAAGCCTGCTCAACGAAATGCGACAGCGTTTCCCCGTCGAGCAGCACGCCCTCGATCTGTTCTCGAACGGCGGCCGTCACCCGGACCGGGGGGAGTTGGGTCGTCTTCATGGCCCCAATGTATAGCAAATGCTATACATCAAGTCGGAAGCCGACCTCCACCTGGCGGCCACGCCAGCTTGGCGGAATGCCGCTCGGTGAGAGCGTTGCGTCCGGCGCCTGGCCCATCGCGCCCCGCCCACGAAAGAAAGAAATGAACACCGCCCCAGACCCAAACATGTTCCAGCGGGGATACCGCGCGGGCGACAAGGCAACGGTGGATCTGTCGGAGGAAGAGAACGAGACCTTGCTCAGGGCCTTCAAGGCAGGTTTTGTGCATCGCCACGGGAAGCTTGAGTCCGGCCTACATGGGTCAGGAAGCCGCACACCGCGCGAGACTGAACGCCGACGACTTCACACCCTACGTCAGCATCGCGGCCATGCGGGACTGGGCAGAGGTACTCGGCGGACGCCCTGTCGCCACCTCACACCCGCCGCACATCGGCCAAGCAGCACGGGATGTCTGGAACACCGGCAAGGTGTGAACCCGGATCCCGCCCGGAGCGGGCCCCATGTCGGCGTGGCCCAACGCACCTCCTCCAGCAAGAAGAAGAAGCGCGCGCGGGAGGAGAGAGCTGGCTATTTATCGTGATCAAGCGACGGATGGGTGTGTCCATCACGAACTTGCGCGGAGGGGCGCCCACATCGCGAAGCAACCGACGCAACGGCACTCCCCAGCCGGCACCGCCCGGGAACACCTCGCGCCCCTCACGGGTGCGCAGTCACTCCCGTAGCGTGGAGACCACCGACAGGCTCTCGGCTTGGAGTCGCCCCCGCGGGCGCTGAGGCCGGTGTGGATCCGCAGTTCGGTGCCCCCCAGATGCCGGTCTGCGCAGTGCATTGCGTGCAATATGCAACTGCAAACACATCAATTCCATTCAAGTCGGATCTCCTCGAAGATCGCATTTCTCCAAGCGATCACGAAGAGAACACGATGACTGAAACCCTCGCCCAACACCGCGACGTTCCGAGCGCCATCGCTGCGCCATGGTCGCCAGAAACCACCGCAGCATGCGTTTCTTGCGTCGTGCGTTCGCGCCGGGCCACGCGCGCATTCAAAGCCAGCCCTCTTCCTCGGGAAGCCGTGGAGGAGATCCTGACCGAGGCAGCCTGCGCCCCCAGTGGCGCCAACATCCAGCCCTGGCGCGTGTACGTGGTCAGTGGCGAGGTGAAGGACGGCTTGACGCATGCGCTGGTCACCGCGTCACGCGCTGGCGTTGCGCCAGCACCGGCGCATTTCCCTGACCCCTTGCCCCACATGTTTCGCAACCGGCTGCAGGACTTCGGTGCCCGCTACTACGCATCGCTCGGCATCGAACGCTCCGACACCGCTGCGCGCACGCGCCAGACCGAGCGCAACTACGCCTTCTTCGGCGCCCCGGTCGGCCTCATCTTCAGCATCGACCGCCGGTTGAAGCCACATAGCTGGATCGACCTCGGCCTGTTCGCGCAGACCGTGATGCTCGCGGCCAAGGCACGCGGCATCGACACCTGCCCCCAGGTGGCCTTCGCGCAGTTCCACGAGCCGATTGCGTCGTATCTGCAGATGCCGCAGGAAGAGATCACCGCGTTCGGCATGTCCATGGGATACGGGGACACGCAGGCCCCGGTGAACCGGGCTGCCATGCCCCGGGTTCGCTTGCAGGATTTCGCACAGATCCTCGGGTTCGCCGGCTGAACCCCTGCAACGCCACCCATCATTTTTTCAAGGAGAAGCTCCATGCACGCTTCCTGGCTGCTCGCCATCACGCTCACCGCCGGAGCGACCGGCTTGTTGACGACCCCTGCCGCGAACGCACACGGCGCGGGCGAAAGAGTCACGCCCGCGTTACAGCAGCAGATTGCGAACATTCCCGGAAAGTCGCTGGTTGCCGTGGTCGTCGACTACGCGCCCGGCGCCGGTTCGCCCTCCCATGTGCACGCGAAGTCCGCGTTCATCTATGGCTACGTGGTCTCGGGCGCCATCGAGTCGCAGGTGAATGAAGGCCCCAGGCAGATCCTGCGTGCTGGAGACAGTTTCTATGAGCCTCCCGGCGCACGGCACACCGTCAGCAGGAATGCCAGCAAGACCCGGCCCGCAAAGCTGCTGGCGGTGTTCGTCGTGGACAGCGCCGACACGGCACTCACCACCCCCATTCAATAACCGATCAAGAGGATCACAACCGTGAGCAACCGCATCGACTACAACACGGTCGCCCCGGCTGGCGTCAAGGCGCTGGGCGGCGTGTATGGGTACATCTCGAAGAGCGGCCTGTCGCCTGTTCTCGTCGACCTGGTGTACCTGCGCGTTTCCCAAATCAACAACTGCGCCTACTGCCTGGACATGCACACGCGCGATCTGCTGAAGAAGGGCCAGCCCATCGAAAAGATTGCCCTGCTGCAAGCATGGCGCGAGGCTGGCGCGCTCTTCGACGCGCATGAGCGCGCTGCTCTGGCCTGGGCTGAATCGGTGACCCGCGTGGCAGAGACCGGCGTGCCCGACAGCGATTTCGCCGCCGCCCGCTCCGTGCTCAGCGAGCCCGAACTCGTGGACCTGACGATCGCCATCGGTCTGATGAACACCTACAACCGGATGGCAATCGCGTTCCGCAACACGCCCCAGGCCCTGGCCGCCCTGTGATACGGGGCCACTGCAGCGGCGCGCACGCACAAGCGACATCCACCAGCACAAGGACCACGCCATGACGCACTCAGCCATCCCTGGGGTGTACATACCCGACAGCAAGCTCGCGCGGGAGATGACCCAGTTCATCCGCGACACCGAGAGCGATCTGCTCTTCCACCACTCCGTGCGCGTGTATTGCTGGGGCTACCTGACCGGCGCCCGCACAGGCTTGAGCTTCGATCCGGAGCTGCTCTACGCGGCGTCGATGTTCCACGACATCGGCCTCACCGCACGTTACCGCGACAGCCAGTTGCGTTTCGAAGTGGACGGTGCGAATGCCGCACGGGAATTCCTGCGGAGCCACGGCGTGCGCGATGCAGACATCGAGACCGTCTGGAACGCCGTTGCGTTGCACACCACGCCGGGCATACCGCAGTTCATGCGCCCGGAGATCGCACTGGTCCAGGCCGGGGCAGGCATGGACGTGGCGGGCCGCGGCTACGACCAGTTTTCCGAGGCGCAGCGCGCGGCCGTGGTCGCCGCCTCTCCGCGGGAAGCAGACTTCGCGCAGGGCATCATCGACGCCTTCTACGAAGGCATGCAACACCGCCCGCTCAGCACCTTCGGCACCTTCAACGACGATGTCCTAGCTTTCAAGGACCCCGCCTTCCAGCGCATGGACATGTGCAGCATCATCCTGGCTTCGGACTGGACCCGCAGAACGGGCTGCCAGGCGGCAGGCGGCTGCCCGCGCCACGACCATCCACACCCCCCGGCAAACGGCTAAGCCACCTGTTGCGCCACCCGCGCGATGCTTTCCTGCAGCCACACCTGCGCGGGGTCGTGGTCATTGCGGCTGTGCCAGACCGCGCGGAACGTGGACAGCGCGGTTGGATAGGGCGGCTCGCGCACCAGTAACTCGCCCGCACCTGCCAGACTGCGCGCCAGCGACGACGGCATGATGGACAACATGTCGGAGCCGCGTAGCAAGGCTGGAATCGCCAGGGAATGCGGGACGGTCGTGCGATACCGCGGCGCCAGGCCCTCGGCCGACAACGCCTCTTCGAGCGCATGGCGGTCGAACATCTCGGCCTGCCGCGCCAGGCCACGCTCCAGGATGAAGCCGCCGACGGCACCCTCCTCCTGGCCGCCCACAGACACCGTCACCAAGCGATAACGCGCCAGGTCGCGCAGTGCCAGCTTGCGGCGAGAAGCCGGGTGCCCCTTGCGCATGACGATCATCTCGCCCTGCGTCATCAAGGTCCGCGCGCTCAGGCGCGACGGCACCTGCGCGAAGATGCCCACGGCGATGTCGATCTTGCCGACGTCGATCTGCTCGGCGAGATCGAGGCGCGTGGACGGCCGGACCACGAGGTCGATGCCGGGGGCCTCCACCGCCATGAGCCGGCTCAGCTCCGCCACCATCACCGCCGTCAGGTGGTCGTTGGCGGCCACCGCGAAGCGGCATGTGGACTTGCCCGGGTCGAAGGGCTCCACCCCCAGCGTGGCCTCGATCCGGCGCAACGAGTCGCGCAGCCCGTCGGCCATCGCCGCTGACCGTGCCGTGGGCACCATGCCCTTGGACGTGCGGACGAACAGCTCGTCGCCCACCACCTCGCGCAAGCGCGTGAGCGCGTGGCTGACTGCCGACTGGCTCAGGTTCAGGCGCTTTCCCGCACGCAGCAGGTTGCGGTCTTCATAGACCGCGTCGAACACCTTGATGAGGTTCAGGTCGATGCGTCCGATGCTCATGGTGCGCGTCTCCGATATTGCACGGCGTGCATTGTGCTCTTGCAAAACGGGCGATTCCGTTCATGGCGACGGATGACGATCATGGAGCCCACAACCCCTTGCAACCTCGCGGAGCCCCCCATGAACCCACTCTCACGCCGGCGCTTCGGTGCCCTCGGTCTCACCACGCTGGCGACCTCGGCACTGCAGCCCATGGGCTGGGCGCAAGCCCCGGCGCCCCCGCGACGGATCGTCGTGGGTTACCCCGCAGGAGGCACGCTGGACCAGACCGCGCGCCGCGTGGCCGAGGCATGGCGCAAGCAAGGCATTACCACCATCGTCGACAACCGGCCTGGCGGCGCGGGCCGCCTGGCCAACGCACAGCTCAAGCGCGAGCGCGCGGACGGCAACACCCTGCTGTGCACGCACACCTCGGCGCTCAGCATCTACCCGCACGTCTACACGAAGCTTGCGTACGACGCGGCAGCCGATTTCGTGCCCATCACACCGGTCGTCTCGGCGACCTGTGCCCTGGCCGTCAGCAACGCCGTCCCCGCGACCGTCAAGACCCTCGCCGACTACGTGCGGTGGGTGCAACAGGCTCCCAGCCGCGCTATGTTCGCGTCGCCGGCGGCGGGCTCCATGGCGCACTTTCTGGGTTTCCAGTTGTCCGAGGCGGCGGCGCTCAAATTGCAGCACGTGGGCTACCGAGGTTCGTCGCCAGCCATGAACGACCTGCTCGGTGGTCAGATCCCCGCGTACCTGGGCTTTGTCGCCGACTTCCTGCCGTACCTGCAGAGCGGCAAACTGCGCATCCTGGCCGTGAGCGGCGACAAGCGCTCGCGCGCCATGCCTGGCGTTCCGACCTTCGCCGAGCAGGGCTACCCCGCGATCACCGGCGTCGAATCCTACGGTGTCTTCGCTCCCCCCGGCACACCCGAAGCCGTGGTGAAGAGGCTGTACGACGACGTGCTCACGGCCAGCAAGGACCCGGCCCTGGTGGCGGGCTTCGAGGAGGTCGGGATGGAGCTGTTCACGCTCACGCCCAAGGCCTACGAAAACCACATCCGGACCGAACGCGACAAATGGGGTCCGGTCGTGCGGGCCTCCGGCTTCACATCAGAGGAGTGACCATGAGCAAGCATGACAGCAACCAAGACCGGGAAGAACTGATAGCGCGCAGCATCGCCTTTCTCGGCGAAGTGAAGGACATGACCGCGGGCACAGACGTCGAGCGCTGGCTGAACCAGACCCATGGCCCAGGCAGCGAGGTGTACGAGCAGCTCGCGCGCCTGGTGAAGGCCGGCGTGCGGGACGGCTGGGCCGCCCACGTCGAGATCACCGGACCGCACTACCGGCGCAGCCGCCTCGTGGATCCGTCGGAGCGCACGCACTGGTTCAGCATCACGGCCGTGTACATGGACAGCACGGCCAACACGCAGGGCAACCCGGGCAACACGTTTCGCGGGCAGTACCACGCGCATCCCTATGGCGAGCTGAACATGGTGGTCCCCCTCAACGCCGGCGCAGCGCTGGCAGGGCCCAACGGCTGGTGCGAAGCGGGCTGGACGGCGCCCGGCCCGGGCAGCCACCACTACCCGGAAGCCCGCGGCGGCGCGGTCATTGCCCTGTTCTACCTGCCTGCCGGGCGCATTGCATACCACGCGCCACCGGTCGAAGCGCAGGCCGAGGAGCGGCCATGACGCAGGGCGACGTCGCGCACACCACGCGCGTGGTCGACGGTGTACTACGGGGGCGACGCAGCCTGCGCGCCTACAAGCCGGACCCCGTTCCGCGTTCCCTGCTGGAAGAGATCTTGGACGTGGCATCGAGCGCGCCCAGCAACTCCAATACCCAGCCATGGCAGGTGCACGCCGTCGCCGGTGCGCACCTGGCAGTACTGGGCGCCGCGTTGGTGAGCGCATGCCGCGAGAACACGCTTCCGCCATCCCCGCACTTCCCCGACCCATTGCCCGACGAATACGCCCAGCGGCAGCGCGATTTCGGTGCGATCTACTACCAGACGCTCGGCGTGGACGTCGCCGACATGCTCAGCCGCATCCGGCAGACCGAAAAAAACTTTGTGTTCTTCGGCGCGCCGGTCGGCCTGATCTTCACCATCGACAGGCGCCTGGCGCCCCACAGCTGGCTCGACCTGGGCCTATTTGTCCAGAACGTGATGATCGCCGCCGCAGCGCGCGGCCTGGGCACCTGTCCGCAGGTGTCGTTCGCGCGGTTCCATCCGGTCATCGCACAGCACCTGGCCTTCATGGAGCACGAGCTGACGGTGTGCGGCATGTCGCTGGGCTACCCCGATCGCGATGTGCCTGTGAATCAGGTGGCCACGCCGCGTCGGGCCGTGCATGAGTTCGTCAGCTTCCAGCGCTTCGCGGATCCATGAGCGCGCCCAGAACGGCGGCCGAGCGCAGCGTTCGTCGGGCATACCCACATCGGAGACTGGTGCTTGGCATGGTGCCTGTGGCGCTCCGCGGATTGATATTGCCAACGCCCGGACCCTTGCAATTGTCCGCCGGCGTGCACTCAGGGTCGCGGCGGTGACCGACCGCAACGGGCGCAGAGCGATAGTTCACCAGCTGCGCGAGCAGCCGTTCGCGTGATCTAGCGGTGAGCTTTCGCTGATTGACCGATGAAGAGGGTACAGCGGACCGACGCGCTTGGCGAGCGTGAATTTCGGGTTTCGTAAGCGACGGTCATTCAGATCTGAAAACTCAAGGTTAGCAGCCAGTCTGAAGCAGCCTTCGAACGCCGCAGCTTTTGATTCTTAGCGGCCCCAAGACATTCACGGCGATGGCTTACGGGCGGGACAGTTCCACCTTCACTGCCACATTGCCTGTACTGTCCCGCACAAGCTGATCGAGCCCAGACGCGAAACGTCCAAGGCGCACAAGGCCTTGCGAGGGAGCGCCGGCCTTGTAGAAGAACGCAAGGTTGCCCCACGGAGCGTAAAAACAGATGTCCCCCGCAGAAGGCGTGTAAGAGTCAGGCACGCCCGCTGTTGTCAGTTGCCTCGGCAGGTCGGCAATCTTTTCTGTTGCTTCGTAGTCTTTCAGACGCAACGTCAGCGGCAAGAAGGGTGGCGAAATCTTCGGCGCTGCGTGAGACGTCAAGCGTTGCAGTTGCGATGACGACGCCGTCGATGCTCATCCTGAGGTTCATCTGGTTGACCTGTCCTTCTTGAATTGACTCAATGGCTTTTTGGGGACGGCGTCTCTGTCTGTCGACGGCCATCACATCAACTTCTCCGGAGTGATCGGCAGATCGCGCACGCGCTTGCCGGTGGCATGAAAGATCGCGTCGGCGATGGCTGCCGGAATCCCCACCATGCCCAGCTCGCCCATGCCCTTCACGCCGAGCGGATTGACGATGGTGTCGTCTTCCTCGACGAAGATGGTTTCGATGGAATGAATGTCTGCATTCACCGGCACATGGTAGTGCTGCAGGTTGGCGTTCATGATGCGGCCGTAACGGTGATCGATCTCGGTGGCCTCTTCCAGCGCCATGCCGATGCCCCAGACCACACCGCCGATCTCCTGGCTGTGGGAGGCAAGCGGATTCAGGATCTTGCCGCAGGCCGTGACCTCGATCACGCGGGTGACCTTCACCGTGCCCAGGTCCGGATCGACCTTCACCTCGACGAACTGGGCGCCGTGCGCCAGCGAGGCGTACTTTGCGCGCTCGGGCGAGGGTGTCGAGTCGTACGTCTCGGTGATCTCGTTCGTTCCGTTGCGGCGCATGACGTCGGTAATGACGATAGAACGCGACGGATTGCTTTTGAGGCGCAACAGACCATCAAGCATCTCGACGTCCGCCGCCCTCGCGATCGGAATGTGGTACTGCGCCTCGACCTTGACCGCCGCGGTCTGCATCGCGGCGACAGGGTTACCTCGGGCCGTGCTCTTCGCTGTCGCAGGGTCCGGCTGCGCACGGTCCAGCACGATGGCGAAGTCGGAGTTGTGCGGCTCCGTCCGGTAGGTCGCTTTCATCCGTCGCGCCGCGTGCCGTGCCTGTTCGTAGCTCTCCGCAACGACCAGCGCAATCGGTTGGCCGTTGAAGAACACCCGGTCCGATTGCAGCGGCCAGGTCCATGCGGGCGCCGCGCCGGCCTCAGGTGCCGGCCCCCAGTTTGCCGGCGTTCAGGTGCGTGAAGACGTGGATCACGCCGCCCGCCTGCTCGGCTTCGCGCGTGTCGATGGCCGTGATGCGGCCCTTGGCCACCGTGCTCAGCACGATGAAGCCGTAGCTGACATTCGGGATCTGGAACTCGGCGGTGTACTTCGCCTTGCCGGTGACCTTGGCGAGCCCGTCGACGCGGGTCGTTTCTTTGCCTAGATAGCGTGCCATGCGATTTCCTTTTTCACGCCAGGCGCGAAGCGCGCATCAGCGCTCGCACCACAGAACGGCGAGCCAGTTCCACTTTGTGCGCGTTATGCGCCAGCGGGCGCGCATCGCGCAGCGCGGCTTCGGCAGCGCGCTTGAAGGTCGCTTCGTCTGCACGCTGGCCCACCAGGATGGCCTCGGCCTCGGCACTGCGCCAAGGCTTGTGCGCGACGACGCCCAGCACCACACGCGCCTGACGGATCTCGCTGCCATCCATGTCCAGAGCGGCTGCCACGGAGACCATCGCGAAGGGCGGATAGTTCTCGCGCACCAGCGGGTGGTTGGCCGTTTTGGTGTTGGTCGCCAGTGCACCGATAGACAGTCCTGAACGTGTGCGCTGGATCTCCCGCAGCGGCAGGCGGGTGACGTCCACAAGGCGCTTCGGTCGATCTGCGATCGCGGCTGAGTGAACAGGGTGATGGCGAACCATCGCGGCTATCAAATCGAACAGCCTGAACATCGATTTGCTGCGCCAGACACCCGTCAAGCGGGTCTGGCGAGCCCGATTGGAGTGTTGCAGACACACTCATCCCCCCAAGGCGCCTTTTCGCGACAGCCGCGTCAGCCGATGTCCGACACGCCGCCCGGTACGAAGTCCTAGCGTTTCCCTTTCGGTGGATGTTCTTCATTCGCCCCGCATTCCATTCATTCGCGCCATCGCAGGAAAGGAAAAAATGCCATGAGCGAACTATCGAGAAGACAGCAAGCCAGGGACGACAGGCGCGACAACCGGGGCGTCTTCGTATTCACTGCGACGGTGGCCATTGTCGTGATGCTCGGCGCTCTGTTCTATTTCTATGCCGTGGACAAGCGCGGCGAGGGGCCCTCCCATGAGGCCTCGCCCCCGGCCGCGCAGGTGCAGGGCGGTGCGCGGACGGCGCCCACCGCGGCTCCTGCGACGAAGTAGGCAAGCGTAAATGGGCCGGCTTCCTCTTCATTAACCCGACCCATCATCGAGAGGATCTATATGCGACGTTTCAAGGATCGCGTCGTCATCGTGACCGGCGCGGGCAGCGGCATCGGCGAAGCCACCGCACGCCGCTTTTCGCAGGAAGGCGCGAGCGTGGTGCTCGCAGGCAATACGCTCGCCAAGCTGGAGCGCGTCGCTCGCGAGCTGCCGCAAGAACGCACGCTGGTGAAGGTGGCCGACGTGTCCAGCTTCAGCCAAGTGCAGGCGCTGGTGGACGCGACCATCGAGCACTTCGCCGCGCTGCACGTGCTCTTCAACAATGCCGGCATCGCGGTCGAAGGCACGGTCACACAGCCGCCGCTGGAAGACTGGGGCCGGATCATGGCGGTCAACGTCGGCGGTGTGTTCCACGGCTGCCGCGCGGCCATGCCGCACCTGATCCGGAGCAAGGGCTGCATCGTGAACACCGCGTCGGTCTCCGGCCTGGGCGGCGACTGGGGAATGGGCTTCTACAACGCGTCGAAGGGCGCCATCGTCAACTTCACCAAGGCGCTCGCGCTGGACCACGGCAAGGACGGCGTGCGCGTGAACGCGGTGTGCCCCAGCCTCACCTTCACGCCCATGACCGAGGACATGAAGAGTGACAGCGCGCTGATGGCGAAGTTCGCAGAACGCATTCCGCTCGGGCGCGGCGCAGATCCCTCGGAAATCGCCGCCGTGGTCGCCTTCCTGGCGAGCGACGACGCGAGCTTCGTCTCGGGGATCGCGATGCCGGTGGACGGCGGGCTGATGGCGTCCAATGGCCAGCCCGACATGGGCTGAGGAGCGGCACCGCCATGGCTGCAAACACAGTCGGTGACTTCGTCGTCGAACGCATGCACCAATGGGGTGTGCGCCGCATCTACGGCTATCCGGGCGATGGCATCAACGGCATCGTGGGCGCACTTGACCGTGCCGATGGTGCCATCGAATTCGTGCAGGCCCGCCACGAGGAGCTGGCGGCGTTCATGGCCTGCGCACATGCCAAGTTCTCGGGCGAGGTGGGTGTGTGCCTCGCGACCTCGGGGCCAGGCGCCATCCACCTTCTGAACGGTCTCTACGACGCCAAGCTCGACCACCAGCCGGTGGTGGCCCTGGTCGGCCAGCAGAAGCGCAGCGCGCTGGGTGGCGACTACCAGCAGGAGGTGGACCTCGTCTCGCTCTTCAAGGACGTGGCCCACGAGTTCGTGCAGATGGTCACCAGCGCCGAGCAGGTGCGACACCTGATCGACCGCGCGATGCGCATCGCGCGCGACCGCCGCACCGTGACCTGCGTGATCTTTCCGAACGACGTGCAGGAGCTTCCCGCCGTACCGGTGCCACCGCGCGAGCACGGCACGGTGCACAGCGGCATTGGCACCACGGTGCAGTCGGTGGTGCCGCCCCCTGATGCTCTGCAGTACGCGGCGGACATCCTGAACACGGGGCGCAAGGTCGCGATCCTTGCCGGCGCGGGCGCGCTCCATGCGGGTGACGAGGTCATAGCCGTGGCCGAGCGCCTGGGTGCGGGCGTCGCCAAGGCGTTGCTCGGCAAGGCCGCAGTGCCCGACGATCTTTCATTCGTGACGGGCGCCATCGGCGTACTCGGCACGCGGCCCAGTTCGTGGATGATGGAAGAGTGCGACACGCTGCTGATCGTGGGCTCGTCGTTTCCGTATGCCGAGTTCCTGCCCGAGGAAGGTCAGGCGCGCTGCGTGCAGATCGATACCGACGCGCGCGCTTTGGGCTTGCGCTATCCGGTGGAGCTGGGCCTGATGGGCGACAGCGCTGCCACATTGGCGGCGCTTCTCCCGCTGCTGGAGCCCAAGGGCGACGCGTCCTGGCGCCTATCGATCGAAAGTGAAGTCGCGCGCTGGTGGCGCGTGCTCGAGGCGCGAGCCCATGTGCCGGCATCGCCGATCAACCCGCAGCGAGTGTTCTGGGACCTCTCGCCGCGCCTGCCCGACTACTCGGTGATCACCTGCGACAGCGGATCGGCCGCCAACTGGTATGCACGCGACGTGAAGCTGCGCCGCGGCATGAAGGCCAGCTTGTCAGGCGGGCTCGCGACCATGGGGCCGGCGATACCGTATGCGATCGCGGCGAAGCACGTCCATCCCGAGCGGCCCGTGGTCGCGCTGTTGGGCGATGGCGCAATGCAGATGAATGGCATCAACGGCCTCATCACCATCGCGCGGCTGTGGCGCGACTGGGTCGATCCGCGGCTCGTGGTGATGGTGCTGAACAACCGCGACCTGAACCTCGTGAGCTGGGAGCAGCGCGTGCTCGGCGGCGATCCGAAGTTCGAGGCGTCGCAGGAGTTGCCAGACTTTCCTTACGCGCGCTTCGCGCAGATGCTGGGGCTTGAAGGCATCCGCGTGGATATGCCCGAAGCCATTGGCGGCGCATGGGACGCGGCCTTTGCGGCCGACAGGCCCGTGCTGCTCGAAATGGTGACCGATGCCGCGGTTCCGCCATTGCCGCCCGACGTTTCGCTGGCGCAAGCCAAGGCCTACTTCGCGGCGTTGTGGCAGGGCGACCCCGAAGGCATGCGCACGCTGAAGGCTGTGATACGGGAATACTGGGCCAGCTTTACGGCCGGCCGGTTGAAAACGACCTCCTGATCCGGAGCGGGCTCAGGCAGAAAGGGCTGCCTGTTCTATTCAGGCGATGCAGCGGCGCTTGAGGATGTCGATGCCGACCTTGGCGGAGATGTGGGTCGGCACACCACAAGCTTGCATCGGTGACGATTGAGGAGGGAAATGTCGCCCCAGCGCAACGAAATGACTGTCTTCAGTTTTCAACAGATAGATCGCGCAGGTCCACGCTCCTGACCGACCGTCGTGGATAAACGTGTGTCCATCCACGGCACACCTGCGCAATACCTCCACACTCATCCAGGCGCGCCATGAGGATCGATCAGCTGGCGCGACCAACAAGTGAATCCAACAATGCACGCATTCGCATGCGGGCGCCAACCGATATTCCGCAGAAAGGCTCCAAGTTTTTATCCGCGCCCCCTGCTGATCTCGATTGCACTGGCGCTAACACCCCGGCTGCGGTTGCAGCGCCCCGAAAGATCCAGCCAGTCACCGCCGGCACGGAACGGAACGGAATGACAGTCGAAGACCCGATGTGCTACAAGTGTGCTACAGGGTGCGCCACCGCCAACGTCATGAGGTCCATCAACATGTCGACAACGACCATCCGCCTTGAAGATGAGCTCAAGGCCCGCATCGCGGCTGCGGCTGCGAGGTCGGGCAGGTCTTCGCATGCGTTCATCCTGGACGCGCTGTCCGACATGGTCGAGCGCAGCGAATTAGACGAGGAACTGCATCGGATCGCAGACAAGCGATGGGCCGCGTTGCAGCGCACCGGCGAATCGGTCGCCTGGGAGGACGCTGCGGGCTACTTGAAGGCACGCACGGCCGGCCAGAAACCTCGCCGGCCTCTGGCGCGCAGGCCGGGGCTCTGACCGACCCATGGTCCGGATCGAGCTGGCGCCAGCGGTTCTGGATGACGCCGCCCCCTTCATCGACCATCTGGAACAGCACCAAGTCGCCGATGCGGCGAACCGGGTCGGGGAGATTCTCGAGGCCATTCAGATCCTTTCGCGCAGTCCGCTGATCGGCCGCCCCGTCGCAGGTGGAAAGCGCGAGCTGGTCATCGGCAAGGGCAACCGCGGCTATGTGGCGCTTTACCGTTACCTGGCCGGGATCGAGACCGTCTTCATCCTGGCACTGCGAGCCCAGCGCGAGTCCGGGTTCAAGCACTGAAGGGCCGCCCGCCCGCGCCTTCGACCTCGCGCTTCGAACGCCGCTCACCCTCCGCTCTCGCCCCGACCCAGGCGGCACAGGACCGAGTCAAGCAATCCCACACACGGCGCGCGTCCCTCCACGTGATACTCAATATCTTCGAGGGTAGGAGCCGAGAAGCCGGAACTCTGCACGGTCCGCCAGCAGCCTGGCGATTTCCGGCTGCGAGGCATGGCCCACGACGTCGATGACATAGCGGTGCCCATCCGGCGATCGCTTGCCCGGGCGTTCGTAGACTGCCAAGACCCGGGCCGATTGCGCGAGCGCCTGCAGCGATCGCTGAAAGCCTTCTTCGTCGACGGTCAGCAGCAGCGTCGTCTTGTCATGGCCGCTGGGTGCCGGGATCGCATGCCCCAGCACCCACCAGCGCGTCGTGTTGTGGGGCCCCTCCTCGATGCCGCTGACAATCGACGTGATGCCGTAGAGGCGGGCCGCGCCGGGCGGCCCCATGGCGGCGATGCCCGACGCGGCCCCTTCCGCCACCGACTTCGCCGCGGCGCCGCCGCTGGCCGCCGGCTGGCGTTCGACGTCCGGCATCTCCAGATCAAGCCAGGGCTTGACCTCCTCCAGCGCCACGGGGTGCGCGAGCACCGTGCGGATGTCCTCCTTGCGGGTGCCGGGCTTGGCCAGCAGGCTGTTGCCCAGTGCCTTCGGGTGTATGCGCTGCCCGCGCGGTTGAAGCGGCCAGGTCCGGCGCACTCAGCGGGGCGACGTGTCGTCAAACCCACCGTCGAAGCACTGGAGGACCCCACGGCCCACCCCTCGGCCAGCGAGGTGCTTGCCCTGTCGGCCGTGAACCGAAGCCATGAACAGGTTCGGCCGGCAGCAGGGGAACTCGGTAGAAGGAGAGAGCCCGTCCCTCGGGACAAGGACGCGAAGCGCGTAAAGCCCCGCAGAGCGGTTTGTAGCTGGGGCCGTGCTGCCGCCTGTGCAACGAGCCCGTCAGTAGGTGTGCCGTCTGTGCTTCGGCTTCGGTCACTTCTTGATCGACTGCAGCAAGAATACCGTCATCAAGAAAGAACTTCTCAAGAGCACAACGATTGACTGCACGGGAAGTCGCAGTCGCCGTCATAGTCCGACGGTGGCCGTTATTGACGCCTTCACTCGCGGGCGTTCAGTCGCGCATTGACCTCGTCGATGTCGAAGCCGCGAGGATCGAAGGGACGTCCGATCCATTCCTTCATCTCGATGTGCTCGGGATGTTGAGGATCGACCAGCGCTTTGAGGAACTCCTCGTAGCCCAGTGACCCGCCCACGTCTTCTGGCGGGCATGCGTTCTCGCCGCCGATGCACTGTGCATACGCAATCGGTGAGTCCAGCTTGACGATCTGCTCGACCTTGATCTTGTGCCACCAGCTGTCGCCGAAGTCGTAGAGATACTCGAAGGTTTTGCGCATGCCGAGCGCCTCGGTCAACGTCACGTCCTCCTCGGGCATCAGGTCATCGGGGAACTCCCGTCCTGGCTCCGTTGCTCCGTAGTGGTCGCGGCCGAAGACCAACTCGTGCACATGTCCTCCGTCCCATCCCATGCCGCACAGCAGCATCACGTGCAGGCGTGGCAGTTCGATCGTCAGTGGCACCAGCAAGCGTCGCCACACCTTCGGACGCACGTCCTCAAGTTCAACGTATAGCTGCCAAGCGTGAAGGTCTTTCTGAGTGGAAGTCGTGCTCATGACGGCACTGTAGCGCCAGCACAATGCGGTGGATGCCCGCGGTTCTCGCAAGCCTTCAGGCTTTGGCCACTGGCGGGTGCCACGCCGTTTGCAGCTGTGTGCCACAACCCAGGGCAACAATTCGTCGATCCGATTGATCGGGTGGTCGGCGATGCGCTCCAGCACATAGCGCAGATACGCCTGTGGATCTACACCGTTGAGCTTGGCCGGGCCGATTAACGTGTACAGCACTGACGCACTGTTGCCGCCAGCATCGGAGCCGAGATGCAAACCCCGCTTTTCCGCTCCGCCTTGCGCGCGCACGTTGCCGAGAACAGAGGCCCGCAATCCTGTGATTGCCCTGACCGACGCGCATGCGGCGTGACCCAGACGTCATCGACGCCACGGGATTTGCGTCAGCAGCGCTGAGCGTGTCCCGCCTGGCCTGACCGCGGAACTGAACACCCACGACTTTCGCGCCGTGCGTGGGCCTCGCGGCCATGCGAGACTGGGCCGAGGTACTCGGTGACGTGTCGATCGCCACGTTACGCGCCGCGCGCGGCGACCAAGCGCCACGCGACGGCTGGAACACCGGCAAGGTGTCAACCCGAATGGCGCCCGGGTCGCGGCCTCATGGGGGCATGGCGCAATCCCGTCCTCGCCCCGACAAGAAAAAGCCGACGCGGAATGCCAATGCGCGTGACTCATCCAGGCCAAGCGGAAATGGCCACAGCTCGGAGGTTCACCCGCCGGGTGGGCTCGCATTCCCGCCCATAGCGATCAGACACCGGTCGCCCACCGCCGCGAGGGGGCCCAAAGCTCGAACGTCGAACTCTCCCAAGCTGACATTCAGCGACGAGATGAATTGCCGCCCCATCGGGGCCCTCTTGTAAGCAGTCATTCCCGCCGGAGGTCCGAAACGCTCATGGCATGGCATGGCATGGCATGGCATGGCGTGGCGTGGCGTGGCATGGCATGGCGTGGCGTGGCGTGGCGTGGCGTGGCGTGCACCATCCTCAGCGAGGAACGCGAACTCGTGCTGGGAATTTCTACGTCTTCTTTGGATCGGGCGGATTCAAAGTTCCGCCTGCAGCCGAGCAACTACCGCGCCGATGGCCTTCTCGTTGCGCTTGTAGTAAGACCACTTACCGCTTCGTTTGACAGTGACCAGGCCGATGCGGGCGAGGTCCGCAAGGTACTTGGAGGTCGTCGAAAGCGCCAGGCCCTGGCCAGCCTGTATCGATGACACGCAGACACCATCCAATACCGGATCACCCTCGTCCTGCGCAGGAAAACTGTCCCGAGGCGATTTGAGTTTTCGAAGAATTTCCATGCGCTGCGCGTTCGCCAGGACGTCAAGGATTTGGATGAGGGGGACCTGTTCTTCGTTCATCAATCAGCATCGGTTCGCGGCTCACGGGCCGCTTCTGTCAGGTCGAAAGCCAGAGTCACTCTAGCAGGTTCCCGAAGGGCAAAAGGTCACGCGGATCCGAGCTCGACTGGCCGCAGCCCCTTGCGCAACGGGGACACGGGGACGTCCCTGTCCCCTTCGGCCGAACTGCGCGCCAGCGCACTGCAGAGCTTCCGAACACATCAGACAGTGCGGAAATTTCGGTCACAAAGGGTTCCCGAAGGATGTCCAAAGTGGGCCGGCACGAAAAACCAGCACGGCCCGCGGCATGGTCATTCCCACACGCAGCCCCTGAATTTCGTGAGGGCTGAAGCAAAGAATCGTCATTTCGCGATTTGTCGATATGATCGCCCGCTTGTCATGTCGATTTGGGCAGCGCTGAGGCACCTACTGGCACGTGGCCAGCGCCGTCCAGGCGTTGCCCGACAAGTTCCTGTCCCCTATGGAGATACTGAAATGAAAGCGATCGTTCTGAAGAAGTTTGGTGGCCCTGAGAGCTTCGAGCTCCAGGAAGTCGCAGTTCCTGAAGCCGGTGCAGGCGAAATGTTGGTGTGTGTTCTCGCCACCGCCATCAACCCACTGGACTGCCAAATCCGCCGCGGCGACTATTCGGGCCATGTTCCCCTGCCCGCCATCATCGGCCACGACGTCTCCGGCATCGTGGAAAAAATCGGCCCTGGCGCGTCCGACTTCGCGGTGGGAGACGAGGTGTTCTACACCCCACAGATCTTCGGTCCGAAAGGAGGCTCCTACGCCCAGTACAACGTCGTGCCGCAGACGCTGGTGACCCGCAAGCCTGCCAACCTGACGCACGAAGAAGCAGCCGCCACAACCCTTGTGGGAGGAACAGCCTGGGAGGCCCTTGTCACGCGGGCCCGGCTACAGCCGGCCGAGTCCGTCCTGGTCCACGGCGGAGCCGGAGGTGTTGGCTCCGTCGCGATTCAACTCGCCAAGGCGATGGGGGCAACGGTGTACACGACGTGCAGGGGCCGCGATATCGCGTTCGTTCGCCAATTGGGTGCAGACCATGCCATCGATTTCACGAGTCAGGACTATGTCGAGGAGATCGCCGTCCTGACGGAGAAGAAGGGCGTGAACGTGGTGCTCGACACGATCGGGGGGACGACTTTGAGCCAGTCGCCGCATGTGCTCAGCGACGGGGGCCGCGTCGTGTCGATCGTCGACCTGACCACGCCCCAGAACCTGGCCGCGGCGTGGGGCGTGAACGCCGAATACCATTTTGTCTTCACCCGCCAGAATCGGGGCAAATTGCTTGCGCTCAAGACGCTGCTGGAAAGCGGCCGCATCCGGCCCATCATCGGGGCAAGATTCTCACTCGAGCAGATCCCCGACGCACACACTGCCTTGGAGCGCGGTGAAGTCAACGGCAAGCCTTTTCACGGGAAAGTGGTGATCTCCGTTGCTTGATCGACGCATGCGCCTGCGCATCGCGCGCATCCGACCTTCAGACGATGGGCAAGGAGCCAATGGATGCCGACCACCGAAGAAGTTCTCGCGAGCCACGAGGCTGCGCTGGGCGAGCAGAACCCCGACAAGGTCTCGACCTGCTATGCGAAGGACGCCGTGGTGGTCGTCAATCACGCGCGGTACCGTGGCCGGCAGGAGATCGCCCATCGCTATGCCACCTTGATCAGTGATCTTCCCCACGCACGGTGGCGCTCCGATGTCACGGTGATTCACCAAAGACTTGGCGTATGTGGAATGGGCATGTGAAGCTGCGGCTTCCAGCGTCAAGTTTGGAACCGGCACCTTCGTGGTGAGGAATGGCTTCATCACCCGGCAGACGCCGAGCCTCTCCATCTCCATGGACGCCGGAGAGGTCAGGTGCAGGCCCTGCGTCGTGTGAAAGCGCTCGTTCACCGCCGCCGTCGGTGACCGGCGCGCCTTCCCTGCGGGTTGCATCGGGGTCGATCACTCGGCCGTGATGTTGGCCGACTTGATGATCCGCGCCCATTTGCCCGTCTCGCTCGCAATGAACGCACTGAATTCGGCACTGGTGCTTCCGCGCAGTTGGAGGCCCGCCGCCTCGGCCTTGCGTCGGACCTCCGGGTCGACCACCGCAGCGTTGATCTCGGCATTGAGCCGCGCCACGACACTGGCCGGCGTTGCGGCCGGCGCGAGCATGCCGTACCAGCCATAGCCGACAACGGAGGACATGCCCTGCTCGCGCAACGTTCGCGCTTCGGGGTAGAGCGGCGTGCGCTCCTCAGTGGCGACACCCAGTACACGCAGCCGGCCAGCCTGGATGTGGGGAACCGCCGTGGAGATGGCCGTCAACGTCGCGTCGATCCGCCCGGCAAGCAGATCGGTGTAGGCTGGTGCGTCACCGCGGTATTGCACGACGACCCCTTTCGCGCCGGCAGCGCGCAGGAGCAATTCGGCCGTCAGGTGCGGTGCGGAGCCGGCGCCGGGCGAACCGAAGCTCGCGCCCTTGGGGCTGGCCTTCGCGAACCCGACGAACTCGGCGAGCGTTTTGTAGGGCGCATCGGCATTGACCACCAGGAACAGCGGCGCGATGGCAGTGCTGGCGATCGAGGCGAAGCTCTTGTGCACGTCGTAGAGCAGGTCCTTGTAGAGCGCTTCCCCGATGGCGATCGGGGCGGCCGCGTGCAGCAATGTGTAGCCGTCCGCCGGCGCCTTCGCGACGAAGTCGTTGGCGATGCGCGTGCCCGCGCCGGCTTTGTTTTCCACCACGATGCCCTGCCCCAGCCGACGCCCGAGGAAGTCGCCGAGCACGCGCGTCAGGATGTCGTTCGACCCACCGGCGCCATAGGGTGAAACCATGCGGATCGGCCGTGTCGGCCATGCTTGGGCTCGGCTCGGCGCGCACCACGGCATGGCCAGGCCAGTTGCGGCCGCGGTGAGAAGTTGTCGGCGGGTCGTTGTCATGGGTGTTTGTCTCCGTTGCTTCTTAGATGGTCAGATCGGCTGGATGGGCGGGTAGTCGAACCGCAATTCCAGGTGGTCGGCGTGCGGCTGGTAAAGGCGCAGCACGACATAGAACCGCTCGCCGGCGGGCGCCGGCAGCCAGTTGGCCCCGCGGCCCGGGTCGTCGGCCTGCAAACGGATGGCAAGGCCGCCATCCGGATCGTGGCGCAGGCCGGGCGTGCGGTCACCGATCGAATAACGGTCGATCGGATTCGCGACGAACAGGCAGTCGCTGCGACGGTACATCGTGAGCGACCAGAAGGCACCTACCTTCAGGCCCTTGCCCGGTGCGAATCGCAACTCGTAACGACGCGATCCGTCCAGCGGCGCACCAACGGCGTCAACCTCGGCCGTGGGGTACATCGCCTCCTCCACGCCCAGCGCCCCGATGAAATTGCGCGCGATGCGCGCGCGCGTGACGTGGTCGTCGCCCCAGTGGGTCTTCACCAACACCGGTATCGCCCACCCGCCGCCAACGTCGTGGGGCTGGTTTCCAGCGCGCAGTCGCTCAAAAACGGCAGACAACGAGGACGCGAGGGCCGCCGGCTTCGCTGGAGGCCAGACCAGGTTTTCTCCGCGGGGCGTCGGATTGCGTGTCAGCGCAGCGCTGACCACCTTCAGGTACGTGCCGGGCGCCGGGACGCCGGTATCACGTCCGTCGAACCCCGTGTCCACACGCATGGCGGCATCCGTGCCGTCGGCACGCACGATCTGCATCGCGCGCTGCGCGTCGCGCACGCGGGCGGCATCCTCGCTGTCGTCCTCGACGAGGTGGCGGCCGATCAGCCACACGTCGTCTCCCGGGGCAGCGACGGTCTGCGTGATGCCGCACGGGATCGCGCCACTCCAACGGGGGCCATGGACCAAGGTGCGCTGGGGCTTGTTTCCGGTCGTGCGTCGCCCGACATAGGCGAAGGGGTTCGTCCAGGCGTCGAGCAACCCGAGCGTCCAGTAACGCTCGCCCATGTCGGGTGTCTCGATGACGATGGGCCCCTCGGACAGGTCCAGCCAGGCGTTGCTGTAGACCGTGTCGTTGTTCGGACTGACCACTTCCCTGTCCTGCGGTCCAAGCCGACGGTGAGTGTGGGTGAACTGATTGACCCAGCGCAGGGTCGAGGCAGGATCCGCAGCTGCGAAACCAAGAACCGGGTGCCGACGCGCGGTGGTGCCCGCGCGCATGCGCATCATCTCGAACAACGGCAGCGTCTGGATCACCACGCCGTCGAGGCTGCCGGGGACGGAGGTGGCCGTCATGCCACGGCTCCGGTGCGGCGAAGTCCGGCAATCTCGTCGGCGCCGAGGCCAAGCTGTGCAAGCACGCTGTCGGTGTCGGCCCCACAGGCAGGCGCAGCTGACGGATTGGCGCGCGGCGCATCGCCCAGCCGATAAGGCAGTCCCAGGGAGGGGTAGCTGCCGCCATCGGCGCCGGGCGCATCGATCAACAGTCCGCTCGCCTGCACGTCCGCGCTCTGCAACACCTGCCGGTAGCTGCGAACGAAGCCGACCACGATCTGGTTGGCGCTCAGCAGCGTCACGCATTCCTCGCTCGTGCGTGATGAGAGGCATTCACGCAGCACCGCGCGCAGCTCGGCGCGATGCTCCACCCGAAGGGCATTGGTTCGGAACCGCGGATCGGTCGCAAGCAAATCGCGACCCATCACGCGGCAAAAGCGCGCCCAATGCGCGTCCGCGTACGCCGACAACACGATGTGGCCATCCCGCGTGGGCACCACCTCCGCAGCTGGCGCGTTGTGGGGTTGACCGTCTCCGATGCGCGTCGGCTCCGGCGCCCCGCCCAGGTAGTCGCACACGGTAGTGGCCTGCAGGTGGAGTGCCACTTCGAGCAGCGAGGTGCGCAGCGTCTCGCCCACACCGGTTTGCGTGCGGCCATAGAGCGCGGCAAGCACCGCCTGCGCACCGAGGTGCGCGGCGGCAGCATCGATGATCGGCACCCCCACCTTCTGCGGCAGGCGGTCAGGCTCGCCCGTGACGGACATCAGCCCGCTCTCCGCCTGCGCCGCGATGTCGTAGCCGGGGCGTGCACTCGACGGCCCTTGGTCGCCGAAGCCCGAGATCGACAGGTAGATGACCTTGGGAAACCGCTCGCGCACCGCCTGGGGGCCGAACCCCAGGGCCTCCACGGCGCCAGGGCGCAGGTTCTGGATCACCACGTCACAGCCGCCGATCAGGCGCCATGCAATGTCACGTCCGGTCTCGTTCTTGAGGTCAAGCGCAATCGACTGCTTGCCACGGCTGTATGCACGAATCATCGACTCGCCATAGCGCCCGATGTGCCGGGCCTGATCTCCCGCCAGCGGCTCGATCTTGATCACCTGCGCGCCCAATTCGGCCAGCACCATGGCCGCGCCGGGTCCCGCGATGTACTGCCCCATGTCGATCACACGCACGTTCTTCAAGGGTGTGGCGGGCTCGGATGTCTCGTTTGTTTCTTTCATCGGGGCAACGTTATCGGCATAGCCGATTCTTGAAAATTCGATAATCGTGAGGGAGTGATCACCATCAGTTATGCCATCGGACCCGACATGGACACCAAGACCGACCGCCTGATCCGCACGCTGCGCCTGCGCCATCTGGAACTTCTCGTGGCGCTTTCGGAAGCCCCCACCATGCGCGCCGCAGCGACACGGCTGCATTTGAGCCAGCCTGCGATCAGCAAGATGCTCGGCGAGATCGAGGCATGCTTTGGCGCTCGCCTGTTCGAGCGCAGTCACCAAGGCATCCACGCGAACGCGCTGGGATCGAGCGCGGCCTTCAGGGCGCGCGCGGTGATGAACGAGCTGACCCGCGCGACCGCGGACGTCGAGGCCCTGCAAAGCGGCATCACCGCCGTGCTGCGCGTGGGTGCGCCCTCGGTGACCGCAGCCGTTCCGGCCGCGATCGTCGAACTGCGGCGACGCATGCCGGGCGCAGCCGTCCACCTGCGCGAGGGCCGCGTCCATGAACTCATCCATCGACTGCTCGAGGGTGAGCTCGACTGCGTCTTTGGCGCCATCACGCCCGAACTCATCGCCAGCGACCTGATCCCCCTGCTCGAGCCGGTCGTGCTGCTCGAGGACGAGCTTTGCGTGCTGGCGTCGATGAAGAACGACGGCCTCGCCGGCCGCAGGTTGCGATGGACCGACCTGCAAGCCGCCCCCTGGGTGTTGCCGCCGAAGGAGACGTTGGTTCGCCAGGCATTCATGACGGCCTTCCTCAACAAGGGAGCGACGCCACCCCTGCCCGTCATCGAGGCGCTTTCGTCTGTGACGATCGGCACCGTGCTGCGCAAGGATCCTTCGCTGCTGTGCGCGGTGCGTCTCGAACACGCTGCGGACGAGGTGGCCCGCGGCGGCGTGCTGCGGCTGCAGGTCCTTCCCAAAATGGGCCTTCCGTCATTCGGCCTGTTCTTCCGGCGAGACGAGACGGAAAGACCGGCCATCCTGTCGGCGTTCGCCGATGCGATACGCCGCGTGAGCAGTCCGCTGAGGAAAGCGGGCTCGAGGCATCAGGAACCGAGCTGACTCGGCGCATTGAGCACCTGCACCACGCCTCGGCTTTGCTCAAGGTCAACGGCGTCAGCAGCGAAGGCACATGAACTATGGAACCCTTTACTGTGGCCAGACCCTGGGCGCCGCGAGGCAGAAACCATACTTCACGACGAGATTCCGGTAGACGAAGCTTTCTCGATTCGAGCGGAGGCGTTTGAGAAGCGCTTTCTCGTGGGGCAAACGTGCCGCAAGGGCGGCTCTGCAGCGAGTGCCGTTCTGGGAATTCGGTTGAGTCAGTCGGTCGCAAGGAGGCGCACGTCCTGCTGCGCCAGGCCGCCCTGCGACACCACGCCTTGCCAACGAGCGAAGTCGTGGAGAACGCGCTCCCGCAACGCATCTGGAGGAGCGGCTTCTACGCGCGCGCCCTGGCGCTCGAATCGGCCAACCACTTGCGGATTGGAAAGAGCCTTGTTCAAAGCGCGGTTGATCTGGGCGATCACCGCGGCCGACGTGCCGGCGGGCGCAAAGAGACCATACCACTGCGAGACATCGACCCCATTCGTCTCCGACTCCAGCAGTGTGGGCACGGCGGGCAGGGCCTCGAGACGCGTCGGCGCTGCGACGGCGAGCGCGCGCAGTCTTCCGTCCAGGATGAAGGGATACGCGGTGAACAGGCTGGGAAACATGACCTGCGAGCGGCCATCCACTGTGTACCCGATGGCCGGCGCCGCACCTTCGTAAGTTTTGCCTTCCATCTTCGTGCCTGAGGTCAGCTGAAAAAGCTCCGCCGCAAAGTGTGGCGGCGCACCGTCACATGCCTGTTCCGGCGAAGCGAGGCCGCCCGGCATAGTCGGTCAAGTCAACGGGCACGATCACTACGCTGACATCCGGGACGTGTTGACCAGATTACTCACCCATCCCGCCATCCGTATCGAAGAGCTGCTGCCGCATCGTCGGCGGCAAGGCTGATCGCACCGGACGCTTAATGACGCGCTACATAGACGATGGCGATCTGCTGATCTCGAACGCTGGGTGGAACATCAAATCCGCCCAATTGCCCTCGAAAGAGCCAACTGGTTGTTCGCCGGGAGCTTGCCGACCGGTAGGCGCGCCACAGCAATCGTGAGCTTGGGTCACTCGGCTCGGATCCAATGGACACGATCCCAACGCTTACCTTCGGGACTGTCGTTTGGGGTGACCACATCGAGCCGTTCGGCAGCCGTTGGACGGGCTATCGGAAGCAGGCCGACAAATATTTGGCCGCAGTGTCGAACGCCATCCGCCGTTTCGCAGGCCGTCTTCATTCACGTCCGAACCATCGCGCCGCAGCGTCCGCCGTGTCCTGCGGCGTCGTGTTGAAGGCGATGGCCGTGCCCGACGCGGCCCGGTGCACGGCGTTCACCAACTGCTCGAAGAGCAGCAGGCTCTTCGGCGGGATGCGGATGCCGCCGCCGATCACGACGCAATCGAAGGCCTTGCCGGCGAGTTGCTTCGTCACCATCTCGGTCGCCGAAGCGTCGGGCGGCACCAGGCACAGCTCGGCGGCCCAGCCGCGATCGGCCATCTGCTGCATGCCGACGGCGATGCTGGCATGAATCTTCGCGGCGTCAAAGCCGGGTGGCAGCGCCGGATCCGAAAAGTCAACGGTCTCGGGCTGCTGGCCGATGAATAGCACGCGCTTGGGGGAAATGGACGAGGTCATGACGATCTCCTGTTTCGTTGAGAAAATGAAGTGCTGGTAACAGGCAGTCGATCGCGCCTGCCAGCTGCTGGCCGTCTCGCGCGCGAAGTTGCGGGTAGCTGCGCGGCGGGCGGCCCAGCAAGGGGCGTAAGTCGGACGATGCCGTCTGGTGTGGTTACCGCGCCGTCGGCCTGGTAGCGACGCATCATTGCACGCAGGTCGTACGCCAGCAAGGCCGGCGCCTTGGTCTTGACGGCCTCTCGAACGCGCCGAGATCGCCGCCACGTGTACCGTGGCGTATTCCCGGCGGCTACATGCAAGCGGCGTCTCAGGACGCACCCAGCTTGGCGCGAGCAGGCGTCGACCGTGCACTGAGGAATCGCGCGAAGCGGTCCAGCGCAGCGCTGCGTTCGCGCAGCGGCAGCAGCATGCCGATGTCGCGGAACGTGGAAGGCGAATGCCAGTGCAACTCGACCAGATGACCTCCATCCAGCAGATGCCGCACGACACTGCGCGGCAGCAGCGCCAGCAGCTCCTTCCTGGCGAGCAGCGCCCAGATCATCGTTGGGGACGTGGTCAGGACATTGCAGGTCTTCGGCGGCTGCGCGGAGGCGGCGAAGAGTTCATCGAAGGCCTGGCGTGCCACCACCGGCGCTGGCGTCGTGAGCCAGGTCGCAGCCTCCAACTCGGCCAGCGACACCCTTTTTTTTCGTGCCAGCGGATGGCCGGGCGCGGCGACAACGGCAAAGCGGTCTTGCTGCAATGCGGTGAATTCCCAGCCTTCAGGCAAAACCTCCGGCGCACGGCATACGAAGCAGTCGATCTCGCCCGCGGTCAGCAGCGACGGCTGGTTTGCCGCATCGGCCTCCTGCAACTGCACAAGGATGTCCGGATGGGCGCTGGCGAACGCCGGCAATGCGTCGCCGAGCAGGCTGCTGATGCCTGCGGCGTTGGCCGCCACGCGAACGACTGAGCTTGCATGGCTTGTGATGGCCACGGTTTGGGTGGCCGCTTCGTCCACGAGCGCCAGCATGCGCCGAGCCATCGGCAGCAGCGCAACACCCAGCGCCGTTGCGGACATGCCCTTCGAGTGCCGAAGGAACAACGCGCTCCCAAGCAGCGTCTCAAGGTCCGACAGCGCCTGCGTGGCGGTCGGCTGCGCCATGCCGATGGCCTCTGCCGCGCGCTTGACGGAGCCCAGGTCGGCAGTACGAACGAACACTTCGAGATGGCGCAGGCGCGCGCGGCTCAGCAGGCGGTTGCGCAGCACGGTGGCAGACAAGGTCATGTGTCGAAAAAGGTATTGGAAATGTCGATAGCAAACACAAACAATCGATTGGAAGTCTATCGCTCCAAGGGCCAGACTGCGACCCCATACATCATTGAAAAACGGAGACATTCCTTTGGCCCTCTTCACACACGGACGACGCCTTCGGGTGCTCCTGTTCCTGACCCTCGCTGCTGCGCCGGCGTTGCCGTCCTTCGCACAGCCCTACCCCGACAAGCCCATCACGCTGATCGTTCCCTACCCTCCGGGTGCGGCCGTGGACCGCGTGGCACGCGGACTGTCGCTCGAACTCAGCAAGCGCCTGGGCCAGAGCGTGATCGTCGATAACGTCGCCGGCGCCTCCGGCACCGTGGCCGGAAAACGGATGCTCCGCGCGCAGCCCGACGGCTACACCTTGATGATCGGAACGGTCAATGAACTGGTGGTCGCACCGCCTGTGCTGAAGGCGGGTTATTCCACGCGTGATTTCACGCCGATCGTGAAGATATCCAACAACTCGACGGTGCTGGTCGCGCATCCGGGGTTCGGCGCCAACAATGTCGACGAGCTGATCGCACTGGCCCGCAAGAGCCGCGAACCTCTTCTGTCGGGCGCCACGGGTACGGCGACGATGCAGACCTTCGGTGGCACGATGCTGGCCGACGCAGGCGGCTTCAAGATGACCCACGTTGTCTACAAGGGTGGCTCTCCGCTGCTCAATGACCTTGTCGCGGGGCAGGTGCAGATCGGCACGATCGCGATGAGTTCGGCGCTGCCCTTCATCCGCGACGGCAAGCTCAAGGCCATCGCCGTCATCTCGATGCACCGCGACCCGACGGCCCCCAACATCCCGACGGTGAACGAGGGCAAAGTCGTGAAGAACGTGCAGGCCGACCTCTGGACCGGGCTGCTGGGCCCGGCGCGCATGCCGCCTGCCGTGGTAGCCCGCCTGAGCAGCGCCGTGCGCGAGATCATGGCCAGCGCAAGCTACCGGGAAGCCGAATTCAAGTCAGGCAGCGTGGTGGCCGAATTCGCGGAGCCCGCGGCCTTCGGCCAATTCCTCGTTCAGGAGGAAGACCGCGTGCGTCCTCTGCTCGCCAACGTCAAGCCGGAGTAGACATTGAGCCTGACATCCCTGCCGCTGAATCGGATCGAAATCAAGAACAACATCGAAATCCACTATGCCGAGGCCGGCGTCGGTCAGCCGTTGATCTTCGTGCATGGCGGAATGGGCGATTGGCAGTCGTGGGCGCCGCAATGGGAGGCGTTCGTGCCGCACTTTCGCTGCATCAGCTACAGCCGTCGCTTCAGTTCTCCGAACAGGAACCAGCTCCACAGCACCGCTCACTCGGTCGTCGACGAGGCAGAGGACTTCGCCGAGCTCATCGACGCCTGGCATGCGGCGCCCGCGATACTGGTCGGCACTTCCTATGGCGCGTACACCGCGCTCGCGCTTGCCCTGCGCTGGCCGGACAAGGTTCGGGCGCTGGCGCTGACGGAGCCGCCCGTGCTGCCGTTCGCAGACCGAGTGCCCGGCGGACAGGAGGCCCGCGAAGCCTTCGAGCGCGACGTGCTGCGGCCTTCGGACAAGGCGTTCGCAGCGGGACGGATCGACGATGCGATCGGCATCCTCACCGGGGGGATCAACGGGCGCGACAGCGAGGCGATGTCCGAAGCCGGGCTCGCAGGGCGCCGTCGCAACGCGCAAGCCATGCGCGCGCTCGCTTTGTCGAGCGAGGCCTATCCCGCGCTGGACCTCCAAGCGCTTGCGGCGCTCGAGATCCCGACGTTGCTGCTGCGCGGTGAACGGACCCAGGCCATCCATCGGGCAGTGTCCAGCGCGCTCGCGGCACTGATGCCGCAGACCCGCACGATCGAAGTGCCGTCTGCGGGGCATGGCGTGCACCGCGACAACCCTGTGTTGTTCAATGCGGTCGTGCTGCGCTTTCTGGCAGCCCAGCCTGTCGCCTTGCCGGATCTCGGACTTGCGTCCTGGACGTGATGCCCGACAGGCGTCCCGAGGTCGCCGCGCCTCGGGACTTCGCTCGCCACGCCTACGAGCAGGTGTAGCTCGCGGCCGATCCGGCATCGCCGCTGGTATTGACCTGCCCCCCTCTTGCCGTGCCATTCATAACGAGGAAGTCCGGGGTTGCAAGATTAATTGATCTCAGTGGTGTTTGAACTGGGTCGAGCTGCATCGCCAGCGCGCTGGCGATGCAGCTCGGCGAACTTGGCTGGCCGCAAGCGATTGCAACTGCTGTGCGGCCTGACCTCGTTGTCGTCCTGCCGCCAGGCGGTGATGGCCGACCTGGCCTGCACCAGCGTCTCGAACCACTGCTCGTTCAGGCACTCGTCCCTGAACTTGCCGTTGAAGCTCTCGATGTAGCCGTTCTGCATGGGTCGCCCAGGCTCGATCAGGATGTGGCGGATGCCGTGGGTCTGCGCCCAGCCCATGAACGCCCTGCTGGTGAACTCCGGGCCGTTGTCCGTGCGCACGGCCAGCGGATAGCCTCTGAAGACCGCGGCCTGGTCCAGTAGCCGCGTCACATACCGCCCCCGAGATGCCCCAGTCCACCGAGATGCTCGTGCACTCGTGGCTGAAGTCGTCGGCCAGCCATCGCATCATCGTGATGGACCAAGGCGTGATAGCCCAGCGCGGCGCACCCCACGAGCTCTACGAGTCACCCCCGTCGGAGTTCGTCGCGGGCTTCATGGGGGAAGCCATGTTGTTCGACGGCGGCGTCTGCACCGAGCAGCAAAAGGTGTCGCTGGGCACGTTGAGCATCACGGCACAGGTGGGCGTGCAGTCCGGCCCCGTGAAGGTCGCGGTGCGTCCTGAGGCATGGACCATCAAACCGGTTGCAAACGACGGGCTTGCAGCGCGCGTACTCAAGACGACCTATGTCGGAAGCACCGTCGAGTACACCTTCTCCAGCCAATTCGGCGAGATCTTCGTGGTCCCACCCGAGGTCAAGCAAACACCGGCTCAAGGTGCACCTGTAAGCCTCCACCTGGCCGACCACGGTGTCTCCATCGTTGCCGCAGTGAATTGGCAGATACCAGCATTCGGATCTGCGGAACTAGGCACGCGCAAGCTTTCGGTCAACAAGAATCCTTCGGCGGAGAAAAGGAAGTTCAATCGCCCAACACGCCCTTGACGCGACTTTCCAGCATGCTGCTGGCGCGGCTGAGGTGGTCGTGCATGTGGCGCGATGCGGCCTCGAAGTCGCGCGCCTCGACCGCATCGAGGATCTGCAGATGCTCGCGGCACGAGGTATGCAGCAGCTCGATGTCCACGCGCGGATAGTCTGAGAGATCGGAGATGCGGCGCAGCCGGTTTTGCTGCCGCACTGCGTCGAGCACGAAGCGGTTGCCCGAGGCCTCGGCCAGCAGCTCATGCAACTGCGCATTGGCCTCGAACAGCTCCATCCACGAATAGCGCGACGAGCGAGCGAGCAGCCCCCGCTGGCGCTTGCGGCAGGCCTGCAGGCGCGCCGGGTCGATGGCAAAGCCGGGCTCGCGCAGCGACGCGCATTCCACCATCAGGCGGAAGCGGTAACTCTCGCGCTCGCTCTCGATCGAGTCGAGCGTTTCGGTGAACTCCCAACGCTGGTAGTGGCGCCCGCGCAGCACGCCATCCTGTAGCAGCGTGGTGAGCACGGTGCGCAGCAAGGAACGCGGCGCACCGTACGACTGGGCCAGCTCCAGCTCGTTGACGCGCGTGGGCAGGTGGCCCGCGAGGCGGTCTCGCAGCAGGCGGTAGTAGAGGGTTTTCTCTTCGTCCTCGGGCAGCTCGCGGCGGGCCTGGCCCAGCGCATCGCGGTCGGCCACGAGCGTATAGCCGCGGTTGGGCGCGTGTTCCAGCAAGCGGCGGGCATGCAGAAAGCGCAGCGCCGCACGCACCGGCGTGCGCGAAATGCCCAGCCGCCCGGCGAGGTCCGCCTCGGTCATGTGGCTGCCGCTTTCATAGCCGCCGGCCAAGGCCTGGTCGAGGATGTAGCGGCTCACGCGCTGGGTGAGCGGGGGGATCGGCTTGTCCATCGAGGTGTCCATGATGTTGGCGATGATCGCGGCAGGTTTGTATTTTTGCTGCAAAAAAGACATGTACAAACAACGCCAAAAATACAATCGATCTTTCAAGATGAGCCAAGTTTCAACGGAGATATTCGCTTGGCCGCCCACGACACCCTCACCCGACCGACTGCGCCGATCGCCTCGCTCGACGCCTTCTGGATGCCCTTCACCCCCAACCGCAAGTTCAAGCAGGCACCGCGCCTGATCGTCGGTGCCGAGGGCCTGCACTACGACCTCGCGGACGGCCGCCGCGTGCTCGACGCCATCGCCGGCCTGTGGTGCGTGAACGCGGGGCACCGCAACCCGCGCATCAGCGCCGCATTGAAGGCGCAGATCGACGTGCTCGACTACGCGTCGAACTTCCAGATCGGCCATCCCGCCGCCTTCACACTGGCCGAGCGCCTGGCGCAGTTCGCGCCGGCGGGCATGAACCATGTGTTCTTCACCAACTCGGGCTCGGAGTCGGTCGACACGGCCTTGAAGATCGCGCTGGCCTGTCACCGTGCGCGCGGCGACGCGGGCCGCTACCGCCTCATCGGCCGGGAGCGGGCATACCACGGCGTGGGCTTCGGCGGCATTTCGGTCGGCGGCATCGGGCGCCAGCGCAGCACCTTCGGGCCGCTGCTCAACGGCGTCGATCACCTGCCGCACACGCTCGACCTGGCGCGCAATGCGTTCTCGCGCGGCGAGCCCGAACACGGCCTCGACAAGGCCGACGCGCTGGAGGCCATGCTGTCGCTGCACGACGCGTCGACCGTGGCGGCCGTGATCGTCGAGCCCGTGTCGGGCTCCACCGGCGTGCTGCCGCCGCCGCGTGGCTATCTAAAGCGCCTGCGCCAGATCTGCGACAGGCACGGCGTGCTGTTGATCTTCGACGAGGTCATCACCGGCTTCGGCCGCCTGGGCACCAACTTCGCGGCCGACCTGTTCTGCGTGACGCCCGACATCATCACCACGGCCAAGGGCCTGACCAACGGCGCGGTGCCCATGGGCGCGGTGCTGCTGCGCGACGAAGTGCACGACGCGTTCATGCAGGGCCCCGTCGGCGCGGTCGAGCTGTCGCACGGCTACACCTATTCGGGTCACCCGCTGGCCTGCGCCGCCGCCCTGGCCACGCTCGACTGCTACACGCAGGACGGCCTCATCGACAACGCCGCCGAACTTTCGCCCTACTTCGAAGACGCGCTGCACGCGCTGCGCGGACTGCCGGGCGTGACCGACGTGCGCAACACGGGCATGCTGGCCGGCGTCGAGCTGCAGGCCTGGGCCGACGGCGCGGGCACGCACGCGCAGGCCGTGGCGCAGCACTGCGCCGACCATGGCGTGCTGGTGCGCTCGGTGGGCGAAACCATCGCGCTGTCGCCGCCGCTCACCCTGGCACGCACGCACATCGACCAGATCGCGGATGCACTGCGCGGCGCCATCGCGCAGACCGCCCGGCCCACCGACACCACCGCCTGAACGCACAGCAAGGATTCTTGAACATGGACATCGACGCCTTTCCCCTCTACGACATCGAAGGCGAGCCCTTCCAGTGCGGTCAGCAATACGGCCGCGCCGCAGGTGACCGCATCGACCTGAGCCTGCGCACCTACCGCGCCGCCTTCGAGCGCGTGGGCCTGAGCTGGGAGCGCACGCGCGCGCTGGCGCGGCGCTTCATGCCCGTGATCGGCGCCTTCGACGCGGGCATGCTGCGCGAGATCGAAGGCGTGGCCGACGGCGCGGGCGTGCCAGCCGAGGACATAGTGGCGCTGAACGCGCGCAGCGAAATGCTCTACGCCTTCCAGCAGCTCGAAGCCACCGAGCCACCCGACGGCTGCACCGGCATCGTCGTCATGCCCTCCGCCTCGCGCAGCGGCAAGCTCATCCACGCGCAGAACTGGGACTGGCGTGTGGAAAGCCTCGAACTGGGCGTGGTGCTGCGCATCCAGCCCGCCAAGGGCCCGGCCATGCTGACCTTCGCGGAGGCCGGCACGCTGGCGCGCGCGGGGCTCAACAGCGCGGGCATTGCGGTGACCGGCAACTTCATCAAGGCCGACGGCGACGGTGCGCAGCAGGGCGTGCCACTGGCACTGATCCGCCGCGGCATCCTGCAGTCGGAACTGTATGCGAACGCGCTCGGCGTGGTGTGTCGCACGGCGCGCTCGATCTCCAACAACATGATCCTCACGCACGCCGAGGGCGAGGCCGTGAGCCTGGAGACGTGCCCGCAGCAGGTGTTCTGGCAGCAGCCCGAGGCCGGTATCCTCGTGCACGCCAACCACTTCAAGACACCAGCTGCGCTGGCCCGCGTGGTCGACCGCAGCCTGGAGACCACGCCAGATTCGCTCTACCGCGACCGCCGCGTGACCGAGGCGCTGCACCAGCGCTCCGGCGATCTGACCGAAGACGACGTGATGGCCGCACTGCAGGACCGCTTCGGTGCGCCGCGCGCCGTATGCCGCAGCCCGAGCGCGGGGCCAGGCGGCGCGTCGTCGGCCACCGTGGCGACCATCGTGATGGACCCGGCGGCACGAAGGATGCTCATCGCGCCGGCACCCTTCAAGGCGCACCGTTTCACCGAATATTCGCTCTGACTCTTTCGCTCTGATGTTTCGCCCAGCCCACGCCAGGAGTGCCGCCATGAATCCGCATCTTTCCCGTTCGTTATTCGCGCTGCGCGGCGCCGCGCTCTCGCTGCTGTGCCTTGCCGCCGGTGCCGTGCAGGCCCAAGGCGGCACGGGTGCCGGCCAGACTTTGCGCATCCAGATCAACTCCGACATCCGCTCCACCGACCCCGGCGGCAACCGCGACGACAACACCGACAACGTGCTGGCTCATGTGGTCGAAGGGCTGGTGGCGCTGCGAGAAGACACCTCGGTGGGCCCGATGCTGGCCAGCAAGGTCGACACCTCTGCCGACGGCCTGACCTACACCTTCACGCTGCGCGACGGCGTGAAGTTCCAGAACGGCGCCACGCTGGCCGCCGACGACGTGGTGTGGAGCTGGCAGCGCTACCTGAAGCCCGGCAGCGGCTGGCGCTGCCTGTCGGAGTTCGACGGCAAGGGCATGACGAAGATTCTTTCGGTCGAAGCGCCCAACCCCAAGACCGTCGTGTTCAAGCTGGAGCGCCCCACCGCGCTCTTCCTCACGACCATGGCGCGGCCCGACTGCGGCAGCTCGGGCGTCGTGCAGCGCAGCTCTGTGGGCGCCGACGGCCAATGGAAAGAGCCCGTGGGCACCGGCCCCTACAAGTTCAAGGACTGGAAGCGCGGCCAGTACATTGAGCTCACGCGATTCGACGGCTACAGCTCGCGCAGCGAGCCGCGCGACGGCTTCACGGGCGGCAAGAAGGCCGAGATCGAGAACCTGCGCTTCGTCATCATTCCTGACTCGGCGGCGGCCAAGGCCGCGCTCTACAGCGGCGGCATCGACGCCTTCGTGAGCCCCAGCCCGTCGGACGTGATCGAAATGCGCGGGCGCAGCGACGTCACCGTCGACACCACGCCCGTGATGACCATGGTCGCGCTGCTCATGCAGACGCAAGACCCTGTGCTCAAGGACGCGCGCTTGCGCCGCGCGCTGGCCCTGGCGCTCGACACGCCCGAGATCGCACGCACCGTGACGGAAGGCCTGTCGAAGGTCAACAACTCGGTCGTGCCTTCGACCAGCCCCTTCTACGACGCGACGCAGGCCACCGGTTTCAAGCGCGACCTGCCGGCCGCCAAAAAGCTGCTGGCAGAAGCAGGCTACCGCGGCCAGCCCATCAAGCTCATCGCCAACAAGCGCTATGAGGCGCTGTATTCCGCGGCCGTGCTGGTGCAGGCGATGGCCTCGGAGGCGGGCATCAATATCGAGCTGGAGGTGCTCGACTGGGCCACGCAGCTCGACCGCTACACCAAGGGCCAGTACCAGAGCATGGCCTTCATCTATTCGGCGCGCATCGACCCGTCGCTCAACTACGAGATGGTCACGGGCGACAAGGCCTCGCAGCCGCGCAAGGTCTGGGACAGCCCCTATGCGCAGACGCGCGTCGCCGAGAGCATGACCTCGCAGGACAAGGCGCGCCGCCAGATGCTGTTCGACGAGATGCACAAGCAGATGCTGCAGGACGTGCCGATGGTGGTGCTGTTCAACGCCAGCGACGCCACCGCGCTGCGCAAGAACGTGTTGGGCTTCAAGGGCTGGGCGCCGGCCAAGCCGCGCTTCTGGAACGTGCGCCTCGACGCGCGCGGCTGAGGACGCCATGTGGGCCTACCTGCTTCGCCGCGTCGGCATGACGATCCCGACGCTGCTGCTGGTGTCGGTGGCGGTGTTCGCGCTCATGCGGCTGATTCCGGGCGATCCGGCGCAGCTCATGCTGGGCGAAGGCGCCGACCCTTCGCAGCTCGAACTGCTGCGCCACCAGATGGGCCTCGACCAGCCGCTGGTCGCGCAATACTGGCTGTGGCTGCGCCACGCGCTCGCCGGTGATCTGGGCCTGTCGACCACCAACAGCCTGCCCGTGCTGCCGCTGATCTGGGAGCGCTTTCAGGTGAGCGCGGTGATCGTGCTTGCGGCCGTGGCGCTGGCCACGCTCATCGCGGTGCCGGCCGGCCTCGTCGCGGCCTGGCGCAAGGACAAACCGACCGACCTCGCCATCATCGGCGCGGCCACGGTGATGCTGTCGGTGCCCAGCTTCTGGCTCGGGCTGCTGCTGCTGATGTTCTTCGGCCAGTTCCTGGGCTGGCTGCCCGTGGTGGGCTATGTACCGATGTCGGAGAACTTCGGCCAGGGCCTGCACTACGTGATCTTGCCGGTGGCCACGCTGCTGCTGGTGGAGACGGGTGTGCTCACGCGCATGTCGCGCGCCAGCACCATCGAAATCCTGCGGCTCGAATACGTCACGCATGCGCGCGCCAAGGGCGTGCCCGAGGCGCAGGTGCTGCGCCGCCACGTGCTGCCCAACGCCTTCAATCCCACGCTCACGATGATCGGGCTGATCCTGGGCCACCTGCTGAGTGGCATCGCCGTGCTCGAAACCGTGTTCACGCTGCCCGGCCTGGGCCGCCTCATGATCGATGCGATCTTCGCGCGCGACTACCCGGTGCTGCAGGGCTGCCTGCTGTTCACTGCCTGCATCTACGTCGTCATCAACCTGATCGTCGACCTCTGCTATCCCCTGTTCGACCCCCGGGTGTCGGTGCAATGAAGAAACGAATCAAGACTCACACGCTGATCGGCGGCACACTGGTGGCGCTGGTGCTTCTGCTGGCCGTGGTGGCGGTCGTCTGGACGCCCTACAACCCGCTGGCCCTCGACCTGCGCGGCAAGCTGCAGCCGCCCTCCATGGCGCACTGGCTGGGCACCGACGAGTTCGGTCGCGACGTGGTGAGCCGTGCCATGCGCGGCGCCTCCACCAGCTGCCTGGTCGCGCTGCTCACGGTGCTCGTGGCCACGGCTGCCGGCACGGTGGTCGGGGTGGTGGCCGGCTTCCTGCGCGGCTGGACCGACCGGGTGCTGATGGCGCTCAACGACACGCTGCTGGCCTTCCCCGGCCTGTTGCTGGCGCTGGGCGTGATGGTGATCGTGGGCGCCAACCAGTGGGGCATCGTGCTGGCGCTGAGCATGTCGTATGCCCCGTCGGTGGTGCGCGTAGTGCGCGGCACGGTGCTGTCGCTGCGCGAGCGCGAATACGTCGAGGCCTCGCGCATGATCGGCAACGCCGAGGGCTACACGATGTGGCGCCACATCCTGCCCAACTGCGTGGCGCCGGTGGCCGTGCTGGCCACCAGCATGTTCGGCTGGGTGCTGCTGTCGGAAAGCGCGCTGAGCTTTCTGGGCCTGGGCGTGCCGCCGCCCGCGCCCACCTGGGGCAACATGCTGTCCAGCGCCCGCCCCTACATGGCCTCCGCCGTGTGGCTGTGCGTGGTGCCGGGCCTGTGCATCGCGTTCACGCTGCTGGGCATCAACCTGCTGGGCGAATCGCTGCGCGACCGGCTCGATCCACGGACCGAAAAATGATGCGCGATCTCTCACATATCGAGGCCGTGCTGTCGGTGCGCCAGCTGAAGATCGGACTGCAAGGCGGCCGCGCGACGCTGGTCGACGACCTCTCGTTCGACGTGCACCCCGGCGAGTTCCTGGCCGTGGTCGGCGAATCGGGCAGCGGCAAGACCATGGCCGCGCGCGCCGTGCTGCAACTGCTGCCGCCGGGCATCGAACAGACCGGCGGGCAGATCGTGTTCGACGGCGAGGACCTGGCTGCGCGCAACGCCAAACAGATGCGCCCCATCCGTGGGCCCGGCATCGGCATGGTGTTTCAGGAGCCGATGGTGTCGCTGAACCCGGTGCACCGCATCGGTGAGCAGATGGCGGAGGGGCTGCGCATGCACACCGCGCTCACGGCCGCCGAGATCCGCGCCCGCTGCCTCGACATGTTGCGCCGCGTGCAGATTGCCGACCCCGAGCGCTGCATGAACGCCTACCCGCACGAGTTCTCGGGCGGCATGCGCCAGCGCATCATGCTGGCCAGCGTGATGCTGCTCAAGCCCCGCCTCCTGATCGCCGACGAGCCCACCACCGCGCTCGACACGCTGAGCCAGCGCGAGGTGCTGGACCTCATGGTCGAGCTGGCGCGCGACAACGGCACGGCCGTGCTGCTGATCACGCACAACCTGGGACTGGTTGGGCGCTATGCGCAGCGCGCCATCGTGCTGGAGAAGGGCAAGCTGGTCGAGACCGGCAAGCTGCCCGACATCCTGGTGGCGCCGCGCGAGCCCTACACCCGCAAGCTGGTCGATGCGCTACCGCGCCGGAAGCCTGCATCCGGCGACGGCGTGGCGCGCAGCGGAGCGCCGCTCGTGCAGGTGCGCGGCCTGTGCGTGAGCTATCCGGGCGCACGCACAGGCCTGTTCAAGCGCCACCCGACGCAACGCGTGATCGATTCGCTCGACCTTGACATCCACGCGGGCGAGATGATCGCGCTCGTGGGTGGCAGCGGCTCGGGCAAGACGACGTTGGGCCGCGCAATCCTGCGGCTGGCCGACGCGCAGGCCGGCCAAATCCTGTTCCGTGGCGACGACGTACGCACGGCTGGCCGTGCTGCGCTGCAGCGCTTCCGGCTCACGTGCCAGCTCGTGTTCCAGGACCCGTTCTCGTCGCTCGATCCGCGCATGCGTGTGCGCGACATCGTGACCGAGCCGCTGCGCCATCTGCCCGAACTCGACGCCGCCGGGCGCATGCGCCGTGTCGCGGAAACGCTCGACGAAGTGGGCCTGGCCCAGCTCGGCGCGCGCTATCCGCACGAGTTGTCGGGCGGCCAGCGCCAGCGCGTGGCCATTGCGCGGGCGCTGGTGCGCCGACCCGCCTTCGTGGTGGCCGACGAGCCCGTGTCCGCACTCGACATGACGATCCAGGCGCAAGTGCTCAAACTGTTCCAGAGCCTGCAGGCCCACCACGGCTTCGCGTGCCTGTTCATCAGCCACGACCTGGCGGCTGTCGAGCAGATCGCCGACCGCGTGATCGTGATGGAGCGCGGCCGCATCGTGGAGCAAGGCACGCGCGACTCGGTGTTCGACCGCCCGCAGCACGCCTACACGCGCGCCTTGCTTGCCGCTACGCCGCGCCCACTCGCAGCGCTGGACCACTCCAATGCCATCCCCTGGACGTCCTCGCTTGACCTTGCTACGCGATCTCCGTCAAATGAAAGGCACGCCAAGCCGAAGAAGTGAACGCGCAGTAGATAACAAAGCTGGCTAGCCCACGGATTTGAGCTGACCCCGGAAGTTGGACGAATTTCCAGGGGCTTATGGAGAAGTACACGACAGAGTTCAGGCTCAGGGGTTGTTACGCGTTTCTTAGCCGGCGAAGGCGGTACAAGTTGCTTGCACGGTGCTGGTCGGACGCCAGGTCTCGAAGTGGCCCGATCGGCCAACCTGCGATAGATCCAAGAGGTGCTTGTCGCACGCGTTGACGTCAGCGGGTTCATTGGCAGTCGACGACCTTTATCCGACGCGGTCATCCAATCCTTGCGGCCGAAACAAAACAACTTACAACTGCTCCGAGCTCAATGACGTGCTGAGCATCCGAAAAGCTGATTTTGCTCGTCGTTGGCGCTCCTTCAGCTGGGTGATCAACGTTCAGGTCGGCCATCGGTGGACTTGATCAGATGGTATGGGCGCCTCCCTCCTGCTGCTGCTGCTTGCACCGCACTGCGGCTAGTGCCAGATTGACGATCCCACCGTCAACATTGAATGGAGACCATCATGGAGCGCACCGTCATTGCCGTCGAATTGCCAAGAAGGTGTTTCAGCTGCACTGGGTCGACATGGACACCGGTTGCATCGAGCGCTTGCAGCTGAAGTGCGCAAAGTTGCTCGAATGGTTTGCCAATCGCGCAGTTGTTCTGGTCGTGATGGAGGCTTGCGGCGGAGCTCATGACTGGGGTCGAGCGCTGATGGGAATGGGCCATGAGGTACGACTTATCTCGCCCAGGAAGGTCCGTCCGTTCGTGCAGCGCAACAAGACCGATGCCGCGGACGCTCAGGCGATCTGGACGGCATGCCAGCAGCCCGGCATGCGCTTCGTTCCCGTCAAGTCCGAGACAAAGCAGATCGTGCTGTCACTACACCGGCTGCAAGCACAGCTCATGAAGACCCGCATCATGCAAACCAACGAGTTTGGGGGGACTGCTGTATGAATTCCGCATCGTGCTGCCAGAGGGTCATGCCGCGTTGCTCAAGACGTTGCCCGACGCCATGTGCGACGCAAGACACGGTTGCCAGCGATGCTCATGGAAAGCCTGAACGAGCAACTCAGGCGAGTCCAGCAACTCCAGGCCGACATCGGCCTCATCGAGCGACGGCTCTCTCAGCAGATGCGCGAAATGCCGGCCTGCAAAGCCGTCGCCGAGATCCCTGGCATTGGTCTTCTCACAGCCACGGCCGTCGTCGCCAGCATGGGTACGCCGACAGCGTTCAAAGACGCCCGGGAGTTTGCTGCATGGATCGGATTGGTCCCTCGCCAGACCGCCACCGGTGGACGGATACGCCAGCTCGGCATCAGCAAACGAGGCGATGCTTACCTGCGAACGTTGCTGATGCACGGTGCCCGAGCCGTCGTGATCAGATCCAAGGATGGCCCAACATGGCCATGGCTGACAGCTTTGTTGCAGCGCCGACCTTACAGCGTGGCTGTCGCCGCGGTGGCGAACAAGCTGGCGCGAACGATATGGGCGGTGCTGGCACGCGGTCAAGCCTGGCGCCCCGAGGCGTGGCAGGCCGTGCACTGACGACGAAGAGAACGATACAGCCAGTTTGAAGGAGAGCAAGCGGCCACGCGTGGGATGGGCCAGACAGGTCGGACCGGGACGAGGACACTCCGATAGGGAAAAAGAGCGCCAAGCTCGTTGATCAGATGGGAGACTCGTCAGCGGAAACCATCAGGGCCAGCAGGCATACCCGCCTGCACAACAGGCCGGACATAAGACTGCAGTCCTGCCTCATGAATCCTCACACACACGAGTTCTTGCAATCCGGGAGGCGCCCATATAAGACGTTCCCAATTCACATCGACCATCCCGGACATCGAGGACTGGCGCTGGAGCAGGCAGCCCGGCGCGGACGCGCCCGCCTGCCGGCTACCACTGGTAGCCGGCCTGCACCCTTGCACCGACCTGTGCGCCGGAGCCGGCGGCGACGGAGAGTCCGCCGCCCATCTGCCAGTGGTCGTCCAGCTGGTAGGCAAAGCCCACACCCACGGCGCTCTGGCCCGCATAGTGGGCCGCCGCGGCGCCGAACCAACGGCGGCCGGCCTGCAGCATCGGCACCGACGGCATCGCCATGGCCTGCGCGACACCGCGTGCCGCGAAGTCGCGCACCGCCTGCAGCTGGGCGCCGAACTGCGCGCTCGTGCGCTCCAGTTGCGCGAGGTTGACTGCGTCGGTGGGCAGGGTGCCTGGCGCAACGTTGACGATCTGGCGCGGCGCCGCCGCGCTGCCCACGCTCACCGTGGAAGGACGGTCCGCCACCGAGCCCTGCCCCAGCGCGACCGAGTCCGGGGCCACCGCCCGAGCGTTCGCGCCCGGCGCCACGGCATTGACGCCGCTGGCCAGCGAGGCTGCGCCGATGGCCGTGGTCGGGTCGGCCAGGGCCCGCGCACCGTCGCCGATCGCCAGCGAGCCCGCATGGAGCGCTTGTGCATCCCGGCCGATGGCCTGTGCGCCATCGCCCTGCGCCGAGGCGCCGATGCCCACGGCGACGGCCCCCATGCCGCTGGCGCTGGCCGGCGCCTGCCCTGCCACCGAGCAGCGCAGCGCCCCGCCGTTCACGGTGCACACGCCCAGCTGGCCGTTCACCACCGCCTGCAGCTGCACCGACTGCTCCTGGATCTGCGTCGTGTGGGTCTGCAGCTGCTGGGTCATGTCGATCACCTGAGCGCCCTGGTTCGTCGCCAGGGTCAGGGCCTGTTCGGCGGTGGTGCGCACGCCATACAGCTGCGCCCCGTTGACCGCGTCGGTCGAGGTGGCGCTGACATTTCCGGCAACGACTCCGCTGATGCGCCCGGCGTTGACGATGCCTGCGCCCCGATTGTCGATGCCGCCCTGCGTGACCAGTTGGCCGCCGACCACCGCACCGCCGCCGACGGACAGCGTGCCGGCATTGACCTGACCGCTGGCCTCGACGTCCGCGACGTTGGTCAGCGTGCGCTGGTTGGCCGCGGAGCCGAAGGACACCACGTTGCCGCGGCCGCCGTCGCTGCTCTGGGCGCCGATGGCCACCGAGTTCTCGCCGCTGGCGGTGCTCAACGCGCCCAGGGCCATGGAGCGCAGACCACTGGCCCACGCATTGCGGCCCATCGCCAGTGCTGCGTCGGCGTTGGCGAAGCTGGCGTAGCCCAGCGCCATGGCGCCGTCGCCGGACGCGCGCGCCGCCGAACCCAGCGCGGCGCTGCCATATCCGCTGGCGTCGCTGTCGGAACCGACGGCGAGGCTGCGCTCAGCGCGGGCCTTGCTGTTGACGCCCAAGGCACTGGCCCGCACGCCACTCGCCTGGCTGTCGCTGCCTACCGCGACAGCGCGCTCACCGCTGGCCGCGCTGTCCGCGCCGATGGACACCGCCTCCACGGCCGAGGCCGCGCTGCGATAACCCATGGCCACCGAGGATTCGCCACTGGCCTTGGCGACGTTGCCCATCGCCAGTGCCGAGCCGGCGCTGGCCTCGGTGAACGAGCCGATCGCGGTGGCCGAGTTCGCGCTCGCGTTGCTGCTCAGGCCCATGGCGGTCGCGCCATTGGCGCCCGCCTGAGCACGAATGCCGTAGGCCGACGCATTGCCCCCGTAAGCCGTGGTCAAGCGCCCGATGGCGATGTTGCCCGTGGACAGGTCGATGCCGGCCTGGGACTCGGCGCCGCCGGCAATGTTGCTGTGACAGTCGGCCTGCACCACATTGGGTGCGCTGCTGAAGCCGGAATACGCGCCGTCGTCGCGGCTGCCGTAGAGCGTGCCGCCCGGACACACGTTGGGGTTGAGCACCTGGGCCTGCACGGCAGGCACGGTGCAAAGGCTCAGGGCGCACAGCAGCTGCGCGGCAGGCGCCAGGCGCGGTGATGGTTGGCGTTTCATGGTCTGTTCTCCTCGCTCGCGCGGCTCTGGAAGCCGCTCGGGCGATGCTGCCCGCGCGGCGTGCCCGGCCCATACCATACTTTGTGGTAGCCTGCGGCGCCCTGGCTGGGCCTCCCCGCCCGCCGCCTCCCCGATCGCGACCCGCGTGCCATGCCCTCACGGACACCACCCTCCGATTCCGACGCCCGCCCCACCCGTACAGCCGAGCCGCTGTCGCTGCTGCGCCTGGCCCGCAACACCGGCAGCGAACGCTTCCAGCACGAGCTGCTGCGCCGCCTGCTGGACGAGTTCCGCGCCGATCACGGCGCCATCAACACGTGGCATCCGCGCAGCTTCGTCTGCTCGGTGGGCATCGGCTACGACCTGGCCGCGATGAGCGAGCAGTGGAACCGGATCAACGGGGCGGAACTGGACTTCATCACGTTCGCCATGCGCGCGCAGCCCGAGCAGGCCGCGATCGCCAACGACGACGATCCGCGCTGGCAGCGAACGCCGCCGGCCTGGCGCGAATTCCTCTCGTGCCACGGCATCGTCCACCAGATGGGCGTGGCGATTCCCTTCGAGGGTAGCGAGACCTTCGTGCACCTGTACCTCAACCGCGGGCCCGGCTCGCCGCCGCACACAGAGCGCGACGCGCGCGCGCTGACCGCGCTCACGCCGCAGATCCGCGAGTCGCTGCTGGTGAACCGGCTGTATGCGCACGCCCGCCAGGGCCTGGACGAGGAAGCGCATCCGCTGGCCCTCACCGACGCGGACGGCTGGGTGCTGTTCGCCAACCGCGCCTTCTGCGCCGCCTGGCCGGCGCTTGCGGCGCTGGCGGGCGCGATCTCTCCGCGCCTGCCGCAGGCATGGCTGGCCGGCCACCGGGGTGCGCTGCGCCTGCTGGAAGCCGCCGGGTGGTCGATGGAGGTAGGCCACGACGGCAGCGGCCTGCGCGTCGCCCTGCGTCGCAGTCCAGCGCGCGACGGCATCGCAGCGCTGACCCCGAGGCAAGCCGAGATCGCGCGGCTTTACTGCGTGGGGCATTCCAGCAAGGACGTCGGCCTTCGGCTCGGCCTGTCCCCCGCCACGGTGCGGGTGCACCTGCGCAACGCCTACAGCCGCGCGGGCGTGAGCAGTCGGGCTGCGCTGCGGGCCTGGCTGGGCATCTGAGTTCGCACCGAAGGGGTGCCAAGACACGGCCTGCGTGCTGCGCTCAGGACAGGTCGGACCATTAGGGTGTCCGCGCCGAAGTAGAACTGAGCCGCTCAGTTTGCGGTCGGCGCCAACGTGAGCCTGCTTTTCGTGGATGACGACCGAGAATCCCTCAAGATGCTCGATGCGCTTCGTGCGGCCCAAGGGGCGCGCGTCACTACAGCGGGCACTGCAAAGGAAGCGAGCGCACTGGTCGTAGTAAATCAGTTTGACCCGATCGTGTCGGATATCGGCAGCCCGGCATGGACGGATCCGCGATGCTCGGCAAGATGCGCAAGCTGCGCAAGATGCATTGCGGGGCCTCACGGTCGCAAACGCGCATTGGCAGCGGGGTTCAACAAGCATCTGGATAAGCTGCTTGAGACGGATGCACTCTTGGACTTGCTATCCGAATTCGGAGCAACAGCTCGCCGGTGAATGCAAACCGACACTTGGCCGCTGCAAGCCGTCCTTGTCAGCCAAAGATGCGGAGCTGCTGCGGCTGGTCAGCTTCGGGTTGGTTGGCACGCGATCTTATTGGTCCCACGCGGTTTGCTGTCTGCACCAAGTTCATCGCTGGAGCATTGTTGCGGCACCCACATCGAATCGCCCCACAGGAACCACCACGCTTCCAGTTCACTGAGACGAGGTCTTAGACGTCCGAAACGACATAAAGCCGAAAGGACTGGTCTTCCGGGTTGCTCAGCCAGGGCTTGGCTTTCTGGTGTGCAAGGCCATGTGCAGCCCTCCAGCGCATCACACGCTCCAGCTGCTGATCGGAGACATCTGCCGGTCGTTGCTGGGAATCCTCCTGCCAAGCCCGAAAGCAAAGCAGCATTTTCTCGGCACTGTCGAAGTGGCCCTCAAGCGACTGCAAATAGAGGGGTGCAGCGACCATGGTGTCGCTGAGCGTCGCTTGCGGGCCTTCAACGCTCACGCAGAACAACCGGCCGCCGGAGGTCGAAAGATCTTTCATGACGGACCGCAGCTGTACAGGCAGGCCTTTGACGGGGGTGCAGGTCGCGAAAGCGCATCCTGTTTGCGATAGAAGGAAGGCGTGCAACCGAAACGCGCGCGGAACGCGGTAGAAAAGTTGGCCGCCCCGGAAAATCCCACGGTCAGTGCCACCTCATCAATGCTGAGGGCGGATGCCTGCAGGAGCGTGCAAGCTCGCATCAGCCTTGCGGCACGCACGAATTCAAACACCGTCTGCCCGGTGTGCGCGCGGAACGCCCACGACAGGCGCTTCTCATGTGTGCCGACCTGAGCCGCCAACACCGGAAGCGGCGGGACATTGGCCAGGTCGGCTTCGACGATTCGCAACGCGGCCTGCACCAGGACTTTTTCCGCGTCGTATGCCACACGCTCGATGCCGCCATCGCGGTCATCGTCCAAATTCTGGTCCCGATGTTGAACGACGGTGTTTGTGCGCCGCGTTAGCGCGAGGTGAACTGCCACGCGCATCAGCAGTTCGTCGGCCTCGAGCGGCTTTTCCACACAGTCGACCGCGCCTTCTTGAATGCTCTCAAGCCGCTCATCGAGGGTGGCGCCGGCGGTCATGAAGATCACCGGAATGTGCGAGGTCGAGGGATCTGCGCTCAACAGCCGCGCCGTCGCGAGGCCTGTCGCCACGCCGGGGCCCACATCCAGCAGGATCAGGTCGGGCTGGAGCGCGGTAGTGCGACGGTAGCCCTCGATGCCCTCGGCAGACAGACTGATGCGGTGCCCCGCCTGGCGCAACACCGTCAGGATTGTTTGCTGGTCCCTCGCGCCTCCTTCAACGACCAGGATGTGCCCGGGAGCGGCCGAAACGCCGGACCGGTCCGCGGCCCGAAGCGACGAGACATGCCTCGCGCCAGCGCTGGCGTGTGAATGGCGGGCAGCTGCGATCCCGCAATGTGGCCGCTCCAGCAATCTCGTGAACATGTATCGGGCAGATTCGTCGTGGTTCGACCTGCATCGTGCCGTCTCCGTCGCCCACAAGCATGGTCCTTTTCTGACGGTTCCTCACCGTTTCTGACCGTGCAGCCTGGCAGACGCTGGCACCTTGCCAGCGTCGAGGCACTAACTCGCGAAGACGTAGCCCGTACCGCGAACCGAATGCACCGGCAAACGCATGCCCAGCTTTTCGGCCTTGCGACGCAGGCGGCTTGCCATCGCATCGATCCGGTGTTGATCGAAGTCGAACAAGTCGCCGCCCAGCGCGACGATCAAGTCGTCGCGGCTCACCGCCGCGCCACGGCGCTGGAAAAGGCAACCGAGAAAGGAACGCTCGGTGGCCGTGAGCGTCATGCGGCGGCCGTCCGGGTCGCTGACCACCCAACCGCCTTCCCTCAATGACCATTGCGCTGCCGGAGGGTCGGTCGACCCAGGCGACGATGGCCCGACGCCCCGTTCGGCATGCAGTCGCCGTCCGACGGCCCGGAGCGTTTCCGCCAATTCCATCATGTTCACCGGCTTCACGAGGTAGGCGTCGGCGCCCTCGCGCAGCCCCAGCACCCGGTCCTGCACGCTGCCGCGGGCCGTGAACAGCACCATACCCACGCCGCGGGCTGCTCGCAGATGCGACACGATCGACAGTCCGCTTTCACCCGGCAGGCCGATGTCCACCACGGCGATGTCGCAGGCCTGGACCGCGAACGCCTTGTAGAACGACGGGGCGTCGGCGAAGCCCTCCGCGTCGAAGCCAAGCTCTCCGAGCGCGAAGACGGTTTCTGCACGGATGTCTTCGTCGTCCTCGATCACGTGGACGAGAAGACCGGTACGCTGGCTCGGGGATGGCATGCGCGGAAAGTATAAAGTCGCGTCCCAATGCGCCTCGACGTCAAAACCACCCGGGCAGATCCGGGACGCCTGCTCGCTCTTCTGTTCCTGCTGCTGTGGTGCTTTGCGATGCCCGCCAGGGCGCTGGTCCTGTCGGCTTCCGACGGCCTCGGCCGCGGCGTTCAACTCTCCGGGGACCTTGAGATCCAGCGCGACCCCTCGGGCGGGTGGCGTATCGCCGACGTCGCGCGCGGCGCGCAGCAGAGCGGCTTCGAGTCGCTCGAAGGGCCGGTGCAGGAAGGCTTCAGCCGCGACGCCGTGTGGCTGCGATTTTCGCTCGCGCGCACGGTCGACGCGCCCGCACGATGGCTGCTGCGCGTGCGACCGCCGCGCATCCATGAAGCCACCTTGTATGCGCCGGACGGGCGCGGCGGATTCGTCGAGACGCCGCTCGGCGACGCCCGCCCGTTCGCGACGCGCGAGATCCACGACCACAACTTCGTGTTCCCGCTCAACATCTCGACCGAGCCAGCTGTCTATTTCCTAAGGGTGCGCAACGATGGGCCGTCGCTGCGGGCCGAACTGGACCTGTGGCAGCCTGTCGGCTTCGAGCACGACCGCACGGCCGACTACACCATCATGGGCATGCTGCTAGGCGCCGTCCTGCTCGCCATCTGCATGAATCTGATCTTCGGGGCTTGGCTGCGGGACGGGCTGTACGCCCATTACGCGCTGTACGTGCTCTGCATCGCGGCTCTGTCGATCAACCGCCAAGGGTTCGCTGCGCAGTGGTTCCTCGACGCTCGACCCGAACGCGTCGCTCAAACGCTGCTTGCCGTCAATTGCTTCTTCAACATGGTGGGTACCGCGTTCATGTCGCGCATCTTCCAGTTCCGGCGCCATTGGCCGCCTGCGGCATATTTCTTCAATGCGGTGGTGGTGTTCAATTTCGCTGCGCTCGTGCTAACCCTGGTAGGCCATCAAGCGGCCATGGCGACCTGGGCGAGCGCGGGCAGCACCGCGTCGACGCTGTTCGGCACGGTCTTCGTCTGCTACCTGCTCTTCGTGCGGCGCCAGTTCCAGTACCTGCTTCCGGCCTCGGCCTTCGCGGTGGGAACGGTGCTCGGGCTCTACGGCCTGTTGAAGCTCTGGCTCGGTGATGGGATGCCCGGCGTGCCGCCTGACCGCATCTATTGGCTCGGCACCATGTGCCACCTTGTCCTGCTGAATGTGGCCGTGGCCGACCGGACGCGGCGCGCCGAGCGCGATTACCGCGCCGAGCGCGAGCGTGTGCGCGCAGTGCGGCTGGAAGCCGAACAGGCTCTCGAAGGTACGGTCGTGCGGCGCACCGCCGAACTGCAACAGACCAATGCCGCGCTGCATGAGGAGATCGCGGCCCGCGCCCGTCTGGAGGCCTGGCTGCGTGAGTCGCTCGAGGTCGAGCGCCAGGCGATCGTGCAGCAGCGCGAGTTCGTCTCCATGGTGTCGCACGAGTTCCGCACGCCCTTGTCAGTGATTGACGGCGCGGCGCAATCGCTCGACATCTCGAAGCTCGGCGGGGAGCCCGTGGTGAAGCAGCGCACCGAGCGAATCCGGCGCGCCGTGCAGCGCCTGACCATGCTGATCGAGAACATCCTGCTGGCCGACCGCCTCCAGCCCGAGAACCGGGTGCTTCGCCTCGAAACCTTCGAAATGGCGGCGCTCGCGCGCGGCCTGTGCGAGAGCTTCCACTTTCCCGGCGCTACGCGCCTGTTCGTCGACGTGCGTGAACCCCTGTCCAAGGTGCGCGGCGATCGAGCGCTGCTCGAGATCGCACTGCAGAACCTGATGCAGAACGCGTTGAAATACTCGCCGCCGGAGCAACCGGTACATGTCGTGCTGCGGCAGACTGGCGACATCGTGCAGGTCGACATGATCGACCGCGGACCTGGAGTCGCAATGGCCGACAAAGCCCGTATCTTCGAGAAATATTTCCGGGCGAAAACCGCGAGCGCAGTGGCCGGCACCGGACTGGGGCTTCACCTGGCGAGAGAGATCGCGATGCGCCACGGCGGCGACGTGATCCTGCACGAAACAGGCACCAGCGGGTCGACATTCCGCCTTACGCTCCCGGCTGCGCCGCTCGAGCCAGGCATATGACCGTCGCACTGCATGCGGGAACACGGCCCATGGCCTTCGCACCGACTGCGGCCTCGGGAAGGGGAAAGCGCCTCACGCAGGCCCACTCAGGTCCATGCCCTCTGGCTGTCCGTGCAGTAAGTTCGTGTCAGGTGCTTCATTAGTAACACTCCGTCCACCTACGCAGTTCTTGGCGTGTTGCATCGACCCGGGATGCGGACAAAAACTTGGACTACCAGGAGATGTAATGGATGCCTCCCTGCCTACCGGCAGCTCAAACGCCGCCACGAGTACCGAGATGAACAGCGCGACCGTTGTGGGCGTGTGGCTTGCCCGCTAGACAAGCTGGCCCTCGACTGGATACGGCATCAAAGTGCCCATGGGGTCGCGATAGATCAATGTCTTCACAATCACCAGCGAGGTTCCGTCATGCATCGTCGTACTGCACAAAGCGCGGGCAAATCATCGGCCAGATGAGCGACCTGCAGGTCATTGGGCTGGACATCGCCAAGAATGCGTTCCAGCTTCGCACCGTGGACATGAGCACAGGTGAGATCGTCAATGTGCAGCTCAAGCGGGGCCAAGGTTTTAGGGCACTTCGCCAATCGTGCGCCTTGCCTGATCGGTATCGAAGCCTGCGGCGGAGCACACCACTGGGCCCGTGTGTTGACGGCGCAGGGCCATGCCGTGCGGCTGATTCATGCCAAGGCCGTGCGCCCGTTCGTGAACGGCAACAAGACCGACGCCACGGACGCACGCGCCATCTGGCTGGCGATGCAACAGCCGGGCACCAAATTTGTGGGCGCGAAGACGCTCGCGCAACAAGCCACGCTCACCTTGCAACGTCAGCGGGAGATGTTGATGCGGATGAAGATCACGCAGATCAGTGCGTTGCGGGGGCCGCTCTATGAGTCTGGGGCCACCTTCAGGCGAGGCAAGAAGGCGCTGTTGGGCGAGTTGGAGCTCGCGCTGGAGGCGCTTGCCAACAGCGTTCCACAGTATGTCGCCGACAGCCTGCGCGAGCGGGCCCAGCGCATCACGCAATTGGCGATAGACATTAAGGCCATCGAGGTGAGGCTTGCTGAGGTTCTGCGCATTGACGTGGACATGAAGCGTGTGGCGGCGATGCCCGGAGTCGGCATGCTCTTGGCTACAGCGGCTGTCGCCACGATGGGAGAACCCAAGGCATTCAAGTCAAGGCGCGAATTCTGTGCCTGGCTGGGTCTGGTGCCCAAGCAACCGGGCACAGGTGGCCGGGTGACTCTGCTGGGGATCTCCAAGCGGGGCGACACCTACCTGCGCACCTTGATTGTTCACGGCGCTCGTGTGGTACTGAGACATGCGAAAGACCCCGGCCCATGGCTGGAGCAACTTTGCACAGCAGGGCTGGTGGCCCGATCCGTCGAACAACGCAAGAACTTGCTTGAACGCCGTCCGTCGCCGACGGGGTTACCGGGGCTGTCGGTCACCGCACCGTGAACGTCCAGTCCAACCATCTCGAAAGCTGTATGAACGTTGGCTGTCCATTGCCACCAGAAATTGCCCCTCTAACCCCCCTGATTTCGGTCAGACTGACCCACGTAAAACCCTCGCGTCGCGCCACGACCATTAGAAGCGCTCAGGAGGTGTCCATCCCATTGCTTACTGTGCATCGCCGGCGCTTTGAGGGAACGCACGGGAACGGTCAGTAGTCCAACCGCACCGTCAGTCCAAGGGTGCGCGGCGTGCCGACCGAGGCCACGTAGGCACCGTTCGCGGTGGCAGCCACGGTTGGAAAATACTTCTTGTCGAGCGCGTCGCGCAACCAGAGCGAAATGCTCCAGATTTCATTGCCCCGTGCGACCTTCCAACCGGCGGCGAGGTTCAGCAGGCCGTAGGCTGGGATGCGCGAGTGGACCGACCCGTCGAGCGTGCCATCCTGTGTGGACCGCCACGCGTATGCCGCTGAAACGAAGTGCTGGGTGGTGGGGCTCACGGACCTGCGGTATTCGGCGCCCACGTTGAATGTCCAGCGCGGCGCCCCGGCAACCTGCCGTCCGGTCAGGCTGCAGCGCCCCTGCGGCATGAACGCGCGTTCTGACGGACAAGGCGCGTCCTCGTAGCGTCGATAGCGTGCATCGTTGAAGGCGGCGTTCGCCCACACGGTCAGCCCGCGCGCCAGTCGCGCAGTAGCATCCAGCTCCAGTCCCCGGCTACCGAGATCGCCCGCGTTCGTGAGGATCTCGACGTAGTTGCCCGCGCCTGCGCCGGCGGGCACGAACATCGACGTCTGGTAGCCGCGTACGCCTGCCAGGAAGACGTTCAGGTTAAGTGTCAGGCGATCATTCCACAAGCTGCTCTTGACGCCGACGTCCAGGCTGTCGACACGTTCAGGCCCGATGATCAGCGACGAGGCGCCGAGCGGGCCGGGAGCGGCACCCGGCCCCGCCAGATTGATCCCGCCCGACCGCTCGCCGTGCGAAAAGCTCACGTAGCCGATCGCGTCGTCGTCCAGCCGGTAGCTCGCACTCAGGAGCGCCGATGGGCTGGTCTTTCGGATCGCCAGCGAGCCGGTATCGTAGGCACCGAGCACGATCGGACGATTGCGCAGGAACGCGGTGGCAGCGGCACCACCGGTCGAGTCGCCGCGATGGGTGCGCCCGTCCTTGCGCTCCTGCGTGATGCGCAGGCCGGCCGTGAGGTCGAGCCTGGACGTGGCGTGCCACGTGGCCTGGGAGAAAAGCGCGAAGCTCTCCGTGTCGAGCGCGCCGAAGCTCACAGTGCTCGCGTTGGCGAGCACCGGCAAGGACGTTCCCTGCAGAACGATGTCTGCCCGCGGACCGAACACGGTGAATATCTCGTTGCGCATGCGCTGGCGCATGTAGAACGCGCCCATCACATAGTCGACCACGCCGCCGCTGGGCCCCGCGTAGCGCAACTCCTGCGAGAACTGCTGCTGGCGCACGCGGGAACCCCCGTCGATCAGCACGGGGATATTGAGGTTGTCGTTGGTCGTCGGCACGAACCTCCATGAGCGGCCGGCAGTGATGGACGTGACGGTGGCGCCGCTCCCGAGCTTCCAGCTCGCTTCGGCCGACACGCCACCCTGCTCAAGATCGACGCGCTCCACGCCGTCGGTATTGACCGCATAGCGCCTAGGGTCGGTGACGATGCCGGTGGCGCCGCCGGCCAGTGCGCGGGCCAGCGCCGATCCGCTTCCCAGCGAGTAGATGACGCGTGTGCCGTAGGTGGAGCGTTCGCGGTGCGCATCGGCGATCAGGCGCAGACTGAAGGCGTCGCCACGACGCAGCAGCCATTGGCCGCGAATGCCGAATCGATTGCCTCCGTTGACGCGGCCGCCGTCGTAGATGTTCTCGATGGTGCCGCCTTCATGGGTGCCGTACATCAGCAGTCGGCCCGCCGTCTCTTCCGACAAGGCGCCCGAGAAGATGACTTGCCCCTGCGCAAGGCCGCGCTGCCCGATCGAGAGTTGCAGGCTGCGCTCGGTCTCGCGGCTTGGTGGACGCGTGTGCAACGCCAGCACGCCGGCGGTCGTGTTCTTGCCGAAAAGCGTGCCTTGCGGCCCGCGCAGCAGATCCACGCGCTCGATGTCGAGCAGATCGAACGTCGCCATGCCCGCGCGGCCCAGGTAGACGTTGTCGAGGTAGATGCCCGTGCTGCCCTCGAGGCCATCGTTCGATGGATTCCTGCCGATGCCGCGCACCGCGATGGCCGATTGCCGCGGATCGCCGAAGGTGATGCTGGTACTCGGCAACCATTGCTGCAGCTCTTCGAGCCGCCAGCTTCGCTGAGTCTCGAGGGCCTCGCCATTGATCGAGGTCAGCGGGACCGGTACTTGCTGGGTGGATTCCGAACGGCCCCTGGCATTCACGGTGATGGCGGGGAGCGTTTCGCCATCGTCCAAAGGCGTCGACTGTGCAGGGGCCGCCGCGGCGAGCCCGAAGGCAAGAGCGCTGACGGCCAAGGAACGGGCGAGGCGATCACATGGGCAGAAGGACATGCCCGTACTCTAGTAGACGCTCGCGGACGCGAAGTCTTGCCGGGCCAGCCCCCGTTTGCCGCCGGGCTCGCCAGCTGGCCGATCTCGACATTGACGACCGCATCCTTGAACAGCGGCAAGTTCGCTTGGCCCAAGAACATCGATGGAACGCTGACGATGAGCCGGCCGCAGTTCAATGCGCTGATACCGGGACTGCCTTGGCAGCTCGTCGGTGAGGCCGGCGCGATCACCACGATGTAGTGCGTCCGTTGCGGAATCTGCGGATGGTGCGTGGACATTGTTGCCGGTATCACTGTCCGTGATCGCCGACGACATCGACACACTGCATCCCGCCCGCAGAAGGTGAGGCAAACGACTGCAGGCGACCGCCGACAAGGCTGCCACGATGGCGGCATGACTCAAGCCAACCGGCCTCGATGACAGCCGGGGGCGATTCACTTTCTCATGTCCGTCATTCTCCAAGTTGACGGCCCTCACTGCCATTACTCTGGTACGGCCGGGAGCGGCAGGTCAGATCGCGCTCGCTCCCTACTGATCGATGCAGGTCAGCTACATTTCGAAATCAGTTGGCCCCGAAAGCGCTTTGTTTCGACCAGCCCGACGGTTCAAAGCCCATGCCATATGTGCGGCTCAGTTGGAGGCCGGTTCTCGACTCGACACGGAATTGATCGAGTTTTCCTGCGCCTGGGTGGAATCGAGCCAGGAGGCTCGCAGTTGGGTCGCGAACCGTGCGCCATCAGAGGCTCGTGCAGCGCATCTTCAGCTTGAGTGGGCTCGCCCTCGTAGCCGACAGGGACAGGACCGAGAAGCTCTCGTGTGCCTAGCCAACTGCACGCAACCCGGCAGCGATGAGTCACGTGCGAAGCAGACCGGCTTGTGCAGCGAGCGGCCTTGCGCCTCGCAGAGCACCTCCGCATCGGCGCCGAGAAACGGCCGCAGCGCCTCAAGCACGCTGCGCTCGCGCGCGCTCAAGGTGGCAATCGCCGGTGCGCCGTCAGGGATGTCTCTGAAGAAACAGCAACAGCGACAACGGAGGAAATGGAAACGTTCATGGTGACGAACTCCTGTGGTTGAGACAGGCGGGATCGCCTGCGAGACCCCGCCACCCCGTCGCAGCGCAGCGCTCCAGGCCGCCGCAGGCGCGGCACGCGCCGAGCACGCGCAGCGCGCAGGGCCTTGAACGCGAGAACGAGGGGTTGCCTCAGGGCTCACAGGCAAGCCCACCCGCCCTTCGCAAAGCGCCATGAGCGTGCCTGCATCCGATCCGTCCGACGTCAGCGCACCAGCCCCGCCGCCGAACACGCCACCTCGGCATGGTCAGCACGAGAGAGTTCGCGGCTGCTCTGCCGGCCGTTTGGCGTCCCCATACTTTGGGCGACGGACAGCCAGCGCTGGGCGCGGCAATCGTCCCATCGTGCACTTCGGTCCGGGCTGTGCCCCTGCGGCCGTCTCCACGCTTCGTCAAATGGGAGATGCGGTCAGGGCGAGACGCAACGAGTCAGGGCTGACGCAGGAAGCTTTGGTCCGAGGCGGCGCGCCGTCGAGCGCCATCGACCCTTCATCTGCGCATCGCCAAGGTCAGGTCTTGCTTTCAGGCCGAGAGATCGGCAATGACGGTCCCACACCCGTCACCGCGCGTCCCAAGAAAGACGCTGCCCCGCGCACGCTCTGTGCTGTCGCGTGCCTCGGTGACCGCGAACGCGAACGCGAGCGACAGGCTCCAGGGGACGGTTTTCCGACCGGGCGCAGCGCTGACGCGGCATGGTGCTGGCAGTGCACAGTCCCCATGCTCCCTTGTGCGGGCGCGACGGGACGAGGTGCCTACGTCGTTGCTGGCCGCGGCAGTTCACGAACGATCCGATCGGCACGGCCCCCGAAAAAGCTAAGCCAACGCGGCGGCCATGATCGGCTTGGCCCATTGCGGCACCTGGTCCAGCGGAATGTGAAACGCGATGCGGCCGCCTTCCATGTGCAGCAGCAGCCGAGGTTGGGGTTTGCATCCGGCCTTGGGATCGCCCTCGGCGCTGTTGTCGTAAAGGCGCAGACTCGCCAGCCACGGCAGCAGCCGGATCAGGTTGGCGCGACTGGTCTCATAACGCTCGCGAATCTTCGCCTCGGGAATGTCATGGCCTCCGGCGACCACGCGGGAGCGCACGCGTTGCAGATGGAGTTCGGGCGAGGACAGCCCGGCGTACCAGAGATGTACCTGCGCCCCCAGACGTGCGCCGTCGACCAGCATTTGGGAGATCGTGCGGGCACCCAAAGTCGTCTCGAAGGCGAAGTTTTGGCCCTCGGCCAGAGCCCGCGCAAGACCCTTGCGCCCGATTTCCCAGGCCTGGGCATTGGCAGCCTCGGGCGCCAACCGCGGGTTGGCATCGAGCAGCACGCGCGCGGCCAGATCAGGGTTGAAATAGTCGACCTTCTTGTGCAGCAGGGCCGCGCCGCCCACGCTGCTCTTGCCGGCCCCGTTGACGCCGGCAAGCACAAAAATGCGCGCTGGCATCAGCGATCAACGACTCGTCGCATCGCGGGGCTAGGCGGTGGCCGCCGCCATCGCCGCCTCGCCGAGTTCCGAAGGATCCATGGCGAAGGCATCCGCCATCGCCTGAGCGGCTGCCTCGCCTTGCATGTGCGCAAACATGTCGTCGAAGCGGTGCGTGAGCGCATCAAGGTCTGGCTCGGACGCCTGCTCCATCTGCAGATAGCGCTCCACCGACATCAGCACCATGGCGGGCCGCTCGTGGCGCGTGATCACCACCGCGCCGCGTGCCATCACAGTGGTGGTCACCGCCTGCATGCCCGAGGCAAGCTTGGTTGCGGAGAACGAAGGAAGGTTGCGCGACAGACGCGCGATCCGTGCGGGATGAATGGACGCGGTAGGGGTAGACATGAAAATCCTCGAATTCCAGATTTTCCCTATTTTACCCGTTTTCCGTAATTCTCTGGACCTTTCCCTGTCGGAGGCCGGCCGGGAACCGAAGAACTCCAGCGACACGGGCCTTGTCGCCGGGGCATCGGGCCTCTCAGCACGCCAGCCGCGATCCGCCTCGTCAACCCGAGACATGTGCTGTCGCTGCAGCGGCTCCAGCGCAGGGCGCCGGCGGTCTTTGCCGAGCATGCGGCCGGGATCACCGGTCCGCGGCGGAAGGGTACGAAGAGTAGGAAGAAAAGGAGGAAGAAGAAGTTGTGATCGCCCGGAACGACTCGCGTGCTGCGTGACGTGGGCGAGGAGTCTTCGGGAGCGCGGTCCGCGTTAGAGGCGCACATCGCGAGCGTGCACCGAGCGGATAAAATGCTGGCCGCCATCCTGCATGCGCCGGCTGGCGGCCACGCCAGCGCAGCGGAATGCCGCTCGGCGAGACGTTGCGTACAGCGCCAGGCCCATCGCGCCCCGCCCACGAAAGAACGAAATTGAACACCACCGCAGACCTAGACATGTTCCAGCGGGGATACCGCGCGGGCGACAAGGCGACGGTGGATCTGTCGGACGAAGAAAACGAGACCCTGCTCAGGGCCTTCAAGGCAGGCTTTGTGCATCGCCGCGCGGAGCGCGCGGCGCTCGCTACGGGAAGCTTGAGTCCGGCCTACATGGGTCAGGAAGCCGCACACCGCGCGGGACTGAACGCCGACGACTTCACACCCTACGTCAGCATCGCGGCCATGCGGGACTGGGCGGAGGTACTCGGTGGACGCCCTGTCACCACCTCACACGCGCACCGCAGCGGCCAGGCGCCGCGGGACATCTGGAACACTGGCAAGTGAGGAGCGCGGACCGCGCCTAGATCAGCGCCCCTGTCGGCGTGGGCTACCGCTTCACCTCATTCGGCCAAGAATAGGCCGGCGCGGGATGCGAAAGTTGGCGATTCTGGGTCAAAGGATGAGAACTGTGCGTCTCTCGAACTTGCGCTGAGATGCGCCCAAGTCGCGAAAGGCCCGACGCAACCGCACGTCCGCCGCCAGTGCCAGCCCGAAACCCTCTGAGCCAAGGCCGGAGCGCCATCACTCCCGTAGCGTGGAGACCACCGACAGGTAGGAGACCTGGGCCGCTGCCGGTCTCATGGACACCAACCTAAGCTTTTTGAGCTTTCTCGAACTCTATCGGACCGACGTAGCCGAGCGTCGAATGACGACGCGTCGGGTTGTACAACCGCTCGATGTAGTCGAACACATCGGCGCGGGCCCGTTCCCTGAACCGGTACACCTTTCTGGCCGTGCGCCCAGCCTTCAGTGAACTGAAGACGCTCTCCATGGCCGAGTTGCCCGAGACCTCGCCCGCGGGGCTCATGCTGCACGTGATGCTTTGCTCCTTGAGCAGCTCCTGGAAGTGCTCGCTGGTGTATTGGTCGCTATGGTTCAGTTCGGCTGAACTTGTAGACTCCCCGCGCCTGCATGGAATCACATTGGCGAATGCGGCGCTGTGCTACCCGGCTGCGGCCGATGGATTGGGGGTTGCCTCGCCCAGCGAGCCTACGTTGACATCGACCTCCGCAGCGGGCGGCTCGTGATTGCCGTGGATCACGTCGCCAGAACGCAGTCTGGTTACTACTTGTTCTGCGGTCCACTGAAAGCCGCAGAGGCTCCCGTGAAGCTTTTTAGAGATTGGATCCGTTCTGTCCGGTAGCAGCGATGCGAGGCGGCGCGCCGGATTCCCCCCTTGCGCGTCGGCAACACTTCTCCGCAGGCTGCCGTCCCAAGCCGCCGGGAGCCGATCAAGAAGGCATGTACCGCTGATCCACGGGGTCCATCGTACTCAGGCTGAAACTCGTTAGGGGCAACCAGTCATTACCTGTGAACCCTTGCTACCGCGCGCGGCGCCGGCTCGAAGACAGCCTCAAAGACTGATCGCCGCGATTCCAGCCAGCACGACGGCTGCGCCGGAGAGGCGGCGCGCAAGATGCCCTTCGCGGAACCATAGGCACGCGACGAGCGAGCCGATGACGATCGACGATTCGCGCAGCGGCGCGACGAGCGCCACCGGCGCCTTCAGCATGGCGGTGAGAACCAGGATGTACGCAAGCGGGGAGAACACCGCCACGATGAGGATCGGAACGGCGTCGGCACGAAGGGCCGCGCGAACATGACGGCGTCGGCGCAACAGGCTGGGCGTCAGGATCAGGCTCTGCAGCAGCAGCGTAGAGGCGTAGTAGCTCAGAGGCACCAGGTGCAGCCCGATGACCGAATAGCCGTCCCAAAGCGTGTACGCGGCGATGGTCGCCCCCGTCGCAGCGCCCCAGAGCAAGCCCTGCAGCGGGCGGCCGCCCCCGCGGCCGAACGGGTTGCCGGTGACCACGAGAATGCCGGCCACGACAAGCGACGCACCGAACATCGCGCCTGTGCTGAGCCGTTCACCCAGGAGCAGGATGGCGAAAAGCATCGTCAGCACCGGTCCGGTACCACGCGCGACCGGATAGACCACGCCCAGTTCGGCACGGTCGTACCCGGCTTGCAAGATGAGCGAGTAGGCAGCGTGCCGCACGGCCGAGACAGCGGCACCGCCCCACAGCCGCCCGTCGAGCATCTGCTGCGCGCTTGCGCCGAAGGCAAGGCTGATCGGGAAGCACAGCAGCGCCGAAGCACAGGTGTAGGCGCCGACGAACAGCACGGCATCACCGCGCTTGAACTTCGAGGCCAGGTTCCATACCGCGTGGGCGATCGCCGCGACGAGGACGATCGCGACGGTGCCGGGCAGCATCAGCCGATGTCGGGCAGGTCGATGCCCGCCCGTTCCGCACGGCGGCTGCGCTGCGGGTCGCGCAGAGCAAGGGCCGCGACCAGAGCGTCAATCACCACGAGCTGCGCCAGCCGACTCCCGGCCGCAGCCATCTGGGCCGGCAGCGGTGCACCCCCGACAACCAAGGCGACGTCCGCGAGGGCCGCCAGGGGTGTGCCGTACTGGTTGGTGACGGCGATGAGCGAGGCACCGGCAGAAGACGCCGCATCGGCGATGGCGAGCGTCGTCGACGTGCGCCCGGTCGAACTGACGGTGATGACGGCGTCACCGGGTCCGAGGAGGCGCGTAGCAATCATCGCCGACAGGTGATCCGGGATGCCGATAGTCATCACGCCGACCGCGCGCAGACGGAACACCGCATCGGCGGCGACCGTCGCAGAGGGGCCGGCGCCGAAGGCGATCACCTGGCGCGCGCGCTGGATGGTGCTCACCGCCCGGTCGAGCGCGGCCAATTCGACGGCCCCGCCGAGCGCGGTCAGCGCGTCGGTGCCTGCGCGGATCGAGGCCTCGAGCACCGCGGCCGTCGTCGCGCCCGCGGCGAGTGCGTCAGGGGGCGCGAAGAACCGGGTAGTTCCGCGTGCACGAGCGATTTCGATCTTCAGTTCGGCGAACCCGTTGAACCCGATTGCACGTGCGGCACGGACCACGCTCGGCGGCGAGACCCCGGCACGGGCAGCCACCTGCGCGGTCGTGCTCGCCCCGACGAACAAGGGATCGGCAAGCAGGAGCTCGACGACCTTTGCTTCGCTTGCCGCGAGGTCGCCACTGCGGGCCTGGATGCTTCCGATCCACTGCATCAGTCGCGCGTCACCCGAAACTGAATTACCATTTTCATTCATATTTCGTAATGTATTACATTGTCCACCGGTCGTTGCAAGCACGATCGAAACGACACCAAAACACGCCAGTCGAAGGAGCCTGTCTTCATGAATGCACTCAACGATTCATCCATCGCCGTTGTGGGCCCGGGGGCCATTGGCACCGCGGTCGCGGTGGCCCTGCACGAAGTCGGTCGCACGCCGTTGCTGTGCGGCCGAACACATCGCGACCGCCTAACGCTGGAGGATGGCGACCGCCTCGTCACCGTTTCCGTCCCGGTCTGGGTAAATCCCGCACAGGTCGGGCGCACCGTCGACCTCGTGTTTCTCGCGGTCAAGGCGACACAGCTCGAGGCGTCCGCCGCATGGCTCGCCGCGTTGTGCGGCCCGGATACGGTGGTATGCGTGCTGCAGAACGGCGTCGAGCAGTTGGAGCGAGTCGCCCTCCATGCCCCACGCGCGCGGGTCGTTCCCACGGTCGTGTGGTTTCCTGCACAAGCGCGACCCAATGGCTCGGTGCGCCTGCGCGGGGACATGCGCCTCAGCCTGCCAAACACGCCGGAGGCAGGCGTAGTGGCAGAGGCGCTGCAAGGCAGCCGGTGTCGCGTCGAGCTGTCGGCGAGCTTCACCGCGCTAGCATGGCGCAAGCTGCTGCAGAACGCGGCGGCCGGACTCATGGCGCTCACGCACCGGCGCTCCGGCATGTTTAGCCGGTCCGATATCGCCGAGCTGGCCCTCGCCTATCTCGGGGAATGCCTCGCTGTAGCCCGCGCCGAGGGTGCGGAACTCGGCGACGAGGTGCTGCGGGAAATTCTCGACAAGTTCCAGGCATCTCCCGCGGACATGGGCACCTCCATCCTCACGGATCGCGAGGCCGGCCGGCCGCTGGAATGGGATGTCCGCAACGGGATCATTGCCCGTCGCGGCCGCGCTCGTGGCATCCCGACGCCAATCAGCGATATCCTGGTGCCGCTGCTTGCGGCCGCGAGCGACGGCCCTGGCTAACCCTGCGGCCGACGAGCGCACTGTCGCGCCTCTTTTTCTTCGAAGCCGCAATCCTTGGTCGAGCTGCTCTCTGGAAGCGTGCGATCACCGGCCCCCCCACGGCCCACGGTCCTAGTCCGCTTTGAATCCCGAAGCTTTGACGACAGGCTCCCAGAAGGCACGCATCTCGCCGAACCTGGCTCGGGCCTCAGCCGGCGAGCTTCCCGTCTTCACAAAGCCGAGCGTGCGGACCTTGCGCGCAGATTGCTCGGTTGCAACGGCTTCTCGGATCGCAGTGCTCCATTCGGAGACGATAACGGCAGGCGGTCCAGGAGGCAGACATATGGCCAGTACGCCCACCGCGGTGAGCTCTTTCGGCCGAGTTCGCCGAACGTCGGAACGTCAGGCAGAAGCGGTGAGCGCTGCGCAGAGGTGACGCCAGCACGCGAAGCTTGCCGGCCTTGTGGTGCTGCGCGAAGTCTCCAACCGTCGAACTTCCCGCGGCGACATTGCCGCCGATTAGCTTCACGAATCATCGGGGCTGCACCCTGAAACGGCACGTCCTGCAGCGGTGTTCCGATGAGCTTGGCGATCTGCAATCCCAAGCAATGGGCTGACCTTCCGATGCTGCGTGGCCGAAGTTGGCATGCTCGGAATGGGCGCGCACCCATTGGGCATATTCGGCAGAGGTCTTGACGGGCGAGGACGCGGGGACAGCCAGCGCCATCGGAAACTCGACGACCGTCGACGCCGGCAGGATATCCCGCTGCGCAGCGTAGTTGAGCTTGTTGAAGACAAACGGATAGGTCGACTGCAGGGAGTCAGGGCACAGCATGGCACGCTGCCGTCGCCCGGGGGCGGCATGCAGCGCATCAACCGCGATCTTTCCGCCGGCGCCGGGTTTGTTCTCCACCACGAGCGTGTGTTAGCGCCGGTGCAAGCGGAGCTGGAGCAGATCATCGATGTGCGCCTGCAGGGCATCGTAGACCTCGAATTTGCCGGACTCGCTCTACATCCCCGCGCAATTTTGATGTTCCCGAAGTAGTCCACCAGCTCCGCAAATGCCTGCTCCGCCTCCCGCTCCCATCTCGACCGCCGGCTCCAAGAGTCCATGGTGCTCGTCTCCGCCAGTTTGGCCGGCGTTTCGGGCGGCGTATTGTTCCGTTATATCGAAACAATCCGGCATTCTGATCGCATTCCGTATTGTTCCGAAATAGCGAAACTAATTGGTGACTTTAGCTAGTGAGCGTATAGTTTCGTTAAACCCGAAACAATAATGGCCCGTACCCTTCCCACATTCCAGCAAAATTTAAGTCCAGCAGCTGCGACGCTAGAGCAACTGGGAAAGATCGTTCGAAATCGACGCGCGCACTCTCACTTGCGTATCGATGACGCGGCATCGCTCAGTGGCGTCTCCAGTGACGTGCTGTCACGGCTGGAAAACGGGAAGCCGGTGACGGTGGACAAGCTGATGCGGGTGCTGGAGAGCATGGGTTTGCACATGTTGATCGTGCCCAAAACTCTCGTAACTGACCTCGAGGACGTGATACAGCATAAACACAGGGGTGGGGCTCCGTAATGGAAGGGTACCTCCTCGATGTGTGCGCTGGAGCCGCACGGGTCGGCACGCTGGGCTATGACCAAGCGCAAGATGCCTTCCATTTCGAATACGAAGCTGCATGGCTCGAGCTTCCGGGCCGGTACCCGCTCTCGCCACATCTGCCCCTGGAGGGTGAAGCGGCGTCCCAGGCAATCCGCCGCTTTCTGGAGAACCTGCTTCCTGAAGGCGAAGCCCTGGTTGTGGCTGCCAGCGATGCCCGGGTGGCGCGCAACAACGTCTTCGGGCTGCTTCGCCATCTTGGTCACGAGACCGCCGGCGCGCTGAGCTTCATTCCCGCCGGCCAGGTTCACGCAAAGCAAGAACCGCTGCGCCGGCACTTGACGTTCGAGGAACTGCAGGCTCGCATCGACAACCGCGCGAACGAACCATTCAACCGGTGGGACGGGAAGGTTCGAATGTCGATCGCGGGGCATCAGGACAAGCTGCTGGTGGCCATCGAAGACGGAGAACTGTTCCTGGTCGACGGGACGCTGTCGTCGACGCACATCCTTAAGCCAGAACCGACGGGCGACGCGGCACGGTTCATGGTGGCCAACGAGCATTTCTGCATGCAGCTGGCCAATCGTATCAGCCAGCGGCGCTGGCATGCGTCATTTGCCGCGGAGGTGAGCATTCTGCGCGTGCCGTCGCCTGTGTTGAGCATCGTGCGATTCGACCGTCGTAGAACGCCAGCCGGCGTCGAGCGGGTGCACATCATCGATGGCTGCCAGGCGTTGGATTTGCCTGTGAGCGCGAAGTACGAGCGAAACGTGGGGGATGCGCCGGACGTACGGCACATTCGCGATGGCGCCAGCTTCGAAAAGCTCGGCAGGCTCAAGCCAAGCTTTCTCGAGCCTGCTCTGGCCACCCAGCGGCTGGTCCTGTGGGCAGTGACGACGCTGCTCCTCGGCAACCGCGATTCACACGGCAAGAACATCTCGTTTTTCGTTGACCGCACAGGCCTCACGCCGACACCCCTGTATGACCTGGTGAGCGTGGTGCAGTACGAGAAATTCGATCACGACCTTGCAATGGCATTCGGCGACGAGTTTGAGCTGGAGGCCGTGCTCTCGTTCGCACTTGCGGACTACTGCATGCGCGCGGGCGTTGACCGCAAGTACTTCGCACGAGAGCTGAAGCGACTATGCGAGCTCGCGCTAAAAGAGGCTCCCGTGCAGGCGGCTGACACCGCATACACGGGGGAGGAGGTCGCATTCGTTCAGACCCTTGCTGCGTTCGTGACTGCTCGAGCGAAGGCCTTGCTGGACATGGCGCACGACATACCGAAGTTCGACGCAGCCAACTTCTAGCCGTCGGCTCCGCTGAACGAGGTCGGCGGGCGCGCCCATATGGCTGTTGAAGCGCCCCGGATCTGTGGAGGCTCAACACTTTGAGAGGATTGAGCCATGAAGAAGGCAAACAAGTTCTCACCCGAGTTGCGTGAGCGCGCGGTGAGGATGGTGCAGGAGCACGGTGGGGAATACCCATCGCTGTGGGCGGCAATCGAATCGATTGGGCCGAAGATCGGCTGTGTGCAGCAGACGCTGAACGAATGGATCAAGCGCGACGAGGTCGACAACGGCGTTCGAGAAGGCGTGACGACCAGCGAGGCCCAGCGGATGAAGGAACTCGAACGCGAGGTCAAGGAGCTGCGCCGAGCCAACGAGACGGCTCGACCCCGAAGGTGTCACGATGCCTGTCTTGTCGGCCCCATAGACCTGCATGTTGGCCTGCCAGACGCGCTGTATCGCCGACATGAGGGCATCGTCGCGTTGCGCCCTGGCGCAGCGCCTGTGCGGCTCGCGCAGCAGTGCCGCGTGCCGCCGATAGCCCGACGGGGCGACCTGCAAGACCTTGCAGATTTCTGGAGGCAGCTGGCACGCGGGGGCACTACGGTGGCGCGCTGCACAGTCGAGCGGCTGATGCGGCGCCTGGGACTGCGGGGCGTGATGCGCGGCAAGGTGGTGAAGACCACGATCAGCGATTCCAGAACACCGTGCCCGCTGGATCGGGTCAACCGGCAGTTCTGCGCGCAGCGACCGAACCAACTGTGGGTCTCGGACTTCACTTACGTGTCGACATGGCAGGGCTGGCTGTACGTCGCCTTCGTGATCGATGTGTTCGCCCGGCGCATCGTGGGCTGGCGGGTCAGCAGTTCGATGCTTTGGAGCAAGCGCTGTACGACTGTCAACCTGAACGCGACGGCAGTTTGATTTTTCACTCTGATCGCGGCTCGTACGCGAAGGTGCCAGTGCTGATCGGCGCCAACACCCCGCGCTGTTTCCGCTTGCCGGCGGCACGGGCAGCGCGCGGCTTCTGGGCGATCCGCAGGTGTTCTCCGCCGCATACAACTACCAGCCCGACGCCGCGCCACAGAGCACGCTGGCAGACGTGCAAGCGGCGCGATGAAGCGACTCGCGTTTTCCGCGCGCCGTGGCGGCCAACAACTGCCGTCGGTTTCACGCGTTTGACTCATGGCCGTCGGCCTGATCGTGTCTCTCCAAGGAGAAATAGGACTCAAGCTTATTGCCCAAAGGCGCGGGCACACTTATCGTTGCGAATCAGAAAAAGGTAACTGCTAAATCATCAGGAATTCAATATGGGCAGTTTCGAGACCCAAGGTGACGACATCGCACACGCATTTCCCTGCTTCATGCCCGTGCTCGATGCTGTTGACCAAGCGGTCATCATCAAGGACGAGGCATCACGTTTCTTGTATGGGAATCTCGCGGCGAGCGCCTTGCTCGACACCTCAAATGACCATTTGAGAGGAAAAACGGTTTACGACTTCCTTGATCCGGAGCAGGCCGACCGATCCAGGAAAACAGATCTTGAGGTGCTCAGTTCCGCGCACAGTCACGTCTGCGAAGAAACCACCGTGCTGCTAAATGGCCGGATTCGAAGCTTGAGAACGAAGAAGCAGTGCATTAGCGCGCCAGAGCTGGGTCCCGGCAAGCTGGTTCTCGTTCTCATTGCCGACGTTTCCGAGCTTCGAAACGCGGAGGCAATCCTGCGGGCAAGCAAAGAGCACTATCAGTCGTTTGTTGAACTGCATCCACAGACCCCGTGGACGGCCGATGCAAGTGGCGCCGTGATAGAGATCGGGCCCGGCTGGCGACAAGTCTCGGGCCTGCCGGCCCAGAAAGCCCTGGGCCACGGGTGGGAACAATCTGTGCATCCAGAGGATCTGGAAGAAGTACGGACTCGGTGGACGGCCTCGATCCGGCACGGCACGCCGCTGGACGTCGAGTGCAGAATATCAAGCTCTTCCCACGGAAAGTATCGGTGGTTTCGCAACCGTGCCGCGCCTCGCCGCGACGCAGAAGGCAATGTGGTGCGGTGGTACGGGGTTCTGGAGGATGTGCATCAGCAAAGGCTTGCGATTGACGCATTGCGCGAGAGCGAGGCGCTGTTCCGAGGTATCGCCGACAGCGTTCCGGTGATGATGTGGCTCACCGACGCAAACGGGCAAGCGACCTATCACAGCCGCTGGTGGCTCGAGTTGACCGGTCAAAGCGAGGCCGATGCCCTAGGGTCCGGTTGGAGCCGGTCGGTGCACCCGGAGGACCTTGGAACTGTCATGACCAGGTTCGCAGACGACATCGAAAAAAATGCTCTCGTCAGGCTGGAGTACAGGTTGCGGCGCGGGGACGGCAGTTGGGCCTGGGTCATCGACACCGGCGCACCGCGGCTCTCACGCAGCGGCGAGTTGCTCGGCTATGCAGGTTCAGTCGTCGACATCACGGACCGGCGGACGGCCGAGCTGGCACTGCGAGAGAGCGAAGCCTCTGTCAGAAGCATCTTCGACAGCAGTCCCGACTGCATCCGGCTTTTGGATCTGGAAGGCTACCCACTTCTCATGAACAAGGCGGGACGGGAACTCATGGGCCTGAGTCCGTCAGACTCGCTGGACAACCATTCATGGCGCAAGATCTTCGCCGAAGGCGTGACACCGAAAGTGCTCGCATCGCTTGAACAGGTCAGACGGGGGCGCTCATCGCGGTTCGAGGCGGGCATGACGGACGCTCGGGGCAATCCTCGGCACATGGACGTCATCGCGGCACCGGTTTTCAGCGCCGACGGCGCCCCCACCGGCATGGTGACCATCTGGCGTGACATGACCCAGGCAAAAGCTGCGCACGATGATGCACAGGCAGCCCGCAGCGAAGCCGAGGATGCAGCACGACGCTTGTCGGTGGCGCTCGAAGCCACGATGGACTGCGTCTTGGTAGTTGACCGCGCATGGCGCATCACTTTCCTCAACGAAAATGCCCGCACGTTCTTGACGCTCGGTCAAGAGGCGATCGGTTGCGGGCTCTGGGATCTTTACCCAGCCGAGGCGAGCGGGCCGTATGCGCAGAACTACCACCGCGCGCTCGAGAGCGGCAAGCCGGTTTCGTTCGAGGAGTACCTTCCAACCCTGGGTGTGTGGTTGGAAGTGCATGCGTCACCCACGCAGGACGGCCTTTCCATCTTTTTTCGCGACACCTCGGCTCGCCGAGCAGCCGAGCAGGAGCGCCTCCAAGCGCAAAAGCAGCTGTCCCACATGGCACGTCACGACGTGCTGACAGGACTGCCCAACGGCACGGCATTTTTAGAGGTGATGGATGAAAGCGCGCGCCATGCAAGGAAGGACGCCGCGTTGGCTTTGATGACAGTCGGCCTTGACGCCTTCAAGACATTCAACGACACCTACGGCCTGCGTGCTGGCGACAGCGTGCTGCGCCAAGTGGCAGAGCGGTTGCGGGGCTGTCTCGGAGAGACCGATTTTGTTGCGCGGCGGGCAGGTGACGTGTTCGCGGTGTGCTTGCCCGGACTTCGGCGAAGCAGTGACGCAACGGAGATGGCGCGCCGCCTGATTGCCGTGCTCTCGCAACCTTTCGAATTGGATGGAGCCCACGCAAGTCTCAGCATCGGGAGCAGCATCGGCATCTCGATAGGGCCGGACGATGGCACCTCGGCGGAACAACTGACAAAAGCGTCCGAAGTGGCTCTCAATCGAGCGAAAGCCCTGGGCAAGGGAACGTATCTCCGGTACATCGAAGGAATGGATTCGCAGCTTCAGGCCCGCTTGGCGTTGAAGCACGCTCTTCAAGACGCGCTCGCTCGAGGCGAATTCGAGGTGCACTACCAGACGCTGGTCAACCTGCGTTCGCGCCGAATCAGCACATGTGAAGCGCTGGTACGCTGGAGGCATCCGCACAAGGGTTTGATCCCTCCTGCGGACTTCATTCCCATTGCCGAGGAGACGGGCCTTGTCGTGCCGATTGGCGAGTGGGTCCTCCACGAAGCCTGTCGGCAGGCGGCAAGTTGGCCTGGCGACGTCAGCGTCGCCGTGAACCTGTCACCCGTGCAATTCAAGAGCCCTCATCTAGTGCGGACCGTCGAGGAAGCCTGCGCCAGTGAGGGACTGGTCGCATCGCGCCTGCAACTGGAGATCACAGAATCGGTGCTTCTGGATGAAGACGACAGGAACTTGCAGACGCTGGAAGAACTGAGACAGTTGGGGGTGCGAATCGCCATGGACGATTTCGGGACCGGCTATTCTTCGCTCGGCTATCTGCGACGTTTTCCTTTTGACAAGATCAAGGTAGACCGAAGTTTTATCTCCGATTTGCCGCACGGAAGAGAATCGCTGGCGATTGTCAAAGCAGTCGCTGGGATTGGAAAAAGCCTCGGAATCACCACGACCGTTGAGGGCGTTGAGACGCCAGAACAGCTGGAACTGGTGTGCCTCGAAGGCTTCGACGAAGCGCAGGGTTACCTGTTTTCAAGACCGCTACCCGCCTCGGAGATGCATCGCTTGATAGTTTCGCAAGAACTTTGAATCAAACGCTCACGGAACTTCAAGGTTTCAGCTGACGTTGGCGTCACCTGCGTTCGCACCGGTGCGCTGGGCAGCTCTGGTGCGTGGCCATCGTGAAAGACAGTGCGATGAACTCGCCTGTCTCGGAGGTTCTCTCGCCGGTCGGCGCCCGAGCAACTGCACGGGCGCCGGCCGGCGCCGCGTCCTGGCCCGCGAACCGCAACGCTAACCCCTCACGCGCGAAGTCGAGCTGCTGCCCCTGCGGCTGGTCCCGCGTGATCTTCTGTGTCGCATCGACGACGTTGGGCATTACGCTCCTCCGATGGCTCACATGAACGAAGCCCACGTCGCCCAGCGCCGGCAGCATGCGGTTCGTGCAGACCGGCTGGAACAGACCCGCGCGCAACTGGTAGGCGCTGCGCCCGTCATGTGAGTTGATCAGCATGATCTCGCCCAGCACTTTGTCCAGCGAGAGCGCCTGCACCAACGGTTTGAAGTGCAGCATGTGCCGCGCAAACCGGCCGCTGTCGACGTGCGCGCCCGTGTCTGCCGCACGTCGGTCGGCTCGAAGCCCGCAGGTGCCAGCTTGAGCGCCTCGAAAAACTTGCGCTCCCCGGCGTTGCGCCGCGCATATACCGTGGTCTGCTCAGCGGAAAAAGTGCCATCCCGCTGCCCTCGCCTGCTTGCATTGCCTTGTACGTTGGCGCCTCCAGCGGTCGTCAACGGGCGATGGCCTAGCGTCAACACTGGAGCGCGGCGGACCCGATTGGCATGGCACTACACGCAGATCGGGGAGCGGAACTGTATTAAGCCCTCCGCGCAATTAATGCAGCACAGCAGCCAATCACCGCTGCTGCTCCTCGGTTCACTACGCGACGATGTCGGGGCGTGGAGATGAAACGTCGCGCCTTGGATGCTGTCTTGAGGTATGCGCACTGCACGGCAAAATCGACGAGCACTCCAAGCACGATGATGACTAGGGCGTGCAGGTGAGACAGTGCTGTGAGGTCAAAGGCTTGCGGAAGAACGGCCCCAAAGAACACAGCTGCTTGGGATTACCCAACGTGAGCATTGCTCCGGCTAGGAAGCCGGTTGGCTTCGCTTCGTCGGGCTGTCCCACCGAAGGGGAACTCGTCCACAGCTTCCACGCAACAAATACAAGGTAAGCCACCCCTCCCCACTTGACTAGCAGGAATAACAGTTCGTATCGCGGCGCAATAGCGGCAAGCCCGAAGATTGCGGCTACAAGCCATACCGCGTTCCCGAAAACCATTCCCGCAACGAACGGAAACGCCGAAGCTTTGCCGCGCGAGAGTACGGTTGCCACCAGCGTTCCTTGCGCCGGCCCGGGCAGCGCCGCCGCGATAGCAAAAGGAACGAGGAACAGCCAAATGTTGGACCAATTCATGAGTGTGAGCCCTTGAGACAACCATTGCACGGGTCGACAGTTTTTCCTACCGCAGCGCGAGCTGACAGCCTCAGGCTAGCCTGCAGATCGCCGTGCCATCGAATCGCTGCTTGCCAGCCGCGGCCGCATCCTCGACCGCAACGGGCTCATCCTCGCGTCCAGCTTGGTGGCGCCCAGCAGGGCCGTTCCCGAAGACATCAAACGCGACGGCCCCGAGGTGCTCGCCAAGCTCAAGCAGGTGGCCAAGCTGCTCGAGATGCCGCAGAAGGACTCCGACAAGAAGCTCGAGAACGAGGACGAGGACGAGGACAGGACCTTCGTGTGGGTCAAGCGCCAGGTCGACGAGCCCATCGCCAAACAGGTTGCCGCGCTCGGCATCAAGGGCCTGTACTAGCGCCGCGAATGCAAGCGCCAGTACCCCGAAGGCGAAGCCGCCGCGAACGTGGTGGGTTTCACCAACTAGGGAGAGCCAAGCCAGAAGCAGCGCGACCACGGCGCTCCCGGTCGTGAAACTCAGCGCTCTAACTACAGTGCGACACCCAAAATCATATGGCAGCGGCCGTCAGGAGCCACACGGTGACGATCAGAACGGCCCCAAATCTGCTGCGTGGCTTCGACCCTTTGGTGTCAATCCAATCGTCGACTTGGGCTCTGCAATCAACCAGGACATCAGGCGGCAGCAATTTGATGGTTAACCAGATCAGACCGGGAAGTAACAGCACATCGTCAAGGTAGCCCAGCACCGGAATGAAATCAGGAACAAGGTCGATAGGACTCAACGCGTAGGCCACTACCAACATGCCTAATGCCTTTGCATACCAAGGCGTCTTGGGATGCTTACCGGCAAACCAGAGCGTCAGTCCGTCCCGTTTCAGTCGGTTGGCCCATGCCTTCAAAGTGCTGCTGATGCTCATGGCGCAGCATGCCAGACCCGTATGACTATTGCGGGAGCAGCACACCGACGTCGCGCGCTGGGTGCGTCGACAGACGTGCCCGCACATCGCTCAGTTAGGCACACGGGTCGTGCCCGTGGAGCGACTGAATGAGGCTCATGATCGCCGACGGAGGAAGTACTCGGTCGGGGCCAGCTTTCCGAGGCGGAGCAGCAGGCGATCTTCATGCGTACAGGCATCGATCGCCAGTTCCTCGCCATGGCAGAAGCCTGCAATGATCGACGCCAGCGAGGCCTTCGAGCCATCAGAGTCGCTTTTCTGAGCGCGGACAAGGTGAATGCGGTGCTCTCTGCTTTGGCATGGGCCAGGAAGTTAGCCCCGCCGACGTCGCGTCTAGTAAGACGCGCAAGCAGCGAAGCTTGATCTCGCTGATCGGCTGGAGGGTGCTTCGCGGAGTCGGCTTCCTTGGGTGGGGCGAGAATCCTTGCAATAGCTCACTGTGTGCGGGCAAGAAGCCCCTGAGCCCTATTTGCAACCCCTAGCTTGACCAGCAAAAACATGATCGACAAGAGCCTTCGAATTTTGGTCGTAGACGACTTCCCAACGATGCGCCGTATCGTGCGTAACCTGCTGAAAGAGCTCGGATTCATGAACGTTGACGAAGCCGAGGACGGTGTGGGAGGGCTGGCGAAACTGCAAAGTGGCGACTACGCCATCGTCGTGTCAGACTGGAATATGCCCAACATGGACGGCCTCACCCTGTTAAAGACGATCCGCGCCGACCCCAAACTGGCGACGCTACCCGTGCTGATGGTCACCGCGGAGGCCAAGAAGGAAAACATCGTTGCTGCGGCGTTGGCAGGGGCCAATGGTTACGTGGTGAAACCGTTTACCGCCGCCATCCTAGAAGAGAAAATTACCCGGATCTTCGAAAAATTGAACAGGTCCGCCATCTGATACTGGCTAGCCATTCGCTGTAACTTGCTGGGCCGCTCAGCGTCGTCCATCCACCGCAGAGAAGGCCACGGATGTGCGCGCCGAAGTAGAACTGAGCCACCGTGCCGCTCGAACCGTGAGCCAGGGGTGGAAGCCGACGCAGCGATGGTCGGCTGTGGATAAGTGTATGTCTTGCCTTGTTCTGTGACCTCCTTTCGCTTCTTGTGATCGAACTCATAGGGCGCGAAGGGCGAAGCCCGTAGCGCCTTGCCACGAGCGGCGCCGTTGGTCGGTGGCGTCGGTTGTATCGGCTTTGGTGCCTCTCTTGCGGGGCTGCTCCCTGGCCTTGATGCGCTTCTTCGCGGTGGAGCTGCTGTGCAGGAGCCGATGGCTCTCGTTGCCCGTCTCCACGATGTGGCAGTGATGCGTGAGGCGATCAAGCAAGGGGGTTGTCATCTTCGCGTCGCCGAACGCCGTCGACCATTCGGCGAAGTCCAGGTTGGTCGTGATCACCACGCTGGTGTGCTCGTACAGCTGGGACAGCAGGTGGAACAGCAGCGCGCCGCCGGCCTGGCTGAACGGCAGGTAGCCCAGCTCGTCCGGGATCACCGCATCCATTCGCAGCAGGCTCAGCGCGATACGCCCGGCCTTGCCTTGGGCCTTCTCCTGCTCCAGTGCATTGACCAGATCGACCGTCGAGTAGAACCGCACGCGCTTGCCGTGGCGCGTGATGCCCGACACGCCCAGAGCCGTTGCCAGATGGGTCTTGCCTGTGCCCGGACCACCGACCAAGACCACGTTGTGCGCGGCCTCGGTGAACTCCAGCATCGCGAGTTGGTGGACCAGCTTCTGGTCGACCACCGAGGCATCGAAGTCGAAGCCGGCCAGATCCCGGTGCACGGGGAAGCGCGCCGAGCTCATCTGATGCTGCACCGAGCGCATCGAACGGTCTGTGGTCTCCGCCTGCAGCAGATGCCTGCTTCAGCATAGCCTTAAGAGACTGCACGCGGGCGCCATTCGGATTCGCCTTGCCTTGGCTTTCATGCGGCGCAGCGAACAGTGAGCGGGCTATCCGCTCAATCCTCGAGGTCGAACTGCCCCTGCAATGTGCGAATGATTTGCGCAATGTCAGCGCGGTCCGTGCCCCGACCGTTTACAAATCGCACGGTCCAATTGGGGCCACCATCCTCGGGCGGGATTCCAATGACCCCTCCCCTGTGGACGTCGGTCTGCTGGCCTCGAAGACCCGGCAAGGCCGCGATACGCATGATCAGCATCTCCTTGAGCTGCTTGGACGTCCGCGTCGGTTTGACCATCTCTACTTGCCTCGTCAAAAGGTCCCAGTATGAAGCACCAAGCGAGCTTCGTCCGAGGGGTCGAGCGTCTGCTGTTTAGCGCATCAGACGCGTGGCACCGCTGGTGAACTCTCTTCTGCCGACCAGACTGGTATCCCCAAAAAAAGCGTGATACGCAGCATCAGGCTTCGCAACCATCGCATCGACAAGACTTTGATCAGATGTTTTCCCTGCTTCACTCGCTGGACCATTGCGTCAAAGTCCTCACGCACCGCGCGCCAAGCGGGGGTAGCCCTCAACCAGCCAGCTCCATCCGACCTCCATCTTTACCCCCCAACCCAGCGCGTCAGTATCGTCCTGTTCTTAAGCTGGCCAACACGCGCGCTCGCACCGATCTACCACCGCGGAAATGGCCGTCGCGCTCAAGCCCACCGTGCGGCCATACACGAAAGACGGTTGCATGGAAGTAGGTCTACCAAGTGCTGCGATCACTTGCCGTGCGTAACCCCGTGCATGGTCTCTCGGATGGCTTGACGCCTTCCAGGCGCTTCGTCCGTTCAGCATCGCCAAATTCCTCGCCTAAAAGCGCAACGTTCCGTGCGCGCGCGGCGAGGACATAACGCGAGGTTTCGTGATTGGCGCGTTGCGCATGGCATGGTTTAAGGCACCACCCACCCACGCACTGCGCATCGAGCGCGACGACCAAGGCGGCGCGGCGGAAGATGGCTTGCGGTTGATACAGCTGTACGGTTCAAGATGATCCGAGGTGAGTCAACTTTTCTTCGAAGCACCGCACAGATAGCATTCCCGCAGCAGGTCCCTGCACCATGGGCAACGGCGACGCGCTCTCGAGCTACAAGGCGAAGCGGAATTTCGCCGTCACCAGTGAGCCCGCGACCTTCAGGCTGCACTTCGATTTCCGGCTTGAGTTGGATGGCGTGATGCTGTCGTGGGTCGTGCCGAAGGGGCCAAGCTTGGATCCGAAAGAAAAGCGGATGGCGATTCACCTCCAAGGACCATCCAATTTCTTGCTCGTCGTTTGAAGGAATGATTCCACCCAAAACAACACGGCGCTGGCACTGTGATCGCCAGGGACCACGGTACCTCTGGCGCCTTGAGCGATGCCGGAAAGCCTTTTGTACTTACATCACCGGTCAACCCGCAACTGCTTCTGATCGACCAGTTAGCACGATTTATCATCCTGATAGCTCCTGGACACGGGGCGGTACTGTCCTTGACGATCAACCAGACCACAGGAGAGCTGACCAAGAGCGCAGCGTTGAGCTCGATTTTTAGCGCCTCACTGGGCATCTTCTTGGTTCCCGCGGGGCGTTTTTTCACTCTGAGTTGCGCCCCCTGTGTACGTTCGACTCAGCAGGCGGATCGGCGCATGTTCAAGACACTTCTGGCACGGCCGGCCTAGGATTCAAAGTCGACGCCACCTCGGGGGCATTGACACCGATGGCCACGCCGTCGCTTCCACTGCTTCTTGGCGCGACCATGTTGGTGCTTTCCAGGTACCCGGTCAACGAGGCCAACCTGACCATTCAGTTTGGTGGCCTGACCAAAGTGCCGCCTTCGAGGCGGCTTTTTCCTCTTTCGGGCGCTCGCGAAGGGGTCGGTCAACAGTCCACGAATTTGATGCCGCTGCGTCGTCCAAACGACTGCCTTCTGCCCGAGTCTCGGACTTAAGGACCCTAGCTCTGTCGCGACGGGCTTCGCGCGCGAGAGCGCGCTGTTTCTGACATTGATCGCAACGAACACGAGTATTCGTCAGACGCAGACGTCGTTGATGACCTGAACGCTTGTAGCGTCGGCAAACTTTTTCTCCTTCGGGGGTCGACCTTTTGCGTGACTGCGAAAGGCTTTCGCCCAGATCACCCAGGCGTTTCTTTGCAGCCTCAGGCGGCAAGCAGCAGTTCCTTGAGCTTGCGAAGGGCCCGCACTGGCCCATCTTCGATTGGCACTGCGCAGGCGAGCATGAGATTCATGGGAAGGCCAAAATCCTCTACGACTCGGCCGGCACTGTCGCGCAGCACGCCTCGTTCGCCGGCGATGGCGCCGTACAAGGCCCCGACACGATCCGAGAAGCTGCCGGCTCCGACGGCGTACGCAACCACCGGAATTCCAAGTGCATGAGCGGCACCCACCTCGAAAACCGTGCCGGCATCAGGCTCCCCTCCCCTGAACGGAGCCAGATTGGCGACCACGCCGTCGGCGCGGCGAAGCATGCGCATATTTTCTTCGAAGATCTGCCGCGGAGTGCCGGCTTTATGCGCTGCGTCCAAGGGGGCCAGTGCTTCGAAATCAAACTCCTCGCAGGCGTCGGCCAGTCGCTGGAAGTTCGAGATGCCATCCGGACGGTAAACGTCTGGGCCTGCCAGGTAGATGCGAGGAAAGGACAGCGACGGCATGGCGGGAAGTATGCCGAAGCCCTTACGCGGGATCTACATTGGTATCTGCTGCACCGTCGCCGACAAGATCGGCATCTTCGTCTTCATTCGACATTTCGGAACGCCAGCGAATTGCTCCGCCATCAAAAGCGGCTTGCGCAGACTCGAAAGAGTCCTCGGACGCTGCGAACTCGCGGATCGGGTCGATCTCGGTTCCGGTTGCTTCCAGAAGGATCCAGTGATATCGATCGGAGCGGTTGGGATCTTCAATCACCGTGAGCGCGAGATGAGACAGCTTCAAGTGGAATGCCCTCCGCTGAGGCGGCCCTGCTTGGCCAGTTCGATGACACCTTCGGCGAAGGCAACCTGCTGGTGAGAAAGCGAAGCGCCCGGAACCAGCAGGCCTACACGCTGCGCCAGGCTTTGGAGGATGGCCCTGCTTGGTTCAAACTCAGAGGGAAGGGGAATGGTCGCGTTGGCTGCAGGCATATTCGTTCCTAAGGTGGTGACGGTCGGAGCAAGTCAGAACTGTCCCTGCCCTTCGCCAGTCCGGTCATGGACCCAGCGCATGGCCTGCTGTTCACCGTGCCGAAGGGCCTCGGCTTCGCTGCGGTAGGGCTCGGCATCCTCTGGGAGGTCTTCGGCGGACGCAAGCGCACCGGACAGGTAGCGCACACGAACGCCGAACGTTCCGCCTAGGCACGGCAGCGGCGTGCACGAGAAAACGGAGCCGCGGTAGACAAATTGGTGTGGTTTTTCTGTCATTTCAAGTCCTGTCGCGGAACGCTCTCCTGCGAATGGGGTCGCCTATAGAACGCCTGCTACGGCGCAACCAGCGAAAGCGCCGTTCTTTGGGCTTGGGCTGCCTTACACCCATGCTGTCTATCGGATGCTGCGGCGCCCGCTGGCCAGCATCCGTTAGTTCCTGGCCTTGTAGGGCAGCATGCCGGCGAGCCTTCCCACCCTGCGTCAGGAGCTGGCCATCCGTGCCGGTCCGCGGCTGGCCGACGGCCAGCCCAGTTGGACACTGCACGACCCCGTACGCTGCAATCGGGCCGCTCGCTGAGCTGGCTGCAACCGCGCCTGGCGTTTTTGTCTGGTCCCACGTTCCGCCCCTGGCCATCGCCGCCGGCTTGCTGGGGCTGGTGGTTGTCTACCGCGAACGGGACCGCTTCTCGGCCACGCTGCGCTGGGACGGCGCGGTGCTATGCCCCTGCGCCATCGTGCCCGCCAAAACATGCCTCGAGGTCCCCGGCTGGGGAGGAAAGTGAAGCACAAGATCCTGCAGCAGTTGACGCACGATCGCGCAGGTCCATGTCGAGTCGACGCAGGCGTGGCCGTGGATTGGCGCGTCACCCTGCCAACAACGCCAAGCCGCCTGCACGCGCCCCGTCAGCACGTCGCCCGTAAAGACCAATGCATTGAGCGGTCCACCCTGGCCTCCCCACCGGAATCCCACGTGCGGAGGCTCCAGCAGCGTCTGCACCTCGCCCCGGTCCACATAGCATTCGACCGCCTCACCTAGCGTCTTCTCGAGGTGAGCCTCGAATTCTTGAAAGACTTCGTGCGCCAGCTCGTCCAAGCGCAGCGCCATGCCTTCCAGGTGCCAGGCCAAGTCCTTGGGCGCTGCGGTCGGAGGACCGCCGTTGTGACAAGGCTCGACATCGAGAATCGGAAGCTTGGAGGTTGTCATGAAAAGGCCGTTCGTAAGAGAGCTTGCTCCGCAGGCGAGCGCGTCGGGGGTACCTCGCCTAGGGTGCGCCGCGCTAGCTCCTCACGTCCGAGCGGTGTGATGCGAAGAAAGAGCGCCTGTTGGGGATTGTCAGGATAAAGGGGCGAGACAGAACTGATGGTCGCATCGAGCAATGCGGCCGCCTTCAACAACGCGATGCTGCCAATCGCCGCCCTGTCTTCGACACGCACCGGGAACGCGCCACCTTCGAGCTGGCGCAGGTACGCCAGCGGGGTGAGCGTGCGTGCAGTGTTGTCCTGCGACGATCTGAGCAGATCCAGACTCATTCGCGCAAGCTCGGCGATGCCGTGTTCGGTGATGCGTGTGACCGTCGCAGTGCTGCTTTCCCAGTAACGGTTCTTGGCCTCACCCGGCGACCAGAGCTGCGCTTCGATCAAACCCGTCGCCTTGAGCAGCGACACCAGCCTCAACTCGTTCGCGTTGACCACTCCCAGCGGTAAGCGCATGTGCATCAACTGCAGCAGATACTCCAATGGCCCCGCCGCTTCGCCGTCCCTTGGCGCAATCACCGCACTGCCCCACTGCTTGCCATGAAGATGGAGGCGACTCGCAAGCGGTTTTGCATGATCTCCTCGGCTCGTTGACGGCCCGTTGATTGTGAATTTTTCACCTTCTTGCAACGCGCGCGAGCTTGTGTGTAGGACGACATCCAATACCGGGACCGGACCCGCCGCTATAGCGGAGCTCCGACAAAGTGCGGGGGTCGTACGCGCAGTCAGGTGGCGTAGAAATGATGCTTAAGAGCCCAAGAAGACCCGACTTTTAGTCGGCGCGAGGCGCAAAACCTCTGCTGTCGGGCTGTCAATCGTGTTTGCCGGTAACTGCTTCCCGCATAGCCCTGATCGGCCGCGGGCCAGGCTGGGAAGGATCAGCCCACCCCCCGAGAGAACGACAACGCGCCGTGCGCATCCAACCAGCGTCGGTGCCCCACCGTGCGGGTCGGCACCGCGTAGCGCAATGAACACAGCGCCGCTTGAATGCGAGCCCACTGTTGCGCGCTGACCAGCTTCGCGAGCACCTTCTGAAGCCGTGGCTCCAATGTGCCGGAGACGATGTACTGCCAACGGTAGGCCTTCAACATCGTGGCGTTGACCTGCTCGGTACGTGCCCGGTCCCAACCCATGCCGCTGACGCTCAGAAAATACGCTGCATCGGCCTTGGCTTGGCTTGCAAGATGCCCTCGACGCCGCCGACCAGGGCGATCAGGTGGTCCACCGCCAGGTCGCGCTGCAGTTCGCTCGTCAGCTTTGCGTCTTCACACTCCCACTCCAGTTCGTCGATGATTGCGTGCTGGGACTCTTCCTTCCAGTGAAACAAGAAGACCTCGTTGAAGAGTGGCGATAGATGCTCTGCCGCATCAATGCTGGCGCGGTAGTGCGACTGTGAGAACAACTCGATGTGACAAGTCAACGCGAGCACGGCCCACGCGCACTTGCCGAGCGCGGATGCGGCGACGCCGTTGGGGACTACATCGAAGCGCTAGCCCACGAGCATGTGAGCGCCCGCCAGCACTTCCAGCCGGCGCAACAGCTCTTGGTGCTTGAGTTCTTCGTCGGTGAAGCGCACGATCGCTTCGAGCGCCGTCTGATCGCTCAGCCAGTCATCGCGACTGACGTCCAGCATCTTTGCACCGAGGAATCGCTCGACGAGGACAAACATGTTGGCGTAGGTGCGGCCCTGGACTTGGCTCAGGAAGCGATGCTCGGCTGGCGCCAGAAACGGCAGCTCATCGGCCAGCGAGAGGCCGTCTGGCAGGAAGAGCGTTCCATCAGGTGGACGTGACTGAGTTGGCGCGCCAAGTGCAGTTGCCCACGTTGGTGCTCCATGCGAGAAGCGATGCACGTGTGCCGTCCGAAGAAGGCCTGCGGCTGGCGGCACTCATCCCCGGCGCGCGCTTCGTGCCGCTGGACAGCGACAATCACGTGCTGCTCGACAGCGAGCCGGCATGGGCCATTTTTCTGGCCGAAGTCCGACGCTACTTGGGTTCCGCTTCGGCGGATGCCCTGAAAGCGAATGGCGACGACGCACTGACGCCGGCCGAGCGCAGCGTCCTGCGCCTGGTGGCACTCGGCCTGGACAGCAGAGCGATCGCACGATAACTGTGCAAGAGAGAGAAGACGGTGCGCAACCAGGTATCGAGCATCTTCGCTAAGATCGGCGTGCGCACACACTCGGCGGCGATTGTCCGCCGACGCGATGTAACGGCTCGAGAGAAGGAAGATTGACGGTCCTTCAACACTTTTGCATCGTGCCTCGTCGGCAACGATCGCCCAGCGCCGCTGTGGCGTCATGAACCGGCGTCAACATAGTCCTCGCCGTGCCCGACAAGCCATCGTCGCTCGCCGCTTCCGTAGCCAGCAACCAGCGCGCTGACTCTGTCGCCGATGTCCGCCGCACCTCTGCGAACGCGACGCATCGCCAACGAAGCGTGCGCCGCGTGCCCATCGGCGCGGTAGCTGCCGACGGATTCGATGCCTCGGGGACCAAAATCACGGATTAATCAGCCCGCCATCAGACAGCACTGCTCGAAGGTGCTGCGTTCCTGCGACAAGTCAGGGTGTAGTCGCATCTTCGTCAATGCACGCGACCAAGTCCCGAGCCACAGCCAGTGATCCCAGGCCCATCGCTTTCATACCGAAAGTTGCGTGCATACGCGTCGCCACCGTCGATGGATTTTGAAGCCACTTCAAGAGCGTCTGCCACCACGCCGCCGGCCGTGTCGAAGACGGCGCCCGCAACAGCCTTGGCACCCTTCGGCATGCCGTTCAGGGCCTCGGAGATTCAATCGCAACTGACCAGCATCGGTCAACGCCCCGGCCTCTACCGTGTAGGGCGGGCAGTCGACGTGCGTCGGCCAACATCAACAGGGGTCGTCGCGGGGCCCCAGACTAGACAAAACGCCGCAAAAGCCGGATGCCCGAGAGTCTGTGGGTGCGTCACCGCAACCCCGCGCGAGCTAGTCCCCACGCGCGCGCGGCCACCCTCAGAGATCTTCGATGACCAGCGTGCGGTAGCGCTGCGCCATGGCATATGGCACCGTTCGAACCACCTCCATCAATCGCTCGGCAGTCTCGCTGTCGTGTGTTTTGATGAGAAGGGCCGCATGCCCTTCCAGGGCGAGCTTGGTGTAGGCGCGCACGGTGGCACCCTCGGTGCCCGCTGACGGCAACGGATCGTCAGCTTGAACTACTGTGGGCGCGATCTGAGAGAGGATCGTCTTCGGGGGCAGGAAAAAGATGTCCTCTGCACCCATGCCGTCGCGGATCAGGCGCTGGCCCACAAGGAGTGCGTCTGCTTCCTTGGGAAAAAGCACCATGGAGTAACCGGTGGGATAAAACGCGCCGCCGATGGTTGCAAGCATGCTCGGGTCGAGACTGAAGGGTTGCATTGCGTTTCCTTGTTTCGCAAAACCGGACCATAGACGCTGCAAACCACCTGGTGTGTAGGAGGAGCGCGAAAAGCTGGAGGGCCCCGGATTTGCCGAGCTGCAGCAGCCAAGCACCTGAGACCCAGCGACATGCCGTAGTTCGCAACCCGAGTGTCTCGCCGGAAACACGCAGATGGAATGGCGCTCACACCGGGGACGAATCGGCCGATTCCGGGCACCTCATGGCACATGGCCAGCGGCCGTCCCGCACGGGAAAGACAGGATGGCGCAGGGGGAGCGCGAGAGCTCAAGAAACTCAAAGCAAACCAGCCACTGCGGTTTGGCCATTCGGGGGCCCTCCGCTAGCCCCAACGCATTCGAAACAAGGCAGTGCGCGACCATGCTGTCCCGCAGCGCAGGTCGCATCGTCGCGCACGCTCCAAAGCGCGCAGGACGCCAAGGCCCATCGGAACAAGGTTCGCCACGCCATCTGTCTGCCTGAATTGGCAATCCGCTCGTGGCAACGAGCTCAAGTGTGAACGCGGCGAAGACAGGAGCACCGCAGCGACTCAGCTTTCTGTCTTAGATCTTCAACACTGCACCCTTGAATTGGTCTTTGAAGTCCTCGGGCGACCACTTTTCCGAATGGAGGCTGCGTTGCGGGACGTCGAGGGGTGCGGCTTCAGACGGGCACGAAGCCCAACGATGGCCGCTGATGCGGCGGCAAGGTGAAGAAGTCGGCCTACGCACAGGTCACTCTTGCAGGCCTAACGTGCGGCGCCACTGTCGGAGAAATGAATGACTTCGGAAACCAACGCCCGTTTCCGTCGGGCTCTGAACGCACGCGCTCCTGGGACCTCGGGCCTGCTGTACATCGCGACAGCACTCGTTGCGCTCGTCGGGCTGGCGCTCGCCATCGGCGGGGGCTGGCTCGTGGCGGTAGGCGGCTCATGGTTCTACATAGCGTCCGGCGGCGGACTCCTGCTTTCGGCTGCGCTGCTGTCGCGCGGTGGCGGAGCCGGGCTGTGGGTGTATGCACTGGTGGTGGCCGCCACGCTGGGCTGGTCACTGTGGGAGGTTGGACTCGACTGGTGGCCCATGGCGGCGCGCGGCGACGTCTTCTTCGTGCTCGGAGTGATCCTTCTCACGCCCTGGGTCGAACGCGCGCTGGCTCGACGCAACCCCGCTGGCCTGTCCAAAGGGCGAGCGGGGCTTGGCGTGGCGCTCGGCTTGTTTCTGATAGCGGCCGTGGCATCTTGGACGCGCGAACCGCAACGCATCGAGGGCAGCATTCCCGCCGTCGACGCCGCGGCAGCCGCACCGGCAGCCGCGACAATCGACGCGGTGCCGCCTGCCAAGGAAGACTGGCCAGCCTATGGCGCAACCGGCGCGGGCCAGCGTTATTCGGCCCTCGGACAGATCACGCCGGAAAATGCCAGCCAACTCGAGGAAGCTTGGCACTTCCGTACCGGCGACGTTCGTGGTCAACCGGGCGACCCGGAGGAAACCACATTTGAGGTGACGCCATTGAAAATCGGCGATCGCCTTTTCCTCTGCACGCCGCACCAATCGGTTTTGGCGCTGGACGCCACCACGGGCCGCCAAGTCTGGCGCTACACGCCGCAGGTTGAACGCGCACTCGCATTGCAACACCTGACCTGCCGTGGTCTCTCGTACCAGGCCGCACCCGCCGTCGCAGGGCCTGCGGCAAATGCGGCACCGGTGCGTCCTGCCGCACCTGCGAGCGCAAGCGTTTGCGCCGCCAAGCTCTTCATGCCCACGGCCGACGGGCGCGTGCTGGCGCTGAACCCCGACAACGGCCAGCCGTGCACGGACTTCGGCGGCGGAACCGGCCAAATCAATCTATGGCAAAACATGCCAAACGTGAAGCCCGGGGCCTACTACTCGACCTCGCCGGTGGTCGTCACCCGCTCGCTGATCGTGGTCGGCGGCACGGTTCTCGACAATGTTTCCACGAAGGAGACATCGGGCGTGATCCGCGCATTCGACATCAACACTGGCGCGCTTGTATGGAATTGGGATTCGGGCAATCCGGAGGACACGGCTCCGCTTGGGCCGGGGCGCACCTACACCTCCAACTCCCCCAACAGCTGGTCTATCGCCAGCGTGGATGAAAGCCTCGGCATGGTGTACATGCCGATGGGCAACCAGCCACCCGACCAGTGGGGCGGCAAACGCACCCAAGGTGCCGAGCGATTCTCGTCATCGGTGGTTGCGCTCGAGCTCGCGACCGGTCGCGTGCGCTGGCATTTCCAAACGGTCCACCATGACCTCTGGGACTACGACGTCCCCTCGCAGCCGAGCCTGATCGATCTCCAGGTGGGGGGCGAGTTGGTACCGGCGCTCGTGCAGCCCACAAAGCAGGGCGAAATCTTCGTGCTCGACAGACGCACCGGCAAGCCCGTTCTGCCCGTCACAGAACATCCGGCGCCGCAGGGCGCCGCGAGCGGCGACTACACGTCTCCGACCCAGCCTGTCTCGGCCCTGTCTTTCGACCCTCCCGCACTCACGCCGGCGCGCATGTGGGGTGCGACCATTTTCGACCAACTGGGTTGCCGTATTGCATTCCACCGCCTGCGCTACGAGGGCCGTTTCACACCGCCCTCACTCAAGGGCTCTCTGATCTACCCGGGCAACTTTGGCGTTTTCAACTGGGGAAGCATCGCCGTCGATCCGGGCAGGCAGATCGCCTTTGTCACGCCCGCCTCGCTCGCCTTCGTGTCGCGGCTCGTGCCGCGTGCCGATGACACCTCGCTCTACGTGCAGGGCGGGGCGCGCCCCCACGACAGCCTGCCCGCACTCAACGAGAACTTTGGCGCTCCTTACGCCGTGAAGCTCAGCGCCTTCACTTCGCCGCTGGGCCTGCCCTGCCAAGCGCCACCGTGGGGCCATGTGGCCGCGGTAGATCTGCGCAGCGGCAAGGTGTTTTGGAAGCACAAGAACGGCACCGTGCGCGACAGCTCGCCGGTGCCCCTGCCCTTTGCCATGGGCGTTCCGAATCTCGGCGGCCCGATCATGACTGCTGGCGGCGTGGCCTTTCTATCGGGCACGCTCGATTACTATGTGCGCGGCTACGACGTGAGCAGCGGCGCGGAAATCTGGCGCCGCCGCCTTCCCGCCGGCGGCCAGGCCACGCCAATGACTTACCTGGGCGCGGACGGTCGCCAGTACGTCCTGGTGGTCGCCGGAGGCCACGGCTCTCTAGGGACGCGCACGGGCGACCACATCATTGCCTATGCGCTGCCGCGCCGATAGGCACATCCAGACAGCGCTCCCGCACGGGTTTGCAAGATTTTCGCCATGGGCCCGAGCGCTTCGATGCGATTCGCCTTGGCCTTGCACCAACGCACACGCTACCCGAAAAGTGGGCATAAAGCTGGGCTCCGGTCCACGCGTGTTCGAGCACCATCAGGCAAAGCACTTGAAATCGCGGGTGCAACGCCGTCCGCAAAACATCGTCGCGCTCCGGCGCAAGGCGTTTCCGTTGGCATTTCGAGAGCGGCGAACTTGGGGCCGCTGGACTTCGAGAGTCCTGGACATGTTGCTGCGTGCAGCCGTGCTGGCTCGCACGGTTGCCTGCATCGGCGGCGACTCGCAGACGTGACGTCGGATAGCTCTGTTCTTCCGGCATAGATCCTGGGTCCCCGATATTGCGCAACTGCGGTATCTGTTCTCTCCCTCTGTCGAGGACCTGCGGCCCGCCGTTCATGTGCGACGGGCAACAGCCTGTGGCGGCTGCTCAGCCGCAGGAGCACGCGCAACGCCCTTGCCCAAAGGGTAAGGGGTTCGAGGGTCATGAAGCTGCGCCGCGAGAATCCCGTGCAGCCATGGGGACGTGGCGGCCGTCTTTCGAACGAAGTGTTGATGGGTCCCACTCAGTTTTCACCATGCCGAACGCGCTTCAGCGCCGCGCCTTTCGATTTGACAGTCGTTCGTGCGTCCAGCGCATGGCTTGCTGTCGCCCCTGCTGCAGCGCTTCTGCGTGCGTGAGACAGGCCGCCGAGTGCGGCGGCAGTTCGCAGGGCACCGGCTGCAGCGGTCCGGACAGATAACTCACGTGAACGGCGTACACGTCGTCGTGCCCGCGCTGGGGCACGCACGCGAAGACGCACTCCCGGTACACGAAAATGGACTCGGCGTCGGGTGCTGCGAACGCCTCGGGGGGCTCGGCGGCATCGCAGTGCGCGGCGCTTCCTCGGCCTGGCGCACGAGCCAGCTCACGACACCGGCCACATAAACGTCGCGCGCTGACGCCTGGGTCAGCCGATGGTCTGCGCCAGCCAGCATCCATCGGGCAGAAGTGCGCGCTTGACGGAACGCCGCCTCGTAGTTGTCGATGACCGTGCGTGGAATGACCTCGTCCTGCTCTGACTCGATCAACAGTACGGGGCCGCGAAAACGACAGCAGCAGTCGAGCACGAGATTCTCGCCCGGCGCCAGCCGGTGTTGGCGCACCGCATCCACCGCGTCTTGATCAAGCAACTGCTTCGGCGTGCGCCACTCATCGTCCGGGTAAATCGCCGGGGATCGCAGCACCATGAAACCCACGGGCCGCAGCGACGTCAGCAGTGCCGCGGCGTAGCCGCCGTAGCTGAACCCGAGCACGCCCACCCGTGCCGGATCGACGCTGGCATGCGACACCAACTGGTCATAGTCCCCGAGCAGCTGTTGCATGCTGTCTTCACGGGTGGTCCGTGCCCGGATGTCGGCCGGCCAGGATTCATCGGGAAGACCGGCACGCAGGCATCGCCATCCCTGTGCGCTTAACAGTTCGTTCATCGCGTCGAACTGATCCTTGCCATCGTCGTCCCAGCCGGGGCAGACCAGCAGCGCTGGTGAGGCGCCTTGCCGGGCATACACACACGATCTCTCCGCATCCGTCACTTGGGGTTTTCCTCATTTCCGGATGCGAGCCTGAGCGTTGGCTTCGCCAGCCAAGTCGGACAACGCAGCTTCGCGTCGAAGGAATCAGCCGCTCGTGCCCATGCCGAATGCGACATGGCAATGTTCCGATGGCCAATGCGAGGTGTCTGACGCTGCGCCGCGCGGCTGTTTCACCAGGAGCCGCTTTCATAGCCAGGAGCTTGGATGAACACACCTGGATGGCGAACCACCAACTTGGATCCCCGCATCTCGACACCCATGGACCCAGGCGATGCTGGAGTGGGTGGGGAGCGGGGCGCTCGAATTCCTCACGCGGCTCGCGCGGCTGGCTGCCTGACGCTCGCCCGCGCCATCGGTTGGTGCTCGTCGTCAAGGCAGTGGCGCACATTGGAGCGTCGGCCGCGCGAGCGCGCCAGGATGGCGCAACGCCGGGGAGGCAGAGAGCGCGTGTGTGGCGCACGCCATGCACAGTCGTGCCAGATGCTGCTGGAGCCGCTCCACGGGTTGAGTGGAGGCGCATTGCTGCCTTAAGCGGACTGTGAACTATGGCGGCTGGGTGGGGATGCTCGGCGGCGGGGAAAAAGATTTGGACACGCCCGGACACGAGCGTTGCCTTTTCTTTAACTCGCCCATGCAGACCTGCAGAGTCGAACCTGCTTGCGCGCCTTCCGGGCTGCAGCAGAAGCTGCTTTCGATCGGGGTCATCGGATGTTGAGCGATCCGTCGAACCGGCGGCAGAAGCCCCGACCTGATGGCCACTCTGTGGCGAGGCAGCGCCGCCCCAAATCGAAGTTGGCTGCAGTGCACGGCGGTGGGAGGTGCGGACTGGCTGCGGGCGGCCAATAGGATGGGACGGGGTGTGATGAAGCGAGTGCTGTCGGCCTCACACCAGCCCCTGCGACAGTCCAGCGGTGGTTGCTGCGTTGCCGCACGCTGCCCACGCCTCAACATGATTCTCGCAGCAGAAGGCGCCGTGAAGTGAACAGGGGCTTGAATGCCGGTGGAGCATCGGTCGGCGCACCTTCGGGTGCACTCCGAAAATCGGCCATCGCGAGCGCCGGACATCCAAGCAAGGACCACTCTCGGACGACCCAACGCACCGCTTGTCGGACAAAGGCGGGCGCGCGGGTCGGTGGCGAGCGCCATCGGCAACACGCGGGCCCCTTCCGACAAAGCATCCGTGTCGCGCCAGCGCCTCGCATGCGCGGCGACTTGACTTCACAAACCTGAAGCCAATCTGAACGACCCCCCTCCATCCGATGTGATAACTTAGCCCTGAATTAGAAAGTACTAATCGGCTTTACAGCCGCTAGCCCGAATCAGTCCCCACGAACAGACCGATGCCACTGCGTTTTTTGATCGAATTAGGAAATCGGCCTTTGCCAACGGCGGTGACATGTCCGCGTCAGTTGAGACATGTCACGCTCCTGAAAGCCACGGGCCTTATCGAAGCCACTCTTGCAATATCTCACGCACAGCAGCGCTCCACCACAGCTGCCTTTGTCCGCGGCATCACAAGCGACGGCATACAGGAAATCATTGACGCCACAGGCCGGAGCCCGGCGTGCTTCAACTGGCACGAGAAGAACAATTTGGCGCTCGAATTCCTGCGATTCCTGGAACGGGTCGACTTCCCGGTGATCGTGAAGGAAAAGCAAGAATGCGACAGCGCAGCCATCTTGATAAACCAGCGCTTGATTCACGGCGCAGTGGATGATGTCGAAGACGGCGAGCATCGCGAGGCTGTTATCAGAGGCCTGACAGGCGTCGCAAGAGAATTCTTTTCGCGGCGCATTGAGGATGCAGCGACTGCGCCGCGAACCTGGCCCACCTCCGCGGACATGACCGTCGGCTGACCTGCCAGTGCCCGTTCGACCCTCCTCAGCTCCGCTGAGTCACGACCCCGACCTACACCGGGCGGCGACTGCATCGTCTATAAAGAAACCGCTCAGTCTCTATCGGAACGAATCCTCCGCATTGAGGTCATGTATGTTGCTTTCAGCAGTACTCATCGAAGACAGCCAGACCATCCGGGACAGTTTGATCCCGGCACTGCGTGATCTCGCAGAAATCGAGGTTATTGCCGTTGCGGAGACCGCCAGTCATGCGGTGGCCGCGCTCAGCCGCTCGTCCGACTCGTGGCAGCTTGCTGTGGTCGACCTCTTCTTGCGCGAAGGTTCGGGCCTTGACGTGCTGCGATCGATGCAGCACCGCTCGTCGCATCAACGCATGGTCGTTCTGACGAACTATCCGACCCCGGAGATGCGAGAACGCTCCGTGCGACTGGGCGCCGATGCAATATTCGATAAATCCACCGAACTTGAACTGTTCTTCGAGTGGTGCAATCAGCTTCACATGGTGCATCTCGCAAGCAACGTGGCTCCTCGCAAAAAGCAGCGGCCGACCATCACGCAAGCCGCTTTGCTGCCGCGAGTCACTGATGCGCCCGCCTCGCATCCTGCAGGTGCAAGCTGGCGACGTTGACGAGCGGCAGCCATTCGCGTCACCGGCGCGCGCACGCTTCCGGCTCAGCTTGACAGCCATGGAACAGACATGGAACAGACGTGATCACATCGATCCGGACGGACCCGGCGCGGGCGCTGGTCGCCGAAGGAGCGAGGCGGTCCCAGCCGTCGCTCGAGGCGTCGGGGGCGAACTGGATTTCACCGTCAGATCGAAGAGGTCCCGTCCCGTAGTGACCGCGGATCGATGCGCGACTTGACGCAGGCCCAGCCTGCCGTCATCTGCACCACCGCCACAAGAGTTCGCCTGTGGAATCGCATGGCTTACCTTCTCGACGAGTTTGGGCCCAACAACCGTTCGCGTCGGCGCCGCGCGGCGATGAATTCCCGCAGCTGTAAGGCGGCCAGCGCGATTCAGTGATTTCCCGTTGCAGGCGCGATGCAGCAGATCCGGAGGCATTCAGGACGATGGTCACCGCGCTGATCAATCCCCCAGACTTCAACTGAACCGGAGAGAGATCACTGCCACGCTCAGGTCGTGTGACCAGATCGCCGGCCTCTCGGCAAGCCTCGTCAAGTACCCAGCCACCGAACAGCGCGATCAGGCCGGTCTCCACGGTGAGTGGGATGAAGTCGATGGGCGATATCAGCCTTTGTCAAATGACGCCAACGTACCAGTGCCGACAGGTCGTGACCTGCCGGCACCACACACAGCCGCACGAGGGGCTGGTAGTGCACCTCGAATTCCCCTCTGCTCAGCGCCTGACGCCACGACAGCTTCAAGGCTTGACGCAACTAGAGTTGCACGTCCATGCCCTTGGCATACCTGCAACAGGTGCCCAAGTCCTGTCGCTTTCGCACGGTAGAGGGCCACGTCGGGACGCACTCTTCGAACATGCCAGCTCTATCCACCTGTCTCGCGATGAGCGATGCAGGGGCGCGCGGCTTTACGCGCTCCTTACCCGCTGAACGATTCCAGACACCCCCGCGTTTTTCAACACCCGGATGCGCCCGGAACCATTCGACCGGATTGAGCAAAAGCTCGCCGCGATTGCGGCCATGGCAGCGTAGGAGATCGCCGGATCGAGACGGCTGCGAAGCACAGCCGCGGCGACGCACGCCGCGTATGCCAAGGTTCGCGACGGTACCCGGCCTATGCGCCGGTGGAGCGGCGTAACCCTGTCGTCTGCACACGCGAGGAAGTAGCCACCCGTGAAAGACCCGACCACCATAGGCCAGGCACGGGTTCACTGGATCTTCTGCACGGACATCGGGTCGGGCAGTGGATGGCGTCCGACAAAATCTTTCGAACTCCCTGCGTAAACTGTTTAATGGCGCTTGAGCGCCTTGTAGGATGTCCACGCTCCGCCTGCGGCGACGGACAACGATGTTCATTCATCCGGATTTGACTCGCCGCCACAGCGCGGCCGCGATTCTGTTCCGAGCACTGTGGAGCGCGACGAGCCCTGTATTACCGATATGAACACGCAGGACTTCAACGAACTCTGCGCAGCAGAGCAAGCCGATTTCGGCCGAAAAATAGCCGCCAGACTGTCCGGCAGCAGCCAAGCGCTACCTGGCAGGATCAGCGATCGCCTACGCATTGCCCGCGCGCAAGCACTGGCGTCGCGCAAAAGAGTTGCTGCGTCGCAATGTTCATCATTCGAACCGGAGATCGTGCCGGAATACGACGGCCACAGACGCATGGCAGCAGAGCGGACGGCAGTGCTTGATCGCCTGTCGGCGGACCCTGTCATTTTCAGCCGCATGAAGGACTGAACGGCGATAGCCTTGCACTGGAGTCGAAGCATCCAGGCCGGACGCCCAAGCTTCACTTGGCTGGGCTGTATTTCAGAACCTCGCATGGGCCCGGAGGAGCGCGCCGTCCACCGAGTTTCGCCGCCCATTCGCCATCAGAATCCCACAACACAGGACGTCCGGGCAAGCCAGCCCGATCGCGAATTGCAGCGTCTCGGGGGTATCGATTTGTAGGCGAACGTCCCGTATTCCGACGAGGCAGGTTAATCCAGCTTGCGTTCGAGTACGGCCGACCCGATTATTCAACAGCTTTCAATCGCAATGAAAGGAACTGCGTTGCCCATGGACTTTCTTCGGCGCATTGAACATGCGTCCTTTCCGCTGATCATTCATGAAGAAAGGGACATTCAGTGTGCTGCCGTGTTACTTGCAGCCAATCTCGTTGAGGCGAATCTAGCTGAGCCGAACGACTCTTCCGCGCCGCTGAGCGTCATCCTCCGCATCACGCCTCTGGGACGTGCGCAGTTGAATCGCTCGCGCTTGCGAGACACCTCCGCTGCTGGAGCGGCTTCGGGATGAGAGCACGGTGTCGACGGCTAGTGTGCGAATGATGGGGCGATCGATCTGCCGACGAAACGGACCCGGTGGCACTTCTCGGCGCTTTGTGCGAGAGCTGATTCGGGCTGCGCCAGAGCAGCTGAACCCGGCGTCCCGGGCCAGCGCAGCTGCTACTTGGTGGTCGGCGGGCTCCCGTTGTTGCGCAACGGTGTGACGGCACCATCCGCGGGCACATTCCCTGGTCCCTGTTGGGGACTGCGAACGCCGTAGAAGAAGAGCGTAACGAAAACGACAACCGCGATGATTGCCAGCATGGTCGCCATCAAAAGGCGCCCGAGTCGACCGCCCTTTCCCACTCGCTCAGCTCGCTTTGCCTGATCTACCGGTCTTCCTTTCATGAGATCCTTTCGTGGTGTCGCCGGAAGGGCGTTCATATCGTCCCGTCTCCCGCAACCTTTGCCGTGCGCGCATCATCAAACAGGCTCTAAGGATGTAAGACTTCGAGCCACCGAGCTGACGCTTACTCAGTCGCTCTGCAGCCGGCGCCGTCACTCCTTACCTCCACCTGCCGCAGCGCTGAGAGGGGAGAAGGAGGCGTTGGGAGCCACGCCAAACGAGAGGCGCCAACGAGCGGGCAGCTGAGGAGTTGACATTGGGCTCCGTCGAAAAGCCGAAGGATCGCGCCTCCAATGGACAACGTCCGACATGCGAGAACATCGTCCCCGCCTGGATGTTGCAAATCTTCGAAAAACGGTATGTCTACGCCAACAGAACCCGTCGAATGCCGCGCGAGCGTGCGTCCGTCTACGCCAATGATCACTTCAAGTGCGCAGACCGAAGCTCCGCTTCACTTCTCATGCGATGGGCAAGATTGCACGCAAGGCGGGATCTAATGCATCGAGCCGAATAACCGCTGTCGGTAGAACAGGTTGCAATCCATCTCACTGGAAATATTTTTCCATGGATGAGTTGCTTTTTGGATCGCCAACCGCGCCGACTCTCCGGCCCCGGTCCAGAATGAGCGAATGGCCAAGATCACTGAATTGGATGTCGCGTCGCTCGCGGCTTACGCGTCGGCGCTCAGAGGGCGTGCATTGCTCGGCGACCGAGACGCGCGCGCCATCGCGAACCAGTTGGATGCCGAGCTGAGCCGCAGGCTGGGCGAAGCGGTGATGCCGCCGCTCGTGCCGGGAGAGCCGAAAGCCATGCGATCGGGCCCGCGCCGTGGCTGGACGCGCTGGTGGACCGCGCCACCATCTCAATAGCTGTCCTACATCCACAATCTTCCAGGCACGCGTGGGCTTTTCCGGTCGCGCTGGCTAAGCGCATTGGTGTGTCAAGTGCGGCGGCACAGCCCACAGGGGATCCAAGAGGTGCTGCGGCGATCTTGCCAGTCTCCCCCACGAGCGACAGCAAAGCCAGCACACGAATCCCTCAGGCAAGTCGACGGCGCCCCGGGCGATGCGAAGCCGCAAGCGATGACCGCTCCAATACCGGATCGCCTGGCAGCACAAGCGCCCGACGAAGCCGCTGCGCGAATATCGCGATCGGTGACGATCCTTCACCGCTGTCAGACGATGAAGCTGCGACGCGCGCCTCAGATAAACGCCACCAGCAGCTATTCCTGCGCCTGAGTCGATGGCAGCATCGGCCCCTTTCTTGGAAAAGCGAGCGGTCCCGTCCTACATCGGAGTCGGAGTGCATGTTCGATATCAAAACCTGTAGACCTTCAGTCGACTTGGAAAGGATGAACATGAGTACCCCCTCAGTTAAAGGCAGCGGCGACGGCACTCGGCCGACCACGAGTGGTGGTGTGGACAACATCGGCGCAGGCGAAAGCTTCACCTCCACCAAGAATGCGGCCGGTGAAGACGTTGCGGGGCCCGCGCCCGAAGAGAGAATGCAAGGCAAGCGTATCGATGTGGAATCATCGAGGCACGACGATTCGGCCGCCTACAACCTCCGCGAGGACCTTACGCCAGCTTCCAATCGAGAGAATCCCAGCCGATGATTGCGTTCGTTCAGCTTCCTCGATGGCCGGATTCATACGTCCATGTTCTAGGCGCCCATGCTCGCTTGTTTTGAAGCCCCGCCAGGGTGAGCGGCGAGCTGTTGTTCCAGACGCACGGTGACAAAATCCGGATTTTTCAGGGATCCACTAGATTTCGGACTCGTTGTGGCCTGGGCATAACCCGCTCCTTGAAGTCGGCAATGCTCGGGCCCTCGTGGGCGCCGCTGCAGGCGTAGTGTCGCTGGCGCCCCGCAGTGCCTGCGACACGGTGAGGGGCTTTTTCCAAGCCGTAGTTCGAGACATCCCCCTTTCTGTTTGTCGCGAAGAGCGGCCCCAGCAACCGCGTCGGCAAGCGGTTCGTGGACTATTTGCACAACGGCCATGGAGTGACTACTGCGGCTGCATTCTCGGCGCGCGCCTGACCATGTCTTGGCGTCTCAATCCCGGTGAGTTGGGACGACGTGGCCGACCTCGAGAGCGGTGCGCAGCGGGACGTACGCACGACACGTGAGCACCTGTCCTTCCAGGCTGCTGACCCTCAAGGCGCCCATTCGAAAACTCGTCAGCCGGGAACAAAAGCCATGTGCGCCTCGGCTTCAGGAAATAAGGTTGGCGCCAAGTACGCAGGCGCAGGTTCGCCGAAGGGAAACGCCGCGGAAGAAAATTAGGATGACTGCTGCGGAGACCGAGTTAGCGTCCGGGGCGCCGATGCGCGCGGGGAACCAGAAACCGGTCAACCTGTTCTGGGTCTAAAACGCGCCGCCGGCGGCGAGACTGTGGCCATCCTGCCCTCGCAGCAAGAGGATTTAAGCGCCCTTCAAAAGGTGCAACTTGCGCAGCCGTTTTCCCAATCCGAAACCCTATAGGAACAGAACCCGGAGGCGGCACCAGCGCTGGACCCGCACGTCCTGATCGATGAGACGGCGCATGCGCGCGCGCACTTGGATCCAGATTTCATGCCGCTCGAATCCGGGCGGTCCGAATCCACTGTCCAGGTTATTGCAGACGGCGTCCGCTTCTGCCCTGGCGACCGCTCTGATTCAATTCCGCCGCGCTTTGGCGCTGGAAGGTCTCGGCAGCGCGTACCAAGGTCGGCCGCCTGTGTTCACAGGCGCCACTGGCAATTTCGTTCGGGCGCGCTTCCCCGGCGCTGTCTTTGGCACTCCCATTGAGTCGGAGGCTCTCAAGTATCTCGAGCATTGAATTGCTGCGCCAACGCCAGCGACCGGAAGGTCTCACCACTGCTGTTCCCCTGTGCGTCGAGGCAGGGCTGTCCGAGAGCTGCCATGCGAGCAGTCAGCCGGACCGTCTGGACGCGCCTGACACGAGCGAAACATTCTGTCCCGTTCCTCTTCACCCTCCGGCGCGGGAGCGCCGTCGGCGCGCTACCCGCCTGCGCGAGAGCGGCGGCGCATCCACAGAGCCACGGCCTCAAGCTCGTCAGCGGTGAACCTGCCGGCAAGCTCGCGGGCGGCGTGCTCGAGCTCCGGCAACGACACCAGGTCCGCGTACATCGCCCGTCGAAGGTTCTCGAAGTCGCGCGCGTCAAGGCTGATCAGCGTGTTCGCGCCGCTAGGCCCCAAAGCTGCCAGCCTGACACGCGCCCGCTCCTCTATCACATCGACGTTTTCCGCATAGATGTTGACGAGGCTTTCGCCCGCGGCCGACCGAAAACACCTCTCCAATGCGCGCCGGCTGATCCGGGCCCGCGTGCGCTGACGACCACTCTTGAAGAAGAAATAAAGCCAGTCATCGCTGTCCGCGGTGTAAGTTGTTTCTTCTCTCATGAAGGGTTGGATCGATCGTGTTTCAGCTGCAGGGCTCATGGCAGCGCCGAGATCGCCAGGCTACCCATCTGTCCTCGCACTGGAGTGGCCGCCCAGCGTCGCGCTCTGACGTCGACGCATGGTGGAATCCCAAGGGGACGCCCCGGTTGTACTGGCGGACGCGCGCTCGGGCTGGGAACCAGCATGCGCGTCGGATGTAACCGTACCCAGCGTACGCACAAGCGCCTGTCAGCGGATGCGCCGCGAAACCCTAGTTGTTCATTTCGAGACGCACAGGCCAACCCGGACGAAACTGGTGACGATCCGAATGGCTTTCCTGCCGACTTCGGAAGCGAAGAAGCCCTGCGGCAGAGCCGCGGCACCGAATTGGTTGAGCCGTCGTATGTTTCTTGCGCGAAAGGCCCAGGCTGCGTGCGCCGGCTACAGCGCAGACGTCCATCGAGTTTGCGCAGGCCCCGCGGCGCTTGTTGCGGTGACTCACCGAAGCCTGCTATCGGTCGATTCTGTTCAAAGATTCAGGTTCGCCCATTGTGCTCGTGGAATGAGTTTGCGCATCCGTGCAAACGTGCCCAGGAGAGCGCCAGTGGTCTGTCAATAAAATTGGCCACGGGCCGAGTTTCGCTGCTGCGCTCCAGTACATTGGCTTTCCGTTGGCAAGAAGTATTCGAGCGAATGAGTCGCCGATCACGCGAAGCGGCCACCCTCCAAACGGCGCTGCCAAGCTAAACGAACGGTCAGCTCTCGCAGAAACTCAGGCGAATCTCCAAGTCCGCTTTGGGAGCGCCTATGCAGGCACGCGGCTTACTTGAGCTGGTGCACCGAGCCGCTCTCTCGCTCATGCCGGCAGCAGGCCGGAGACGCGGTAAGTCGCGAGCAATTCATCAAAGAGCGCGATGTCCGACCGGCTGCGAGCGATCAACTGAGCGCCGGCAACGGCGGCAAAGATGGCGCGGGCGCGCTGATGGGCCGTGGCAGGGCTATCTGAACTCGAAGCCACGAGGACCTTTTCGAGCCAGGCGACATTGATGTCGGCGAAGACCTGAACCTCGGTCTTGACGGCGTCGGGCAGGCCCTCGGATTCCGCGCCCATGAAGCTGCCCAGACACAGCCGGTTCTGGTCTTCGAGCGATTTGCGAAAGATACGGGGATATTCGTGCAGCGCGCGCTGCGGCTGCGGGCTTTCGGCCAGCAACGCTTCAAGCGCTTGGGCGGTGTCCTCCCAATAGCGCCTGGCCACCGCCGCGCCGAGGTCGGCCTTGCTGGGAAAGTGGTAATGCACGCTCGAACTCTTGACCCCGACGGCGGCTGCCAGATCGCGAAAGTTCAGGCCGTTGTAGCCGTGCGACTGGGCGGCCTTGCGGGCCGCTTCGAGCAGGGCTTCACGCACGTTCAAGTTCATCGGGTGCCTAGGTCTCTTTCTTGCCGCGGCGGGATCGCCTCGCAGAACCCCGATTTTAGGCCCCTGTTGCCTCCTCTATCAACTGGTAGATAGTTCTTGACGCGCAGCGAAATGCCGCCGTATGATTTGTCTACCATTTGATAGATAGGCAACTGATGACCAACCGACTTTTCAACTTCGACGCCACGACGCTGGCGGCCCTGATCCGCCAACGCGAGGTTTCACCGGTGGAAGTGATGCAGGCGCATCTCGAGCGCATCGCCGCTGTAGACCCGCAGGTCAACGCCATCGTGACCATCGCCGAGGACGCCATGGGGTCGGCGCGCGCGGCCGAAGCGGCCGTGATGGCCGGTGCCGAACTGGGGCCGCTGCACGGCGTCCCGTTCACGGCCAAGGACTCCATCGATACCGCCGGTGTCGCCACCCAGCGCGGCTCGCCCATCTTCCGGGGCCGCATTCCCGAAGCCGACGCGGTCAGCGTGGCTCGAATGAAGCAGGCCGGTGCCATCCTGCTGGCCAAGACCAACCTGCCCGAGTTCTCCTACTGGATCGAGAGCGACAACCTGCTGAGCGGCCGGTCCAACAACCCATGGGATCTCTCGCGCACACCCGGAGGATCCAGCGGCGGCGAATCCGCGGCCATTGCCGCGGGCATGTCACCCCTGGGGCTGGGCACCGACCTGGCCATCTCCGTACGCGGGCCCGCGGCCCAGACAGGCATCGTGTCGCTCAAGGCAACCCATGGCCGTGTGCCGATGACGGGCATCTGGCCGCGCGCACCGCGCCGCTTCTGGCATGTCGGCCCGATGGCGCGCAGCATTCGCGACCTGGCGCTGGCCTTCTCGCAATTGGCCGGGCCTGACGGGCAGGACGCGTTCTCATCCAACCTGCCGTCCTTAGAAGCCAACGCAGAAGGCGTATCCGGTCGCCCTCTGCGCGTGGGCTGGATGGTCGGTCCCGGTTTCGGTCCGGTCGACCCTGAAGTCGTGGCGACCGTGGTCGCGGCCGCCGACGCACTTCGCGGCCTCGGCATTCATGTGGAGCCGGTCGGCATCCCGGCGCTGGAGCGGGACTTTGCTCTGGACGTTTTCAATCGCCTGCATGTGATGGAGATGAAACCCGCCTTCGCCGAGGCGACGGCGGGTCGCCGACCTGACGAACTCTACAAAATGGCGAAGACCATGCTTGGCCTGCCGGACACGTCGATGGCCGACTACATCGAGGCCGAACAAGCGGCTGAACGCCTGCGCGACGGCTACGCCGGATATTTCAAACGCTTCGATGTACTGCTCACCCATGTGTTGCCGATTCCCGCGCACAAGCATGGCGTGGGCGAGTTCGTCATCGAGGGGCAGAAGGTCGACGCCACCTACCTGCAGGGCGCGACTGTTCCTCTCAACGTCACCGGCCTGCCCGGCATCTCGATGCGCTTCGGCACCAGCCGGGAGGGCATGCCGATCAACGTCCAGTTGGTGGGTAGTTGGTTGGCTGAATCGACCATCCTGCATGTCGCGTCGCTGCTCGAGAGCGTGAGCGCGGTGCGTGAGCTGCGCCCGTCTCTCTAAACCCCACGTCAACTCCAAGTTCAGCAGTGAAGCCTTCTGACCGTTGATGTCCTGTCGGCGACGCCATCGGGGGCGCCGCCGCGGCTGTCATTGGCGAAAAATGAAAAGCAGGGGCGCGGAAGCGCCCCGATGGCCTCGCTCAGACGGGGCTGCAAAGCAGCTGGCTGCAACCAGGCAGCGACGAGGTACGCGCAAAGAGGATCAGCTTGTGCAGCGAACGGTCCCGGGCCTCGCAGAGCACCTCGGCATCGGCGCCCCGGAACCGACGCAGCGCCTCCAGCACGCGCAGCCCGCGCGCGGTGAGTGCATGGCAAGCGCCAAGGAAGGTGGAGGAACAGATGGTGGGCATGAACGCGTTCATGACGAACTCCTGGGCATGACACAGGCGGGTTGCCTGCAAGACCCCGCCACCGCGTTGCAGTGCAGCGCTCCAGGCCGCCGCAGGCGCGCGGCACGCGTCGAGCACGCGCCAGCGCGGGTGGGGTCTTGAATGCGAGAACTGCGGGGTAGCCTCAGGGCTCATAGGCAAGCTTCGCAGGTAGCAAGGGAGCGCTTGGCCTTCACAAGCCAACTGGCCCAAAGTAGAAATTCATTGTCATACCGAGGGAGAGCGAGGGTCGTGCCGGCCGACCCCGTTTGTAGTCGTCGAGCCAGAACCGGGCGTATGCAGCGAGGGACGCATACCGCGGTCCATCGCAGCCAAGACCGCGTCGCGAGTATTCCAACGTTGCCCAAGGCATCGATCGCGACGCCAGACGAACTCGCCGGCTACGACGCCATTGTCTTCGGCGCACCCACCCGCTTCGGCAACGTGAGTTCGTAGATGCTCACATTCGTCGACCAAACGGGCGCGCTCTGGATGAAAGGCAGTCCCCGCGAGAGTGACTTCGAAAATGGAATCATCGACGCTTTCTACCAGGGCGTGAAGCATCGCCCAGACAGCACCTTCGGCACCTTGAACGACGATGTGCTTGCGTTAAAGGAAGCGCAGTTCCATCGGACAGACATGTGCAGCGTCATCCTGAATTCAAGATGGGCAAACCGCCGCATCGAGTCGGCTTGTATGTTGCCTCACGAGGGCTTAGGAAGTTGCAGTCAGGGCTGAGGACATTGACGCACGACGACGATGGTCGCATCAAGAGGGACAACAAGCGATAAGCGCAGGATCCCCGGTCGCTCTGACCGATCACGGCTGCGCCATCTTCCCACCGGCTCGCTGCTACAACCCCGCCCGCGGTACGCTTCAACGGGGGCACGACACGCGAACCACTGCCAGCTTGAGACCCAACATCCCGAAGATCCGGTTCATCGTTTGAACGGTACCGGCGCTTCGTCCCTGCTCGATGTCCTGGATCGTCTTCGACGACACGCCTGCCAGGGCCGCCATCTCGTCGCTGGTCAAGCGCATCTTTTTTCTGAGATGGCGAACGCACTCCTGGAGGGTCCAATCGGGATTCGAGACGACATCATCAACGGCCTGGCGCCGCAAGGCCAGTTGCTCGTCCAATGGAAGGGGGTAATGGCGTTTGTCCATGGCAACCCGATCGCGGCTCAGCGCGTCGCCCTTCGTCTCGCACCTGTTTTGAGCCGCCCATCCCGCTCGTCGATCCTCCCGAGAAAGCACAACCGAACGTCCACCCTGGTGCCCAACGCTTCGCCCAGCCGCGCCTTCGGCCCCTCGGTAGATTTCATCGTCTGCGGTGTTCGGAAGCTCGTCATGGGCCAGCGGGCCCGTCGGCAGCACCGCGAGCCAGTGTGCCGGCGCGACTGAACGCGCCCTCAGCGGCGCACGCCGCGCGCATGCAATGAAGGACGAAAAAGAAATTGAGCATCATGGCGGACTCTACCCAAGACAACCCGGGCAGGTCAGCGAAACGTATGAGAACTTCCGAATGTCGCGGGTGTAAACGCGACGGCCCTCTTCGGCGTCTTGTACGCAGCCGTATTCGAACCGCCACAAAAAATGCCCAGCCGCTGAAACGGCCCGCGATCCCGGCGGCCGCGGCCCTGGGCTCGTCAGGTTCCCGATGTCGAAGTCACGCGACAGGGAGCGCCATACACGGCGGACCACATTTTCTGAATTAGGTCACCCGAGCGGTCCCCGGAAAAAGAGCCTCCATGTCTGAAGCGAATCCCGTCATTGTGCTCCCGAATGCCACCGAATCCAGTCTCCAGATCCTGCAGGCCCGCGCTCCACGAGCAGGCCTTCTCGTGCCGCAAGCATGTTTGTGGCACGAGCAAATCGCCTTCGTGGAAGGCGCGGTTGACCTCCTGACTCACGCTCGCACCATGGGAAAGCAAACGAATGAAGTTGTTTCCCCTCGCGTTGCCGGTGATCGAGGACCCATACGGTCCTGGCCGCTATCGCTGCCTTTGGCGCGAGACCAGGAGACGCGAGGTCGAACAATTCTGAGACTTCTTTGCCTCAAGCGACGAATTCGCTCCGCACTCGCTGCGTTCGAGGATGGCGCCCGCGCTGGCGAATCGAGATGTCCGCTGAAAATGAAGAAGCAGGTCCCGTCAGGGACGCCTGGGTCATTCCGCCGTGACCTGTCCGGCATATTTGATGGGTGCTTGACTTGGTCAACCGCGCTCACCTTGCGGTCAGCTGTTTTCCCGTCAGCGTGGACCAACATCTCCGCAAGTCAATAGAACTTGCGAGGACCTGGGGATGGAAGCTCTCTCACCACCCGAAACCGTCGAGGGACGTCCCCGATACCCTCCGAGTCTTGCGAAAAAAAGCTCGGAGCAGGACATTCGATCAAACCTTCCTACCTTTCTCACCGCCATCGCATGCCCATTCCTACAAGACGGCCGTTGGGGGCCGCTAAGTTGCGGCAGATGGCACTGCATACACTTTTAGTCGAAGACAACAAGGTCATCCGCGACAACCTGATCCCGACGTTGGAAGCGCTTTCCGTTGCGCGTGTACAAGGGGTAGCGGAAACAGAGTCTGCCGCCATGGAATTGATTGAGGCGCATGACGGCCATTGGGACGTAGCAGTCGTGGACCTGTTTCTGCGCGAGGGGTCTGGTTTGAGCGTTTTAAAGCGCTGTCGCGCTCGCGAAGATCATCAGTACGTCGTTGTTTTCTCGAACTATGCAACGGCGGAAATGCGGCAGCGAGCCTTGCAACTTGGTGCGGATGCGGTCTTCGACAAATCCACCGAAATCGACGGCCTGTTGGACTTTCTCGATCGTCTGTCTACCGCCTCTCATTGAGAGGGTGAGGCAGAAGTAGACCCGCTCCTTCAGCGAACCCCTTGCACCCCAGCGGGGCGATCCTCTGAATCACTTCTGGCTTGGTGACTTCAAGCCAGGCGCAGAACTGGGGAAGGCGCCACAATATTGTTGATGTTGTTGGTGGGCTACTCGCGCCGACTGCTTTACCGGAGCGCCCGCCTAGCCAGCCTTGCGGTTCGTTCCAGGCAAGGCCCTTTGCGGCGCGGTTTCCCGGCCGGGTCGGGTTGTTTTCCCATCGTCCTTTGCCGCAGCCGCATCCCTCGCGGGAGCCTTCGCGCGCCCCCATCTTCAAACTATGCGCGAGGAGCTCGGTCAGATCGATGATCTGAGCGAATTCCAAGCGTGTCCTCCTCCGGCTGGAGCACGGCTTCGGTGTCACCTGCCTTTACCTTCTTGTCGACGATCTTCATCACCGCGTGCTTGAACTCGTCCTTGAAATCATCGGGGTTCCACTTGCCTGACCTGTCTTCGACCAATTTGCTCCGCCATCTTCATCTCCGCGGCCGTGACGCCAGCGCCTTTCACCCCCGCCGCTGGCAGGTCGAGCCCTCCGAGCGACTTTGCCTCGTCGCCCCAGCGCACAGGTTCAACACGAGCCCACTGCCCGAAGGCCCTCATATGCGAGGAGCTTCTTCGTCGCGATCACGACCTTGGCAAGGCCGACCTTGCCGCTCTCGATAAGCACCTCGCGCAGCAGCGCGTATACCTTCTGGTCCTTGTTGATCGGCGCGACATAGTGGGGCCGCTCCAAGTGCATGAAGGGACTCTCGTTGGCATCAAGGAAGAGCTGGATCTCAATGGTCTGCGTGGTGCGCGGGAATACCGCTCCGATCTCGTCAGAGGAGACGATGTCGTCCTTGTCGATTTCCTTGCCAGTCGTCTTGCTGATTCGCTTGTAGCCCACCGGGTCCATGCTGCGCTTATGGAGCCAATCGAAGTCGTCTCCCTGCTCGATGCTGGCGGCGTGCAAGCCCAAAGGAATGTGAACAAGTCCGAACGTGATCGGGACCCTTCCAAAGGGTTCTGCTGCTGATGGCCGAGCAAATCCTTGCCGGATTGGCTGCTCGTCCGCCTTCGGCGGCGGCTACTGCGGCGCAGGCTTGGCAGACCGATCGGCGCCGCCGGCGGGCGCCCCGCTGCTGGGCCTGCCGGGCTCGCCGTCCCTGGTCGCCTTGCCGGCACCGAAGGAGGCAGGCGGGTTGCTGGTCTGGGTGCGTGCCCGGGCGGTGCTCTCGTCCGTGATGATCTTTCCGCTATCGCCGAACCCTGTGGTGGGCGGCCGGACCGCTGGCGCCTTCTGTGCGTCGCCGGACCTCGGCGCTACTGTTCCCTTCGGGTTTCCAGCGGACTGGGCGATTGCCTGGCTCGTCGCTACCGCGCACAAGGCAACACAGACGAGCATGGGGACGGTTGCGGGAAGAAATGGGTGTTTCATGCTTCCGTTGTTGGACCGGAAAAGGCCCTCCGACGTAGGAAATTCAGGCCTTTGCGCGTCAGCAAGATCGCGGTGCGTAAGGTGCTCGGCGTCTGCGCTGCCGCCGACTCCTCAAGTATGTCCACCCTGTCCCGCAGCGCTGCGCACTTGGCGCGAAGAACCGCGCTTGTGTCCTGAACCATACATCGCACCTCGCACGTTGCCACCCGGCGCGCCTCGACGTGGCGAACTGGCTCGGCACACCCCCGGCTACGAGCCGTGCTACTTGGTCTTGTTCAGGCCGCGAACATTGAGCGCTGCGAGGCAGATCTGCAGCGCGATGAGCGCATAAGCCGACGTGTGCATGCCCCAGACGGTCCATGCAATATTGCTTAGCAGGAAAACCCAGAAGCCGATGTTCCTACGACGCTCTTTGGACGACGCGACGAGCCAAGCCGCCATCAGCGATAACGCGAATGCGGCCCATTGAATCAGGTCAAGAGCTTCACTCATTAGTTTTCAAGGTATTTATCCGGCTACGGAATGGCATTGCGCGATGGTGGAGCAGCGGAAGTGTCTGGCCAAGCACTGCAGATGCGCCTGACCCCTGCGATCGGGGCTCATTTATGCCATCAAGCCATGCTTGACCGCATAGGCCGTAAGATCGCTATTGCTTACCAAATCCAGCTTTCGCATCAGCCTCGTTCGGTGCGTGGACACGGTCTTATAAGAGAGCGCCAGACCGCGTCCCACCGCAGTCACAGTTTCCCCGTGCGCGAGTCGCAGGAATACCTGAAATTCCCGTGTGGTCAACGCGTCATGAACTTGCGTTGGTCGCTGGCCGCAAACGGCAGTTGCGAGCATGGAAGCCACCCTCGCGCTCCAATAGCGCTTGCCACTTCCCACTGCGCGGACCGCTTGGATTAGGGTGTCCGGTGCCGTGTCCTTGCCAAGGTAACCGGCGGCGCCGAGCCGTATCAAGGTGATGGCGTATTGCTCTTCGGAGAATGCCGAGAGAATCAAAACCGACAGATCGGGGAATTGCCCACGAATGCTTCCCAGCGCGTCGAGACCTCCCTTGTTTGGCATGTCGAGGTCCAAGAGCAATACATCCATTTCCACACGACGCGCGAGTTCGATCGCTTGCCCTCCATCGGATGCCTCGCCGACCACTTCGATGTCAGGCATTCCGGCAAGGACATATTTGAGGCATTCGCGAAAGATGGCGTGGTCATCGGCAACGCCCACCCTCAGGACTCCACGGACACGATTCTCGTCGGGTGGCCGTACGGAACCACCCGCCCCTGATCCCAACGCTACGGGATCTAGCTGGGCGGGTGGTTCGAGACTAGCCGTCAAGGCCGACTCAGTAGGAACAGCGTCGCGCATGCTGGAGGTGTAGCGGGATTGACAAGGGCGGTGCGTAGGCAAAAGCCGCGGTTGGCGATTCGCTCGCTGGACCATATGGCGGCGCGGGGAGTGACAGGCCGTTGTAGGAGACGGGAGGTCAACAAAATCATCTTTCTTCCCAATCCCCGTCCCCCTCGCGACTCTCACGATGGCATCGCGCTAGAAACGGTCCGAGGTACGCCACTTGATCAGCTAAGTGGCTTCGAATCACGCGAGCTATAGAGCATCTAGGAGGTGGGTATTTTGGGCTGTCTTTGGCTCTATTTAGGGAATAAGAGAATTTGGATGGTAGTTGCCACGCCTCATGATGCTGAAATCGCTCGCGTCGGCCAGCGCGATGGATGGTCCTACAAGGCTTCGTACGCTAGAAGCAATTCCTAAAAACAAGACCAGGCTCTGGTCTTACCCCCTTTTTAAAGAAGGACGTTTAACGATGCACAACTCTCGTCGTCGCTTTTCCGGCGGACCCGGAGGCGAATTTTGGCTGCTTATCGCAGTCTTGGCATTGCTCGCAATGCTCGCACTTCTGCACCTAGCGGTACAAAGAGAGCGTGCCTTGGGACTTGCTGTTATTGATGCGCAGACGTCGTCCGCATGGTTCACGCGTCCGACCCCAGCACCGTCGGCGAGCGTCCCACGATCGCCAAGTTAGGGGAACGGTGTTGGAAGAAAAGAAGATCAACGTGCGCTCAGTTGCTACTCAGACCGCGACGTTCGCTTTGAAAACCAAGCCCCTGCGATTCGCGGCGAGCGTCGAAGTCACGTCCAAGGGATTGTTGGCCATTGCGGCATTGGTGTCGAGCATTCTTCTGGCAACGGCCGCGGTGGTGCGCTCTGCCACGCGTGGTCGCTAGCGTCGCGGAGGAACATTCATGCAGCGAGTGCATTCCGCTGACGATGCCCGATGGCGCGGTCGGTCCGGGCCTCATCCTGGTGGACGCCGAAGGGGCCGATGAGGGCATCGCGTCATTCATCGCCGCGATGGGTGCATTCCGTCACTTCGCGCACGAAAACGCCCCCCGAAGGTTTGATCGAACACACCTCGCCCTCGGGGCGAGACAGCAAAGGAGCCATCTATGAGCCAGAGTGGAACTCAAAGGCAAATGGCGCCTGTCAACATCGACCAAGGCTCGGGCCGTTGGCCAGGGCAGCTCCACCGAGGGGAGTCGAATGGGCGCGAAGAAACAAGTCTCATGCCTACCCGGGTGAGGCCGAGCAAGCAAACGTTGGTAATTCACCGGCCGAAGGCTCGTCCGGCAAAGGGAGTTTCGATTCGACCGTGTCTCCATCGCCCGCGCGCGATGACGAGGTCCGACGCGCCGCTTACGAGGCTTTTCTGCGTCGCAACGGGGGACCCGGAGACGAAAAAGCGACTGGCTTGAGGCCGAAGCCAAGGTGGCCCAAAAGAACGACACATCGCAAGGAATTTCTCGCCCTTCAATGCAAAAGCAGAAACTCCGCGGAACGATTTCCATCATCGGCACCGTTATACCGGCGCACGAGCAGGCCATCCGCTGCTGCTTTGTCGCCGTTCAGCGCGCTGCGCAGCATCCAGCCTTGATGGGAAAGCCTGTGGAAGCGCTCGTCGTGCTGGAAGACTGCACCGACGCACCATGTGCCGTGGCCACCGCCTCCGGCACAGCGACCCTGAGCGTTCGCGCGCGCAACGTGGGCAAGGCTCGCAACGTGTGCGCGCAGGCCCTCCTGGCACGCGGCGCTCGCTGGCACGCCTTCACCGATGCGGACACCGTGCTCTCCGAAGCGCGGCTGGCGAACCAGCCTGCATTGCAGGCCGATGTGGTGTGTGGCACTGTCTGCGTGCAAGACTGGTCACCGCACGGCGCCGCCGAGGTGAAGGCGCACTTCGGCGAAACGTACTTTGAACGCGACGGCCATCGTCATGTCCACGGTGCCAACCTCGGTGTGTCGGCCGAGGCCTACCGTGAGGTTGGCGGGTCTAGGCAACTCGCCTGCGGGGCAGACGAGGCGTTGGTCGCCGCGCTGCTGGCGGCCCGCCAGCAAGTCGCGTGGAGTTCACTGCCCAATGTGGTGACGAGCGCGTGCGTCAACGCGCGGACGCCGGCCGGGTGCTCAGGCGCGCGGTCGAACGCTGTTGCGCAGCGTCTCGCCGGGGTGGCCGCGCCCCTGCACAACGCGGCTACTGCAGCGTGACACGCCCACCGCGTGCGCCGCCACTCCGATGAACAACCTTGCCGAACTGTTTGCCCGAGAGTATCCCATTTGGCACATGGTGCTGCGCGGCACTGTCGTCTACTGGTTCCTGCTGCTTGTCTTCCGCTTTGTGCTGCGCCGCGACATTGGCTCGATGGGAGTGGCCGACCTATTGTTCGTAGTGCTCGTCGCCGACGCTTCGAGCAACGCGATGCAGGGCGAGTACAAGTCCATCAACGATGGGCTCGTGCTGCTTTGCACACTCATCGCCTGGAATTTCGGTCTCGACTGGTTGAGCTACCGATCGCCAGCGTTCGCGCGATTTCTCGAGCCTGTGCCCGAAGTGCTGGTGCGGCACGGCCGCTTCAATCGGCGTGCCATGAAGCGGGAAATGATCACCCGCGAAGAACTCGAGGGCAAGCTGCGCGAGCAAGGCGTAGAAGACATAGCAGAGGTGCGCATCGCCCGCCTTGAAAGCGACGGCACGCTGAGCGTGTTCAAGAAGCGGCGCGACGGGAACCCCCCACCGACTGGCGGTGGGCCTCGTGGGGGGGGTTTGCCCGGTGCTTGACGTCCAGTCAACCCTCCTGCGCCACCCTGGCAGCGCGTTGCTTCCCATCAGACCCTGACGACCTGCTTCCACGGTTCTCGCAAACTCCCTCGCAGCCTGGGTTTTCTGTACCTGACCTGCTCCCTCCGAGCCGTCCCAGCACGATGCAGCGCAGTCCGTCAGCTCAGAGAATGACGGCATGAGAAAGAGCGGATCATCGGCTTCATCAAGCAGCCCGAGGCCCGCCTGCCAATCAAAAAGCTGTACCACAAGGACGGATTCAGCGAGGGGACCTTCTACGAGTGGCGTGCCGGTACGGTGGCATGAAGGCGCCCGATGCAAAGCGCCGGCGACCGATAAGGCGGGCAACAACAAGCTCGAGTAGTTGTTGGCCGAAGCTCACCTGGACATCCACGCTGAACACCGCCTTCGAGGCCAGGCGCTAGCCCCACAGACCAAGCGTGCAGGGGGCGCGCGTCGCAAGCGAACAGGGCACCTGAAGCCGAAAAAATCCACAGGAATGCATGTTTTCCTCCCGCACGTCGAAGCGCACTGGGCACTCATAAGCTGGACGTGCGGCCGGAGCGCGGGAGATCTTAGCCAGAGTTGTCGCAGTTGGCGCTCCCCCGGCGCAAAAGGGGGCATTGCCTGCGCAATTCAGCTCCGCCAGCAGTCGCTGAAGTTTCGGGGAAAAGATCCTGTTTCCGAAACGGTCGACCCATCAATAAGTAATCCAGGAAGTCATTGAAAACCGCCTTTTCAAGGCAGCTGAGCGGTGGATGGCTGCCGGCCCCCCTCACCGTCAGCCAAGCCCTTCGCTCGTGTGCACGAAGCAGAGCTTGTGCCCCTCCGAGTCCAAGCAGTACGCCGCGTAGAAGTCCGGCGCGTAGCGTGGTCGCAGGCCGGGCCGTCCCTGGTCCACGCCCGCGCTCGATATCGCAGCCTGCCAGGCAGCGTCGACCACCGGGCGGTCGGCCGCAAGAAGCTCACCTGGGTACCCTGGCCTACTGTGGCCTCCCCGCCGTCGAAGGGCGCACCGATGGCGAACTGCGGCCAGCGCCGCCCCGGCGCTCGCCAAATAATGCCCGCTGGGCCCACCGCTTCCAACGGCACCGCCCGCTCGAGACGGTCAGCCCGCTGCTGCTGTCCTTGACGTGGCTCGTTTCGAGGACCGCAATGAACGATGGGCTGCCGTCGCTCAACTTCGCAAGAATTCCAGCAGCCGCGCGGCGAGCTCCGCGGGCCTTTCTTCGGCCATATGGTGCCCGCAATCGAGCGAACCGCCCTGCAAATCGCTTGTCCAGGGAGCCCATACGCCCAGCACATCCCCGTACAAATCTTCGAGGTCGTCCTGCTTTGCCCATAGGCACAGCGTCGGGCATGCAACCCTGCGACCCTGACGGCGGTCGGCCTCGTCGTGCGCACGGTCCACGCCCAAGCCCGCCCTGTAGTCCTCGACCATCGCGTGAACCGTGGCGGGGTCGTGGATGGCGCCGCGGAAGTCAGCGAAGGCCTCTTGGCCCATGTACATGGGCGAGCCGCCGTACCATGCATCGGGGTCGGCGAGAATCGCGCGCTCGGGCTTGTCTGGCTGGGCGTAGAAGAACCAGTGCCACCAGCGAGTAGCGAACGTGTCGTTGCACCGTGCGAGCGCCTCCGAAATCGGTACACCGTCCAGCACTGCCAGCCGGCTGATCGCTTCGGGATGATCGAGCGCGGCCCGCAATGCGACATAGCTGCCGCGGTCATGTCCCACCACGGCAAAGCGGGCGTGGCCCAGGCGATGCATAAGTTGGACGCAGTCCACAGCCTTGGCTCGCTTGGACGAGCCCGTATGGTCGTCGGCGTCAGCCGGCTTGGAGGATTCGCCGAACCCACGAAGATCCGGACAGACCACCGTGTGATGCTGCGCCAGCAATGGCGCGACGTGGACCCAGGTGGCATGCGTGCGCGGGTGACCATGCAAGAGCAACACGGGCGGCCCTGCGCCGCCGTGGCGAACACGCAGGGTTGCGGCTTCCAACTCGATGCGCTCCAGTTCGAAGCCTTCAAACATTGGGCCTACCCCTCAGTGCCTGCCGCGCTAATTCGCCTTCGCCGCGTCGTCCGCGGTGTCCGCATTGGTCGAGCTACGGCTGCCCTTGAGGTAAAGCTCCACGTCGGCCGCCTTGTCACCGACCTCGGCGATGGCGTGGGCCAACTGTTCGTCCGTCACGTCGAATTCACGCGCCCAGTGCGCGACCTGACCCGAGTCGTTCTTGTCGATACGGGGTGTCGTGGAATCGCTCGGATGTGCCATAAAGTCTCCGTTTTGGGATGAAAAGTTCAGCTCAGAGCGGCAGCGTTCGCTCGGCCTCGGCGGCGACAGGCGCCGGGTTTCGCGGACCCGAAGGCGTCAGCACCACCTTGCGGCACTCCTCCTCAGCCTTCTCGAAGATGTCGTAGCCGCGCGCCGCGTCTTCCAGCGCCATGTGGTGCGTGATGATCACTTCCGGCTTCAGGTCGCCGACCTGGATGTGTTCGAGCAGCTTGGGCATGTGCTGCTGCGCATGTGTCTGGCCCATCTTGAAGGTCAGGCCCTTCTCGAACGCGTCGCCGAACAGGAAGCCATGGATGAAGCCGGCGTACACGCCAGGCACGCTTACCACCCCGCCTCGCCGCGTGGCCGCAATGGCCTGGCGCAGCGCCTTGCCGCTGGAGCCTTCAAGCTTCAGGTCGGTCATGACCGTCTCCAGGGTGCTGCCCTTGGCCTCGAAGCCGACTGCGTCGATGGAGGCGTCGACGCCGCGAAAATCGGTGCGCTCGATGATGGCACCCGCGGGGTCGTCGATGTCCTTGAAATTGATCGGCTCCACACCGTAGGTGGCACGCGCGAACTCGAGCCGGTAGGCATGCTCGTCGACCATGAAGATGCGCTCCGCCCCCAACAACCGCGCGGAGGCGGCGGCCATCAGGCCGACCGGACCCGCGCCGAAGATGGCCACCGTCGAGCCCGGTCCCACCTCGCCGTTCACAGCGGCCTGGTAGCCCGTGGGCAGGATGTCCGAAAGGAACAGCACCTGCTCGTCCGCAAGCCCTGGCGGAATCACGAGCGGGCCCACGTTCGACTTGGGGACGCGTACAAACTCCGCCTGCCCGCCCGGGTAGCCGCCATACAGGTGGGAGTAGCCAAAGAGCCCGGCACCGGAGCGCACGTTCTTCTTGTTGAGGATGGCGCCGCGCCCGGGGTTGGTCGTCTCGCAGGCGGCGAACAGCGTCTTGTTGCAAAAGAAGCATTGGCCGCAGGCGATGGTGAAAGGCACGACCACGCGGTCGCCTTTCTTCAGACGTGTGACGCCCTTGCCGGTTTCCTCGACGATACCCATGAATTCGTGGCCCAGGATGTCGCCCGATTCCATGTCCGGAATCTTGCCGCGGAAGATGTGCAGGTCCGAGCCGCAGATGGCCGTGGCGGTCACACGCAGCACCACGTCGTCATCCTGCTCCAGCACCGGGTCGGGCACGGTCTCGACGCTGACGTTTTTCGAAGACTGGTAGGTGAGAGCTTTCATGGCGCATGGTCCCTTCGAACGCTTGAAGTAAATGAAAAGAGGGCTGCGAACCGCGACCCTGGACGCCTGAACGGCGTCGGACTTAAAAAGCTAGCTATCGCGCTTTGTCGTTTGCGTAGGAACGGGCGCACTCAGGACGCGCGCTTCAGCCTTCCCCTGCGTCGGCCAGAGCATGGACCGTGGGGTGCGAGGGATGCGACGTTTCTTCACTGAAGTTGCGGCACCTTCCTACGCCCACGTGACGCCGGCACCCCATGTTGGTCGTCTTTCGTCACACGGCTGGCCGCCCGCAACGCGATCTTGCGTCGCGAGGTGTCGGCGAGCCGATGGTGGGTTGGAAGCCGAAGCCGAACTGGGCAAGCTCAACTGTCCTTAGGGCACACTCGCCTGTAAACCATTTTCCACGTCAGGCCGCCAGGCGCAGTCGCACTGGTATCGCCTTGGCTGCGGGCACCTTGCTTTTCTCGGCATGGTGTGACAGCGGGATCAGCGGATTGCATTCCGGGTAGTAGCCGGCGGCGCACCCAGCGGGAATGTCGTACGGCGTCACGCGCAACCGAGGAACCGTGCGCGGTCGCTCCTCATCGCTCGCGGTGCTGACGTCAACCAGCGCCCCTTCCACCACTCCGAGGCGTTCCATGTCGCCACGGTTCATCAACAGCACGCGCCGCGTGCCGTGAATGGCCCTGAAGCGGTCGTCCAGGCTGTAGATCGTGGTGTTGAACTGGTCGTCGCTGCGCAGGGTCATGAGCCGCAGCACATCGGCGCCCCGCTCGGGCATGTCAGCGTCGGCATGGAGGTTGCCGAAGCCCTTGAAGTTGGCCTTGCCCGTCGGCGTCTTCCACTTGCGCTCTCTCGCGGCCAGTGGCCGCGGGAATCCGCCGGGTGCCGCCAGCCGCGCATTGAAGTCGTGAAAGATCTCGGGGAAAGCCTGCGCTATATGGTCGCGCACCAACGCGTAGTCAGCCACCCATTGATCCCAGGGGACACGGGGGTTCTCCGGCAGCGTGGCATTCGCGATACCCGCGACGATGGCGGCCTCCGACAGCAGCGTGTCTGCCGCCGGTTCCGCCACGCCCTTGGAAGCGTGCATCACGCCGGTCGAATCTTCGATGCTGACGGTTTGTTCGCCACTGGCTTGGCGATCGATCTCGATGCGTCCCCTGCAAGGCAGCAGATACGACACCTCGCCATGCACCAGATGGCTGCGGTTGAGCTTGGTCGCCACGTGCACGGTCAATCGCAGCTTGCGCCACGCCGGCTCGATGCGGTCGGTGTCGGGCACCGCCCGCACGAAATTGCCGCCCAGCCCCACGAACGCGCGCACGCGCCCGGAGAGGACACCTTCGCAGGTTTCCACAGTGTTCAAGCCTTTTTCGCGCGGCGGTTCGAAGCCGTACAACTCCGCGAGCTTGTCCAGCGGCGCCAGCTCAGGCTTCTCGGTGATGCCGACAGTGCGCTGCCCCTGCACATTCGAATGGCCGCGCACCGGGCAGATGCCCGCCCCCGGCCGGCCGATATGGCCTCCAAGCAGCAACAGGTTGGACACCATCTGCACGTTCTCGACGCCCTTGCGGTGCTGCGTGAGGCCCATGCCATAGATGCCGATCACGGCCTTTGCCTTGGCGAAGGTGGTGGCTGCCAACTCAAGCGCCTCGCGCGCCAGGCCCGACTCCTTTTCAATCTCGGCCCACTGCGTGCGTCGCACCGCGGCGGTGAACTCCTCGAAGCCATGCGTGTGCTGCGCAATGAACGCAACGTCGAGGATGCGCGCAGCGCCCGCGGCCGCCGCCTGGTCGTCGGCCTCGATCAAGGCCTTGCAAAGCCCGGTCAGCGCCGCCAGGTCCCCGCCATTTTTCAACTGGAGGTATTGCGTGCTGACCTCGGTGTGGGCCGGCGTGAGCATCTCGGTGGGCGACTGCGGGTTCACGAATTCCACCAGCCCGCGCTCGCGCAGCGGATTGAAGGTGACGATAGGAATGCCGCGTCGGCGCGCGTCCTGCAACTGGTGCAGCATGCGCGGACTGCTCACGCCCGTGTTCTGCCCGAAGATGAAGATGGCGTCGCACCGCTCGAAGTCCTCGAGATGCACCGTACCCACGGGCACGCCGATGGTCTCGGGCAGCGCCACAGAGGTGCTTTCGTGGCACATATTGGAGCTGTCCGGCAGGTTGTTGTTGCCGTACAGCCGGGCCAGCAGTTGGTACATGTAGCTGGTCTCCAGCGATGCGCGGCCCGAGGCGTAGAACACGACCGACGAGGGGTCTTGCGCGCGCAAAGCTCTCAGCTCGGCGCCGATGTCCTCAAAGGCCTGCTGCCAAGACACCTCGAGGTAGCGGTCGCTCTGAGCGTCCCACTTCATCGGCACAGTCAGCCGGCCGCCGGCTTCCAAGTCGTGGTCGCTCCAGCGGAGCAACTCGCTGATGGAATGCTCCTGGAAAAAAGCAGGCGGCAACCGCTTGGCCGTGAGCTCCCAGGCAGTGGCCTTGGCGCCGTTCTCGCAGAACTCGGCGGGATGGGGATGCTCCGGTTTGGCCCACGCGCAACTTACGCAGGCGAAGCCGCCTGGCTTGTTCTGCTTCAGCAGCGCCTGCGTCCCCACAATGGGTATGCGCTCGCGCAGCAGCTGGGTGCCAACTGCCTTGAGCGAACCCCAGCCGCCTGCGGCGTGGGTGTACGGGTCGGAATGCTTTTTGTCGGTCACGATGTGTGCTCCGGCTTTGTTTTGTACCCACCACGCTAAGCCCGGCGATGCATGGCGATGTAGGCGCCCACCGAATGACCGCGTGCGAGCGAGGCGACAGGCGCGCAGCGCTACTACCGTTCCGCCTCCTATTCGCGTTCATCGCCGATTGGCAAGTCGCGTCGCGTTTGCTAAGAAGTGGTTCTCTTCCGACGAACGACGAAAGGCCCGGGTGATGCGCTTTGGATCATCCATCGACATGTCCCTGCTCGATACCATGGGGCTGGGCCGCGTGCTCGCGCAGGCTGCCATGGTCCTCTCCGACCTGTCCAGCCTCTCCGGCTCCGCGACGCACAGCGCCCTGCGCCCCGCCGGCGTACAGGCGGCGCGCATCCATGACCTGTGGCAACTGACCCTGTGGATCTGCATGGGCGTCTTCGCTTCTATCCTCATCGCGCTGCTGGTTGCGCTGATGCGCGGCGCCCGCAGTGCGGCACACGTTGCGTCCGAAAAGCCGCGGCCGACCGCCTCCGAGCGGGCTGCGAGGCGGTGGGCGACCGGAGCCACCCTGGGCTCAGCTGCGCTGCTCGTCGTGTTGCTCGCCGCAGACATGTGGACAGATCGAGCGCTTTCCCGCCTGCCCGCAGCCGACGCGCTGCGCATCGAAATGACGGCGCAGCAATGGTGGTGGGAAGCGCGCTACCTCGACGCGCAAGGCAAGCCGCAGTTCGCGGTGTCCAGCGAATTGCACGTGCCGGTGGGCCGGCCCGTCATCGTCACGCTGAAAAGCATCGATGTGATCCACACCTTCTGGGTGCCCAGCCTGCACGGCAAGAAAGACATGCTGCCGGGCAGAAGCACGCAACTGCTGCTGCGTGCCGACAAACCCGGCGTCTACCGCGGCGAGTGCGCCGAATTCTGCGGGCTGCAGCACGCTCTGATGGCGTTCAGCGTCAGCGCCGATCCGCCGGACACCTACGCGCAATGGCGCGCGACCCAGCAGGCACCTGCTGAAGCACCGTCGGGGGTGGATGCCACACGGGGTGCGCAGCTGTTCCTGTCTTCGAACTGCGCGCAGTGCCACACCGTGCGCGGCACAACGGCCTCAGGTACATTGGGGCCCGACCTGACCCACGTGGCGAGCCGGGCACTGCTCGCGGCCGGTACCGTCAGAAACGACCCCGCCACGCTGGGCGCGTGGATCGTCGATCCGCAGTCGCTGAAATCGGGCAGCACCATGCCTTCGAGCCGGCTCTCCCCGGACGACGTGCGGGCGCTGGTCGCTTACCTCGGAGGCCTGGAATGAGCCCGCAGGAGGCAGCCGTGGTTTCGCAGCCGCTGTGCGACGGGCCGTGGTCCGGGCCCAAAGTGCTGCGTGCGCTGCACAACACCTGGAGCGACCCGCCGGGCTGGCGCGGCAGCCTGCGGGCCATCGATCACAAGACGATCGCGCGGCGATTCATCGTCGCGACGTTCGTGTATTTTCTGCTGGGCGGCGTGCTCGCGTTGGCCATGCGCCTGCAACTCGCGCGGCCCGGACTGCGGCTGGTCAGCCCCGAGCTCTACAACCAGCTGTTGACCATGCACGGCACGACCATGATGTTCCTATTCGCCGTGCCGGTGATGCAGGCAGTGGCCCTGTACCTGGTCCCGCTCATGATCGGCGCGCGCAGTGTGGCGTTCCCGCGCTTGAACGCATTTGCGTATTGGATCTTCGTGATGGGCGGCGCATTTCTCTACGCGGGCTTCTTCCTCGGCTCGGGTCCGAACACCGGCTGGTTCAGCTATGTGCCGCTGGCCTCGTCGGACTACGCGCCAGGCAAGGGCGTGGACATCTGGGCGCAGATGATCACCTTCACCGAACTGTCGGCGCTGCTGGTGGCCATCGTGTTGATCACTACGATCTTCAAGATGCGCGCCCCCGGCATGTCGCTGGGCCGCATGCCGCTGTTCGTGTGGGCGACGTTGGTCACACAGTTCATGGTGCTGTTCGCCATGCCCTCTGTGATGCTCGGCAGCACGGCGCTGATCCTCGACCGACTGGTCGGGACGCATTTCTACAACCCTGCGCGCGGCGGCGACGTGCTGCTGTGGCAGCACCTGTTCTGGTTCTTCGGGCATCCGGAGGTGTACCTGATCTTCATCCCGCCGCTGGGCTTCATCTCCTCGATCATCTCGACATTTGCGCGGCGGCCCGTGTTCGGCTACCGCGCGATGGTGCTGGCGCTGGTCGCTACCGCGTTCCTCGCGTTCGGCTTGTGGGTGCACCACATGTTCGCCACCAATCTGCCCGAGGTGGGAAAGGCGTTCTTCACCGCTGCGAGCCTGGCCATCGCGGTGCCCTCGGCGATACAGATTTTCTGCTGGATCGCGACGCTGTGGAACGGCCGGCTCGCTTTCAGGACGCCGTTGCTCTTCGTGCTGGCTTTCTTCTTCATCCTGGTCGCGGGCGGCATGACGGGGTTGATGCTGGCCTCCGTCTCACTCGACCTCCAGGTGCACGACACCTACTTCGTGGTGGCGCACCTGCACTACGTGCTGCTCGGCGGCGCAGTGTTTCCGCTGTTCGGCGCCATCTACTACTGGTTCCCCAAATTCACCGGCCGCATGCTGGGCGAGACGCTGGGCCGTTGGCATTTCTGGCTGTTCTTCGTCGGGTTCAACGTAGCGTTCTTCCCGATGCACTTGCTGGGCCTGCATGGCATGCCGAGGCGGGTGTGGACCTACCCGCAAGGTCTTGGCTGGGACGGCATGAATGCCACGGCGACGATCGGCGCCTTCGTCATCGCAGTGAGCGTGGCGGTGTTTCTCGTCAACGTGGCGCGTTGCGTACGCGGCGAGGCGCACGCACCCTCGGACCCATGGGGCGCCGGAACACTGGAGTGGAGCACGGCGAGCCCGCCGCCGCCGCACAACTTCGACACGCTTCCCGTGATCCGCGGGCGCGAGCCGCAGTGGATGCGGACTGGCCATCCCTCCCATGTGACGGGCCTTGCCGCCGACGCCAGGGAGGTGCTGGTGACCAGCGCATTCGACGCACGGCCCGAGAGCCGTTCGCTCTTTCCCGAACCGAGCCTGTGGCCGCTGCTGGGCGCGTTGGCCACGACCGTGCTGTTCATCGGGTCGGTGTACACCCCATGGGCCGTGGTGTGGGGCGCAGTGCCGGTCACTGTGGCGCTGGTGGGCTGGTTCTGGCCCGGCCGCAGGGAGACCGAGCAGGCGCTCACGCTGGAGCGATCACCATGACGGCCACGGACCAACTCGGCGGAGCTGCATCGGACATCTCCGGCGAGTCGGGCGGATCGGGCGACCTGGACGTGCGCCACCTGCCCTCCTATTCGTTCGGCCAGGGGAGCCTGATGTGGTGGGGCACGATGGGCCTGATGCTGATCGAGGGCACGGCCTTCGCCATCGGCGTGATGATGTACTTCTATCTGCGAGGCGTCGCATCGGCATGGCCGATCGATGCGGTCCCGCCCGCGCTGCGCTGGGGCACGCTCAACACGGCCGTCCTGCTGCTGAGCCTGTGGCCCAACCAGATGGCCAAGCGCGCGGCCGAGCGGCAAGACCGCGTGCAGGCGCGGCGCTGGCTGACCGTGTGCGTGCTTTTCTCGCTGGTCTTCCTGGGCGTGCGCACCCTCGAATTCACCACGCTCAATGTGAGCTGGCACGCCAACGCCTACGGGTCGATCGTTTGGCTGCTGCTGGGGCTGCACACCACCCACTTGGTCACCGACACCATAGACACCAGCGTGCTGGCGGTGTTGCTCTACACGGGGCCGTTCGAAGGCAAGCGCTTCGTGGACGTCAGCGAGAACGCGCTGTACTGGTACTTCGTGGTGGGCAGTTGGCTGCCGATCTACGCGGTCATCTATCTCGCGCCGCTGGGCTGAGCCTGCAAGATGACAAGCACCACCAGGCCCCCTCTGTCTTTCCCGTCGTGTCGCGGCTTGGCCCGCGCCCCAGGCCGCATGATGCCGTGGGCGTGCGTGCTGCTGATCCCTGCGGCGAATGCGCACGTGCTTGACCCATCGGCGCCAGCGCCGTCAAGGGTTTCGTTGAGCTTCGACCCAGTGGTGCTCGCCGTGCTTGGGGCGAGCCTGGCGCTCTACGCGCTGGGCTACCGAGAGCTTCGGCAGCGCAGCCGACACCGGACGCGAACGTTGCGCGCGCGGCAAGCCGCAGCTTTCCTCGGAGGCTGGATTTCTCTGGGGGTGGCGCTGGTCTCTCCGCTGGACGGACTGGGCGCGGCACTGTTCTCCGCGCACATGGTCCAGCACGAGCTCCTGATGATCGTGGCAGCGCCGATGCTGGTGCTGGGGCGGCCTTTGGCTGTATGGGTGTGGGCGCTGCCGGCCCGCTGGCGCAAACGGCTCGGCATCGCAGTGCGCTGGCGTCCGTTGAAGGCGGCCTGGGCTGGAATCACCACGCCGGTGGGCGCATGGCTGATGCACGCGGCGGCGCTGTGGCTCTGGCACTTGCCGGCGCTGTTCCAGGGCGCACTGCTGCATCCATGGATTCACACGCTTCAGCATACGAGCTTTCTGGCCAGTGCCCTGGTGTTCTGGTGGACGATCTTCCGTCACCCTGGCGGCGCCGCCCTCCTGTCGCTGTTCACCACCATGGTCCACACCGGCACGCTGGGCGCGCTGATCACGCTTGCGCCCGAACTTTGGTATCCACTGTACCTGGAGCCCACGGCCGCGCTCGGCATTGACGCGCTGCAGGACCAGCAGATGGGCGGCCTCGTGATGTGGGTGCCTGGCGGGCTCGCGTACTTCGCGAGCGCGCTGGTCATCGTCGCACGTTGGCTCGATGAGCGGCGAGCGCCCACGCTATCGCCGTCGCCGTCGCCGTCGCCGTCCCCGGAGGTGCCGTGAAGTCGCACTGCCTTTCCTATCGGCTGACAGCGCTTGCGCTGGCAACCTGCACGCTGGCCCCTTGCGCATGGGCCCAGTCCGACGCGCTCGCAAACACAGACTTACTGGGACGCGGCGAATACCTTGCACGCATCGGCGGCTGCGCCAACTGTCACACCATGCCGCGCGACGGCATTCCGTTTGCGGGCGGGCGCCCCGTGTCCACACCGCTGGGCCCGATCTTCAGCACCAACATCACACCCGACCCGGTACACGGCATCGGTGGGTACAGCATCGACGACTTCAAGCGTGTCATGCGAGAAGGGACAGCCCCTGGCAACAGGCACCTGTATCCTGCCATGCCCTACACCGCTTACACCAAGGCGAGCGACGAGGATCTCAAGGCGTTGTTCAGCTATCTGATGCGCGCCGTGCCAGCGTCCACCTACGCGCCCCCGCCGACGCGGCTGCCTTTTCCTTTCGACCAGCGCTGGGCTTTGCGATTCTGGAAGGCCGCTTTCCTTCCATCGGGCCTCTACGTCGACAAGCCCGGCAAGGACGCAGAGTGGAACCGAGGGGCGTACCTGGTTCAATCCTTCGGGCATTGCGGTTCGTGCCACACGCCACGCGGGCTGGCCTACCAGGAACGCGCATACGACGAAACGTCGCGCCTGTTCCTCACCGGCATGGTCAACGACGACTGGCACGCGACCAACCTCACCGGGGCACAAGGCGCGGGGCTCGGGCGCTCAGACGCCGCAGCGATCGCACGTTTCCTGCGTACCGGCCATGCCGACGGGAAGGCAGCATTCGGCTCGATGGCCGAAGAAGTGGAGCAGAGCATCCAGCACATCAGCGAAGCCGATGCGCGTGCGGTGGCCAAGTATCTGAAGACGCTGCCGGCGCAACGCGAGGAAGGCGCATACACGCCACAGGCTCTGGCCGCGCCAGTCGGACCGGGGCCGCGCAACGGCGACCGCACGGCCGACGTGGAGTCTGTGGGTGCACGCGTCTATACGTCTTTCTGCGCACAGTGCCACCAGCCAGACGGCAAGGGCGTAGCGGAGGTCTTTCCTCGTCTTGTGGGCAATGCATCGGTGTTGAGCGATGACGCCACCTCGTTGATCCGCTTGGTCGTGCAGGGCGGCAGAGGGCCGCGCAGCGCGAGCGGGCCTTCTCCACAGGTGATGCCGGGGTTCGATTCGGCGCTGACCGATGTGCAAACGGCACAGGTGCTCACCTATGTACGCCAGTCGTGGGGCAACAGGGCGCGACCAGTCACGACCAACGACGTCACCACGCTCAAGCGCAAGCTTCGCTAGGCCGGCGGCGGGAACCTCTCCTACTGCGTGCGATGTAGAGCGCCGACGCAGGCTGCGCAAGGTCAACGCAGATTGGATATCACCCGGTGACTCTGCACCGGCCTTTCGAATGCCTCACCGCATCCATCATCGACCTTCCAAGGAGACTCGCCATGAACAAAACTTCCGCGCTCGCGGCGCTGGCACTGGCCGCCGCAGGAACTGCGTTCGCACAAGGAAATCCGCCGACGACGGCGCCCCCTAATCCCGCCACGGCGGCCGGCCAGCAAAGCCCAGCGGGCGGGCCGATGGGCACCACGGGCACAACGCCGCAGAACAACAGTGCCTCGGGCTCCGGTGGTACTGCAGGAAGCGCGCCAACGTCCGGAAGCATGAGCACGGGCAGCAGCAATGACACCACAGCCATGGGATCGAACAGCAGGCCGACGCGGCCCGCCCGCGCCGACCGCAACTGACACCTCCCCACTGACGACCGCGCAGCCCGCGCCGATTGAGGTTCTGCCAGATAGTGCGCCTTAGCTGCGCTGCTGCTGGATCCGGTAGCGGCAAGGGTCCGGGCCGGACGGTGCGCTGGGGCCCTCATGCCCGGCAGTGGCGGCAGGCAAAAAAAGCCGGCGGCGCTTGCCGTCATCAAGCGCCAAGCCGGTATCTTCGTCTTCCACGGGCGAATGCCATGTGATGGCCTCTTCGTGCTGCGATGGTTTGCTTACCGTGACCTGTCCGCGCCGCGCACCGGCGCGCGAAACATGTCGGAGATCAAGCCGAACGAGTTCACCACGCCGGTGGGTCGCTTCCTCAGCGAGCCGCGGGACACCAGTCGGGCGAAGACGTCCTCTGAAAAGACTACCACGCGGCCTTGCCACCCCAGGCGGAACGCCCCTCGAACATCTCGCTTCCGATGGCGTCCGTCGACAATCGAATCAGTTACCGCTGCATCAATGTGTCTGCCCCGTCCTATGACCGGTGCGTGATACCCGCGCTTAAGAGCCCACAGGCCGGCCTACGTGCTGCCCCACGAGGCGACGAGTCGATCGGTATTCGGCTTGCTGAGCAACACGTTGGCCCGCCGTAGCCCTTTTTCTCCCATCGAGAAGATGAGGTTGCTTCGCGGGTCGAGCCAAGACAATGCGCCATTGCCTGACCACCCCGGCAGCCGCACGCCCCAGAACTCTCGGAATCCGCCCAACTACAAGGCGACAAGCGCATCGACCCGCCGACGCGTGAGCTTCTTCTCGATGATCGAACGGGCAACTCGCAGCTGCCGTTTTAAGCGGCGAGCCTGAACGAGGTCCCCGTCGCGCGAAGCGGCAAAGTGCTGGCGCGCATGGGCGCGTCGGCAGCATGCAGGCGTTGTCGCGTGGAGGCGGGAAGCACCTTCGGACCGGGGCCGGCCGCCTTGTCTGCGCGGCCTCGGATCAGCAGCGGTGCTGGCGGGCGTTCTTGCGAGGGCGAGCGGGCATCTTCTTCTGAGGATGCTGCGAGATGCAATCGTTGTCGTCCTACGTGAACACCGACTTGATGACGCCACTCTCCACATTCCACACGAAAAGGAGATTCAGATGGCAACCAAGACCCGCTCAACCCCCGACGCCTGCACCTTGCTTGACGCCGACCACCGCAAAGTCAAAACGATGTTCAAAGAGTATGAGGCATTGACCAAGTCACGGGCCGCCAGCGCGAAACAGAAGAAGCGCGATTTGGCCAATCAAATTTGCCTTGAGCTCACGGTCCATGCCCAGATAGAAGAAGAGATTTTTTACCCTGCGCTGCGCGAAGCGATCAAGGATACCGACCTCCTCGATGAGGCGGAAGTCGAACATGCCAGCGCGAAGGATCTGATCGCTCAAATCGAGCAAGCAGCTGACGTGGACGATAAGTTCGACGCCAAGGTCACAGTTTTAGGCGAATACATCGACCATCATGTGAAAGAAGAGCGCGCCGAGATATTTGTTGAGGCCCGAGCGGCACGCAAGCTCGATCTCGTCGGCATGCGCGAAACTTTGAACGCGCGAAAGGAAGAACTCATGGCCGAACTCACAGGCGCCGTCGCCTGAACGATGTACAGGGCGACCCGGGACGCAGGCTTCAGGCCCTGAGAGGAGCGGTCTGCGCGATTTAAAACCGGCCAAGTTCCGCCGGTCCAAGGGCGGCATCGCCATGGTTCCGTCTACACCGGAGGCGTTGGAAACTGACCGCGGCAGCGTGAGCCAGGGAACGCTGCCGTGCAACCGTAGCACCGACAGCAAGCCGCCTCGGCTACACAGGTTTTTTCGCCCGCCCTTCGAAACCTGGCGGAGGCATCCAGGGAGTTGCCTTCCCAGGCCCTATGCGCGATCGTCGTGTTGCTATTTCCTTCCCATTGGAAGCAAATTGCGCGGACTTCGCGCGCTTCCACGTCGGACAAAAATACCCAGTTCCGCGGGTCGGTGTTATTCAGTTCGCGGCATCTGTGGCACCGAACAAATGAGTTCGAGCAACTCGTTGAACGTCGGCTCGCTGCCCAGAAGCACGACGCTCCATGCGGGATACGTCGCGATCACCAAGGCCGTCGCGAAGCACGTTCTGACTATCCAGGGATTAAAGACAAGCTTCATCCTTCGTCCCCCCGGGGCGCGCGGAGGGTGACAGCACGACGGTGACCGTGCATCCGGTTACCGGCCTGCCAGAGCAGGAATCCAGCGAGCAACATCGCCGCGCCCCAAAGGATGAATCCGAGGTCCCAAGTCAAACGTTGGTCGCTCGAGACTGTTTCGTTTACGTGGTGAATACCAAGCAGGTGATGATCTATCAGGCCCTCGACAAGGTTGAACGCGCCCCACCCCATCAAGGAAGTCCCCGCGATCAACTTTCCCGACCAATACAGATGGCTCCGATGAGCGATGCGCCACAAAAGGTAGAGTGCCATGACGATGAAGACATAGGTTGCGCTATGAAAAATCCCGTCCCACAGGGTGTTGAGCCTGAGATTCTCAAGAGTCGTCGGCGGATACCAACTGCTCACCATATGGTGCCACTGCAGCAGCTGGTGCAACACGATGCCATCAAAAAATCCCCCCAGGCCCAGACCGAAGAGAACGCCGGATGCGGTGGGGAACTGCCCCAATGGATTGGAGCGTGTCATTGGCTCTCCTTGGTCGACTGCATCTCATGCATAAGGAAGTCGCAGAGTTGTGCGCTGATTCGGACAGGCTGCTCATGGTGCAGCCAGTGCGTGCCGTCTTCTACCCGACAGAGGCTGCCTCGCGCGCAGTATTTCAGCGCCTCATCGGCCAGCCCTGGCTCCAACGCCGCATCCAGATTTCCCCAAACGATGAGCGTTGGCGCTTCGACCGGCGTGGACAAAGGTCGCGCCATCGCCATCGCCCGATACCAGTTGAGCATGCTCATGATCGCCCTCGGTTCGCTCCACGCGTCTTGGTAGTCGCCGAGCAACTTCGCATCGAAGGCATCCGATTTGCTTGTACGCGTGAGGGAGGCGCGTAGCAGGGCAAAGCCGTTCGCGCTGAGCAACGCCTCGGGTACAAGCGGCAGTTGAAAGAAGCCGACGTAGGCGCTACGGGCAAGCTGGAAAGGGTGAGTCAGCGCGAAGCCCAGCAGACTTGCGGGGTGCGGTGCATTGAGGATCGCCAGACGCTCAACTCGCCCGGGGTTACGTGCTGCGATATGCCACGCAACAATTCCGCCCCAGTCATGACCGATGAGCGCGAATTTCTCAGCACCGAGCGCGGTCGCGAGCGCACACACGTCGTCAGCCAGCACATCAAGAACATACGCTCTGACAGAGGTGGGCTTGCCGGACTTCCCGTAGCCGCGTTGGTCCGGGATGGCCACGCGCCACCCGATGGCAAGCAGGGGTTCCACGTACCGCTGCCACGCTTGCCAAGTTTCGGGAAACCCGTGCAGCAGGATCACCAGAGGGGCGCCTTCGTGGCCAGCGGTAACGACGTGAAGCACGACTCCGTTAGCGGAAACCTGGGAATGTTCCATCCTTCCGCTCCTTTCAGTGTGATCATGCTCGTTTTCCGACCATGCCGTAGACGGCCAGCACGATGACGGCTCCGGCGACCGACGCAAGGAAGCCCAGGATAGCCCCTGCGGTGTACCAACTCGTTGCCTGAGTGGGGTCTTCTTGAGCAATCTCTCCGTCACCTCGTGATCGCCAGCGCCCGCTTGCTTGACGTAGCGATTGTCGAACAGGCCATCGGACAGCGTCTTGAACTCGACCATCACTGCCTTGTGCTTCGCGTCGTCGGTCAGACCGTTTGAGTGATCGTCGGCCATCAGTTGCGCAAATTTCCTGATCCCAGTGTTGGCGGATTTTCCGACGGCGAGCTTGCAGCTTTCAACTTCTGCGACGTTGGCCTCTGCAACATTTTTCAGCAGGGACTTGTCCGCGCAGGCGAGCTTGCCCGCAGCGAGGACAGAAGTCCCCGAAGCCATCAAGGCTGCGACTGCTGCCAAGTGGGGAATTTTGTCCATAGTGGGCTTCCACCCCTGTTTTAAGGATGCAGCAGGCTGGCATTCGCCATGGCGCAGTGTTGTAGGAGGGCGCCGAGATTTGTCCGCCGATCAGAGAAATTTCCAACCCCGTGAGCAATTCGCACTCAGCCGAAGCCTGCACTCGCGCGCTGCAGCACGCCATCGGCACCCTCCGCGCTCAACTGGAACCGGCAAGTTGCGCCGCAGTCGCCGAAGGCCAGCTCGCAGCAAACATGCGCAAGCAACTCGACGAGCCGTCAACCGGCGGAATCGCGTTTCATAGAGGAGACCGCGCCGTCGCTGCCCGCGCGGGACCGACAGGCGCAAGACACAGAAGAACGGCACATTGCGGACGAACGTCGCTTTCTTGCGGAGGCCGACCGGCGCGCGAGAGCGCCAAGTGCACGACCCACGGAAGACCGAATCGCCGACGCAAGTTCGTGCCTTTGACTATCGCTGCGCCTGCAAGTGGGACATCGGACAGCTTGGAATAGCGTGCAGCAAACTGCCATTGCAAGTCAAAGTAAGCCTCCGAGGCGGCTGCGAATCATGTCGCAATGATTAGTTCGGCCAGAGGACGCGCAGCGACAGGTGGCACCGGCGGGGCATGCGCTTGGATCGGTCGCTAGGCGCAATGTCTGCGCCACTCGCCAGGGGACATCCCCTCTCGTCGACTGAACATGCGTGTCAAGTGACTCTGATCGCTGAAGCCACAGGCTCCGGCGACCTCCGACAATGCCATCGAACGCTGTCGTATCAGGCGCTTGGCCATGTCCAGACGTTGTTCCAAAACCCACTGGTAGGGGGTCAGGCCAACACTTTGCTTGAAGGCTTTGCCGAAATGGCTTCGCGACAGTCCGCATTCGTCTGCCACCGCTTCGATCGACACAATCTCGGCAAGATTTTCTCTAAGGAAATCTATCGCGCGCCGCAGTTGCCACGGCGCAAGCCCGCCTCCGGATGGCAGCCCCATCTGAATGCCGGCACGATTTCCGTAGCACGAAACCAGGTGCGCATGAAAGGCAAGGTTCAGGTGTTCCAAGAACAACGGCGCCAGTGTGTCAAACCCGGAAACAGCTGGGAGAAGCACGCTTGCGAGGTGCTGAGCCGTCTCGTCGATTCTGCTGCTAGAAGGTGCGCAATTCAGCCGGAGCCGCCCCCTCACGCCTGATCGATCAGCAATGTCGTCGAGGGCACGCTGATTGACGTGAAACTGAAGGCAGTCGAACGATTCTTGCATTCGCGCTTGCCAACGTCTGTCGAGATCGTAGATTGACAACGTTCCAGCGGCGTGACCGTCGTGACTGATGCGTTTTCCGTCCACCCACAAATCATGCACACGAAAAGAGGTCAACCGCAGAACTATCAAATAGGCTTCATGAGGTTCGTAGGGGGCGGTGTGCACGCCCGCCCTGTTGCGATCGCTGCGAACATGCGAAAGGCCTAGACCATTTCGCTCGAGAACGGCACTCGCCAGCGGCGCGGCGTCCCCGATACCCATATGCGCCGCAAAGTCCCATCCACCCCGTTCCTGAACCACGCTTTGCCTCATCTCGCTCCTGCTGTCAAACCCACTGACTGCCCTAAAAGGTCACATTATCTGTGGCAGTGTCCTGCGGCGCCGGGAAACACGCTTACCAGACATGCGAGTATTGCTCGTCGGTCCGAGTCAGCATTCGAGAGGTGAGATCGGAGCTCGCCTCCAACGCGTCAATCGCCGCGCTATTCGTGAGTGGAAGAGCGGCCGCCTGCGGTGGCCCAGGCTTCAGCACGGACGACTGCAGCCTGAGCGCGATGCAGAGCTCGATCAGTGCACCACATGGCCAGCGGCAGAACTCAGAGCCCCTTCAACCACAGGCCTGCCGACTTCGCCCACTCCCGCAGGTTCGTTCTGCCGCTGGTATTGCAAATGGTGCTCTATGAACGCTTCTAAATACTTCGACTTGTCGCACATGCCTGCAACGTTGGGCGTGCAACAACAGGGCATTCCTGAAGCTTTTCCTTCCAGCGCCGGGAGGTTGCCATGCTCAGCCGGCGCGCGCGACGCGCCGCAAGCGGTCAACGTCAACGCATGCGACATTGGAACGCTCCTATACGATCCGGTGTCGTCGCGCATGAGCGCCCCGTAAGACGAGCCCGGCGACGAGGTCGCCTCAACCGGCGCTGAGGTCATTCGTGTCGCCGCCTTGGCGCCGCGATGAACATTCGGCATCATCGCGCGATGAAAACCGACGATCTGACCGGGGAAGACCTGGATTTATGGACAATCCGGGCGATAAAGGCCAACGGAACTCCCAAGCTTGTCGAGCTTCTCAAGCGATGCGCTCGAGCCAAGGTCGCTGTACAGCCATCGACTGTTGCGGCTCAAGCCGAATATGTGATCACCCACGCGGGTCTTGAATGTCGCCAGATCGGTGAGCAATGGTGGGCCTATGCGTCGATGCTCGGCGGTACGGTTGAGGCATCGGGCCCGACTTTCGGGATCGCCGCAATGAGGGCATTTGTAAAGGCGACTATTGGTGACGCTGTTCCACCAGCGGGGCCCTGAGGCAAATCGGCCCTCCAAATCTGGGCTCCGCTCGAGCACGCGCTGGTCCGTGCGCACATTGCAGGGCGTTCATTCCCGACCGCTGTGGTCTTGCGCAGGTACCCCGTCAACGGCCGGTTGTCGCTGACAGTGGAGCGCTCCGCGAGCGACGTCGTGCGGATGGCCTCCGGCTCGTCAGTTCGATGCGCAAGCGAGGACGTGATGGAGCGGCGTACAGACACCCTAGACGCGATTTCGTCACCCGTTGCGCGCTGTTCCAACCGATGCCCAAGTCCTGAGGTCGATACAAAGAGCCGCTTGCGGCCATCTTGTCTTTAGATCGATTCATGGTTTCGGTTCGACGATGGGAAACATGGGCTCGAAGGTGTCAAGCATGGCCATGAGTTCAGCCAGCTTTGCGCGGTCGCCGGCGACCTTCATCTTGCCCGTGAGCATGGCCTCGGAAAAGCTCGTCTGCTTGAGCGTAACCGCGTCGAGCACGGCTCGGGTCAGCGTCAAGGTGGCGTCAGCGTCGGCCTGCTGGCCAGCGATGTGCGTGAGTGCCGAGTTTTCCAGCGTGAGCACGAACTGCTCGTTCGAGTCGGCGAAGTTCCAGTTGATGACGAGGTGCTTGCCTTCTGCCTTGACCGCGTCCAGGCGCACTGCCATGAAGTCGAAGAACAGATCGTTGCTCACGGCCTTGAGCGTGTCGCCGTTGGCGCTGCTGCCAACGGAAATTTTTGGCACGCCGCTACGCAGTTCCATTGCGCCCACGAGGTAGGCGCTGCGCCATGTGCCGGCCTCGGCCTGGTAGCCCAGCTGCTCGAGGGCGTCAGCGCCCAGCTCGCGCGCCGCACGGTTCGACGGCTCCGCTCGGACCACGTTATTCATCACGCTGGCCACCCATCGGTATTCGCCCTTGCCAAAGTCTTCTCGCGCGCGAGCGATCACCGCTTTGGCACCACCCATGTATTCGATGGTCTTCTTCGCCGATTGACCTTCCGGGAGCGGATTGAGGTTGGCCGGATTGGCGTCGTACCAGCCAAGGTATTTTTGGTACACCGCCTTGGCGTTGTGACTCAGCGTTCCGTAGTAGCCACGTGCGGACCATTCGTTTTCCAGGCTCGCAGGGAGACGCAAGGTTTCAGCGATCTCGTTCGCGGTGTACCCGCGGTTGAGCAAGCGCAGCGATTGGTCGTTGATGAACTTGTACATGTCGCGCTGTTTCTTCATCAGCGATATTACGCGTGCGCTGCCCGTGATGGGCCAATGGTGCTGCGCCATGAGGACGTCGGTGCGCTCGCCGTATGCCACGCGCGCCTCATCGATGTACTTAGACCACAGGTTGCCGTCGCGCACCTCAGCGCCGCGGAGGGTATAGAGGTTGTGCATGGTGTGAGTGATGTCTTCGGCCATGTCGAGTATGCGGAACTGCGGCAGGTAGATCAGCATCTCAGCCGGTGCCTCCGAGCCCGGCACAAGCCGAAACTCGAACTGAACGCCGTCGATGGTGCGTTGCTCAACAGGCTTGACGATGCTGGAGGTAGGGGCAATGAGCGACACCGTGCCGCGCGCCAACGCCTTGCCCAGCCCCGTGTCGACCTGCCCTCGCACGCCGGGCGGCAGGTAGGTGCCGAACTGGTACTGGGAGCGTCGGCTCATCGCATTTCCCGCAAGAATGTTCTCGGCCACGGCCGTTTCCATGAAGCCCGCGGGTGCGATGACCTGGACCTTGCCGGAGTTGACGGCCGCCTCGTCGATGACGCCGCGCACGCCGCCGAAATGGTCGACGTGGCCATGCGTGTAGATAACGGTGCCCACAGGCTTGTACGGGCGGTGCGCGTGGTACAGGGCAAGCGCCGCCCGCGCAGTTTCCCCCGAGAGCAGCGGATCAACGACGATGAGCGTGCTGTCACCCTCGATGATCGTCATGTTGGCAAGGTCAAAGCCACGCACCTGATACACACGGTCGCTGACCTGAAACAGGCCGTGGATGGCGTTGAGTTGCGCCTGCCGCCAAAGGCTGGGGTTGACGCTGTCGGCGGGCGTATCGCTCTTGAGGAACTCGTACGGCTGCATCGTCCAGGCGGGGCGCTTGCCGTCGGCGCTAGTCACGAGAGCATCGGGGACGGTGCCGATGAAGCCGCGCTGAGCGTCCTCGAAGTCCTGGCGGTCGGAGAAAGGAAGCGTCTTAGCGAGCGCGGCGTTGGCTTTCAGGGTGGCGGGCTGCGGTGGCAGGGAAGGGGCGGCAGCGGCGCTTGACGCGAGCGTGCAGGCGGCGGCAACGAACATGGCAAGAAGGGCGTGATCACGTCGCATGGTTCAAACTCCGGGAAAGCGGGGAAAGCCGGATTTTGTTTAGCGGCCGATTGAATGGCAAATGCAAAATAGGCTCCTCGAATTACCAACAAATGCAAAATGCAATTGCGTCAACTGCAGCAACTCGTTGCCCTAGCCGAGCAGGGTAGCTTCGGCCGCGCGGCCCAGGCCTCGCACCTGTCGCAACCCGCCTTTTCACGCAGCATCGACAGCCTTGAAGAGTCGTTGCAGGCACGGTTGGTCGACCGTGCCTACGGCAGCGTGCGCTTCACGCAGGCGGGCGAACTCGTGCTGGCGCGCGCGCGCGACTTGCTGGCCGGCGCGCAGGACATCCGCCGCGACGTGCGCGCGCTCGAAGGGTTGGACCTGGGCAACCTTGGTATCGGGGTCGGACCGTTCGCGGCCAGCATGATCGGGCGCGCCGCGCTGTCTTTGATCGCACAGCGCCATGCGCAGCTGTCGGTGCGCATGGAGGTGGCCGACACAGCGACGCTGTGCGAGCGACTCGATCGAAGGCAGATCGACCTGTTCATTGGCGACACGCGCGACTTGAAGAATCGCGCGAAACTGAATATTTCGCGGTTGCCAAACGTGCCCGTGTCCTTTTTCGTTCAGTCAAAGCATCCGCTGCGCCGCAAGAAGCGCGTGACGCTCGACGACGCGATGGCGTATCCCATCGCCGGACCCAACTTGCCGGACGCCGTCGCAACCCGTGTGCAGGCTCTCTCACGGAGCAACGAGCGCGCCGTTTTCAACCTCGTGTGCGACGACCCCGGTACGCTGCGGCACCTTGCACTGACCGCCGATGCGGTGATCCTCGCGCCCGACGCGCCCTCGCTCAACAGCGAGATCGCCTCGCTCAAGTCGCTGTCCATCGACGGTCTGCCACGCATGCTCACGCACTACGGCATCGTCACGCCGGCGGGCCGCACGTTGTCGGCCGCGGCGCGTGTCTATACCCGTCTGGTGACTGATCTGATGGAACGGGCGGGGACCTGATCGCGAGCGATCTGTCCCGCCGACCGGCGCGCATCGCGAAGCTGCACCTCGAACGCGGCGCACGACGCCGCCGCGAAATGGTCTGAAATGCTTCACGGCGTACACCTGGGCCGGTATGACGTCCTGCAAGTGCGCGTACGCATCGAATCATTCCGCTCGGAAGACTGGAATGCCGCTGTAAAAACGTCAGTGAAATCCATTGCCGTTCTTTACGGGTGAATAGCCTCGTCACCCTTCCCTGAGACGGCGAGTAGTGGCAGCGCCAGGCATTGCGCTGGGAGGTGGCCTGAGGAGGCGATGGCCATCGCCCAGGGCCTAACTTCGCTGCTGAAATCCACGCCCACTCATCTTGGGGCGAGGCAAACCAACGCACTGCCTACAACAGCTTTCCCTGCAATCCGGTGACGCATCGATACGCCTAGCCGCCCGCCTCCTGCGTGCAGCATTCGAGCAGGGGAGCGCACAACTGACGCCTAGCAGGTGTCGCGATGCGCTCATGCATGAACACCAAACAACCTGTTGCGACAGAAGAGCCAGCGACGGCCGAAGAAAAACGCAAGCCGAAGCCAGATGCCGAATCCGCGCTGTACATGCGATCGGTCGAGAAGGCGACGAAGGTCGCGGTCGCTTTCGACGGACCGCGACGCGATTTCGCTTTCCAACCTTTGTGGCCTCGCCGAGTTGGACCTCGGTGCCACTCAGCGCTTCACCTTCACGCTGGTCGCGTTGGGCCACCTCAAAAAACATCCGCAAACGCGCAGGCCGAGTTGTAGCCCCATCTTCTCGAATTCCGCATCACTACCTCGCATCCAACGGCGTCGCCAGCCGCGCCGCCCCGTCTTTCAGCAACCGGGCCAGATGAAGGAGGAGGTTTGCAACCTTACGTGCCTGACGAAATCGACATCTTCTTGCGCAGCGAATCATCAGCCGAAACGTTCTCGTCCCGGGCATCATCGTCTGCTCGCGCCTGCCAGCGTAATGCACGGGACTGGGCCTGTCCATGATGTACACCCTCTCCGAAGAGAGGTGGGGGCGGTACTTGACGCCAGCGACTTGGTGCAGCACACGCGACGACACTCACGAGCCGCAGCGCATTCAAGGGGCGGCTCACGGCGGCCGGGATCGACGGCGTCGTGCGCACCGAAGACGAGTACTCCGTGGGTGGCATTTAGACCGGCGCGTCAATCATCGATGCGCAAGGTCGTGTCGTTGGTCGCCGTCAATTTTGCGATGCCGCGTGCAAGGTGGAATACGGCCCATGACGCACAACGCAGCTCCGACCTGGTGCGTCGCACGGCCCTCGCTATTTCAGCGCATCACAAGCAGCCGTGGCACCCATGCGGGACCACATTGGTGGACGGGCCGAAGCGCGGGATCAACGAGCCAGGTTAGTGTGGGGCCATGTACACTGCCGCCGACCATGAGGTTCCAGCGGGGCCAGCAAGAAGGAATCTACGTTGAACCAGAGTACGAACCCTGTCCCTGAAGACACTGCCTCGGATGAACCTACCGCTTTGGTCATGGCTGGTGCCGCCAAGCCCTTCAATGAAGACCAGCGCCTCGCGGCCCTGCACCGCTACCAGGTGCTCGACACCGCCGCGGAGCAGGCATACGACGACGTCACGACGCTTGCGTCGGCCGTGTGCAAGACGCCGATCGCTCTCGTCTCGCTCGTCGACGAGGACCGCCAATGGTTCAAGTCGCGTGTCGGGCTGGGGGTCAGCGAGACGCCTCGCGAGCTCGCGTTTTGTGCCCACGCCATCTTGCAGCCGGACGAGGTGTTCGAGGTGCGGGATGCCCAACTGGACCCGCGTTTTGCCGGCAGCCCACTGGTGACAGGGGAGCCCGGCATCCGCTTCTATGCGGGTGCACCGTTGGTCACGGCGGACGGGCTTCCGATCGGCACCGTCTGCGTGATCGATCGCGAGCCGCGCGCCTTGGCGGCGCCCGAACGCAAGGCGCTGCAGTCGCTCGCCCGACAAGTCGTAGCGCAACTCGAACTGCGCCAAGCCATGGCCGGCTTGGAGCTCGAAAGCATGACCGATCCGCTGACGTCGCTGTGGAACCGCCGCAGTCTCGACCGGCGACTGCACGCGGCCTGGAATCTCCATGTCCACGAGGCTGCACCACTGAGCCTGTTGATGATCGACCTGGACCATTTCAAGCGCATCAACGACGCCCACGGTCATCCCACCGGCGATCGGGTGCTGGTGCAGGCCGCGGCCATCATCCGTGACCAGATCGGCCACGACGGCCTCGCCGCACGCTTCGGGGGGGAAGAGTTCTGCGTCGTGCTGCCAGGAATGGATGCCGGGACCGCCCAGCAACGCGCCGAGCAGTTGCGGCGCGCGCTCGAGGACGCGTCCTGGCCCGACGTCAAAGTGACTGCCAGTGTCGGTGTCGCGACCGCCGCGGCTGACGAAGATGGTTCTCCCAACGTCATGCTCACGCGCGCGGACCGCGCGCTGTATGTCGCCAAGCGGGACGGCCGCAACCGCGTACGCCACTTCGAGGGCTGGTTCTGATCAAGTCGGCGCCAGCCTGCGTGTGCGCCACGGCGCCCCAACGTGCTACCTTGACAGACGACGAAGCCGCCGACGCACAACTCCGGCAGACGCCGCACGTCCTGAAGGGCAGGCGGCAGCACCTTCGCGCATGTCTGCCCGAAAATGTGCCGCCCTTTCAACCGCAGCGGCATCCGGTGGGCTGAGGCGTGTGGCGCGGCTGCGAATAAGGATTGCGGCAAAGAGGCCGAAGCTCCGGGCTAGCTTCGGCTTTCGGCCGAGGCTGTGTGAAAACGCTTCGCCGTAGGCAGTCATCCAAATAAATCATGGCACCGTTCTCGGCGTGGTGCCCATGAAGCGAGTCATCGAAGGCGAAGACCGACACCAAGTTGTTTGCTGCCCGAGCGTCTTGATGACTATATCGGCGAAAACAACCCGGTGCGCATGGTCGACGTCTTCGTCGAGGAACTGGATCTTCAGGGGCCGGGCTTAAAGGTACGGGTCCAGCATTACTGGCCGTCCGGCGTATCACCCGGGGGTGCTGCTCAAGCTTTACATCTACGGCTATCTGAACCGCATCCGGTCCAGCCGTCGCCGGAACGCGAAGCCCAGCGCAACGTCGAATTGAAGTGGCTCACCGGCCGCCTGGCACCCGACTTCAAGACCATCGCAGACTTCCGCACAACAACCGCGCCGGAATCCGCAATGTCTGCAAACGCGGCGTCTTATTGTCCCGCGGATGAAAGGCCTAACGTGAGGCCACGGACACGAAGAAGCTGCAGGCCTTCGCCGACCACGGCTGCTTCAACTGCACCGAACTCAAGGCCTGCGAGGACGTGGACATCACCGCCTTCGTACCCAAGCCCATGACTCGAGCGCCAAGGCTGCGGGTCGCTTCGACAAGAGCGACTTCATCTGTATCGCGAAGGACGATGAGTACCAGTGCCCTGCGGGTGAGCGAGCCCTCTGCCAGTTCAGGACGCTGGAGAAAAATGGGCTCGATGCCCATCTCTACTGGACCAGCGCCTATCCCCACGTGCGCGATCAACGGCCACCGCACGACAGGCAACGACAGACCCATCCGCCCATGGAAAGATGAAGAGGTGCTCGAGCGTGTGCGGCAGCGCCCGGACAAGAAGGCAGAGGCCATGACCTTGTGACGGTGCACCGTGGAGCATGTCTTCGCGACGTTGAAGCATTGGATGGGGTCGACGCACTTCCGGCGAAGACGCTGGCGTATGTGGGGACCAAGATGAGCGTGCATGGGCGGGCATGCAACCAAATGCGAGTGATCGCCATCCTGAGCATGAGGAGAATAATGAAAGCGGCGCGGCTGGTGGGGCGTGAGCCTCTTTATGTCGCTTCGACGGCGCGCAGAGGACCGCCGGGCTCCAAATCCGTCCGATCCCGTCTACGATTGAAGGACGGCCTGCGAGACTGCCGGTGGCCCTGGCCTTGGCCTTGGCCTTGGCCTTGGCCTTGGCCTTGGCCATGCGAATGTTAGGCGCACTGGAGCGCCGGAGGTGCTTCCACACAGCCTCGGCCGATCGGCTGTTCTTCGCCTTCTGCCGAGCCCTGCCCAATTCGCTTGGCGCACCGCCTTGGGTCGTTGGTGTGTCGAAATGGCGGCGCGCCGGCCGGCGACGTAACCCCCACGAAAGTTCGTGGCGTTCCGCACAATCGCAGGCAGCCCGCTCAACCAGGGCCCGTCAGAGCTGCACGAATACGCTGACGCCGACGCAACGAAGTGCGAGCGTTCTAGGCATTATGGGTTTCGCGCGGGCTTTGCTCCAGCTGGAAGACGTCTACCAGTTGTAGAAGGCTGCTCGCCTGCTCCTGAAGCGAGGCCGCCGCGGCGGCCGCCTCTTCCACCAACGCAGCATTCTGTTGAGTGGTCTGGTCCATCTGCGTGATGGCCTGGTTGATTTGCTCGATCCCCGAGGTCTGCTCCTGGGTTGCGGATGTGATCTCACCCATGATATCGGTCACGCGAAGGACACTCGCGACGATCGCTTCCATTGTCTTGCCAGCTTCGGCCACTTTCTGGGCACCCGCTTCGACACTGCCCACGGAAGCCGCAATAAGTCCCTTCACTTCCTTCGCGGCTGTGGCGGAGCGCTGCGCGAGGTTGCGCACCTCCGCTGCGACAACCGCGAACCCTCGACCCTGCTCGCCTGCCCGCGCGGCTTCCACTGCCGCGTTCAACGCCAGGATATTCGTCTGGAATGCAATGCCGTCGATGACCCCGATGATGTCAACGATCTTGCGCGAGGCGGTGTTGATGGCTCCCATGGTATCCACGACCTGACTTACGACAGTGCCTCCGTGCACTGCCACCTCGGAAGCTGAGACTGCCAGCTGATTGGCTTGGCGGGCGTTGTCTGCGTTCTGCTTGACCGTCGAGGTCAGCTCCTCCATGGAGGCAGCAGTTTCCTGCAATGCACTCGCCTGCTGCTCGGTTCGCGATGACAGGTGCTGGTTGCCGGAAGCGATCTGGCTCGAGGCACTGGCGATCATTTCCGTGCCCTGGCGCACTTCCCCGACCACTTTCGACAGGCTGTCGTTCATCGACTTGAGCGCGGTGAGCAACTGACCTACCTCGTCCCGCGCGTGCGAGGCTATCTCGGTGCTGAGATCGCCGGAAGCGACCGTCTGAGCCAAGCTGACAGCGTCACGCAGCGGCGTCACGATGCCGGCGGTCAATCGCCAGGCAAACAGCGCCCCGATGAGCAGCGCGATGGCGGAGATCCCCACCACGACCTCGCGGCTGCTGCGGTAGATCTGTTGGATTTCCTCGGCTTTGGCGTCGATCTGGACGCGCTGGCTGTCGGCGATCTGCTGCACGGCTTTGCCATAAACCGTCAGCGCCGCTTGGTATTGGGTGTCAGCGAGCTTGCCGGCGCCTTCGGCGTCTCCACTGGCTTTCAGCTGGCTGATGGTTGCCAAATGTGCGAGCACCGTCTTGCGAGCCTCCACCACGGCAAGGAACAACCTCTTCTCCTCAGGCGCGGTGAGCAGCTTGCCCATTTCCTCCTGAACTGGATTGATCGAGGCCACCCCCTCTGTCAGGTTCTTCTTGAAATAGGCCTCATTGGCGCTGTCAGTGGCCTTGGCCATCCCGAAAGAGTGCACGATGCTAGGCCCGAGAAGGTTGGCCCACCGCATGGCCAGACGCTCCTTGACCAATGCCTCGTCAACCATCACCGATGCGGAATTCGCCACGGCGTTGAGCCGCAGAATCGCGACGCTGGACACCAGCATCAGGAGCAACAATATGGCGGCAAATCCCGCGCCGAGGCGAGTGCCGATTTTGAAATTTCGAAGGTTCATGGCCAATTTGCTATTCAGGTGAGGGAGTCCGATGCGGCTTTCGGGCGTCCACGCACCGCATCAACACCCAGGTTATCGGTCGTCGCGCCAAGACTTGAAGGCCGCGCGGTTCAAGTGCGATGGCAAATATCAGGTCTCGCACAGCCGGCGGCGCACTCGCCGGGTTCGCACAATCGGCCAAGTTCGGGCTCCAAGGCGAGGTGACTAGGCCGTCTACGAAGCGATTGCGTAGTCGCAACCGTTCCTGGGCACTGGCATCGCATGTCGCGGTGCTTTTGCGCATGCAACTTTCCACTTGCCGCGGCCTCTGGCAGTCTGCGCAGTGGCGCACGCCACAGCATTTCCTTGCGATGCCCGAAAAGCGTCGACCTGGTCCGGTGAATCTCATCAGTAAGCGAGCAGCCATCCCACCTTGACCTACTGATAGCTTTCCGAGCCGCAGGCTTCGGCAGTCCTCCACAACTAGGAACTCGCGGCATTTCCTAGGGCGTTGTTCGTCGCAATCGGCATGCTCACGGCCGCCGAAGCAATTTGCGCCTCCGATTCGCGAGAATGGCGGCTCTCATGCCTCATCTGATTCTCGAGAACGCTCTCGCCAAAAATTCACGCCAGCTCGTCGAAAAGGAATGCGCAAAGCGAGGACGCCCCAAGCAGGAATGGTTGCTGTGCTTCACGTACGTCTTCGCGCTGTTGCTCGTCAGTGGATGCACAACTGCAACTCCTGCTGCGCCAGTGGTCTTTCCGCAAGCATCCTGGGCGGTGGCACCTGACCCTCAACCGGGCAGCGCCTGCCGCCGTGAACTCGACGCCACCCGCAGCTATCTGCGCACGCTGGACACGACCGCTCTCATGGCGGTGCAGGATGGCCGCGTGCTGTTCAGCGAGGGGCCGGTACAGAGCGTCAGCATCGTGTTCTCCGTGCGCAAGAGCGTGCTTTCAATGATGTACGGCAAGTACGTGGCCGACGGCACTATCGACCTCGACCGCACGCTTGCCGACCTGGGCATCGACGACGTGGGCGGCTTGCTCCCCATCGAGCGGCAGGCCAGGCTGCGCGACCTGCTCGCCGCGCGGTCGGGCGTCTATCACGCGGCCGCCAACGGCGGAGACGACGCGGCAGCCGCGCCCCCACGAGGGTCGCACGTGCCCGGCAGCTATTTCCTCTACAACAACTGGGACTTCAACGCCGCGGGGACAGCCTTCGAGCGCCTCACTGGCCGGAGCATTTACCAGGCTTTCTCGGACGATCTGGCCACACCACTTCAGCTTGAGGACTTCGACCTGGCCAGCCACGCACGCAGCGGCGACACGCGGCGCTCGGAGCATCTGGCCTATCCCTTCTACCTGTCCACGCGCGACATGGCGCGGCTGGGGTACCTGATGCTGCTGCGGGGCAACTGGAAAGGCCAGCAGCTCGTGCCGGCCGACTGGGTCGAACGGATGACGCGGCAGACCACGCCCGCCGCAGAGATGCATCCACCGCACACAGCGCGGCGCGGATTCGGTTACGGGTACTTGTGGTGGCTGCTGGACGAGCCGCGGGACTCGCCATTGAGCGGTGCCTACATGGCCTGGGGTGTTCATGGTCAGTACATCCTCGTGGTGCCGAAACGGCAGATGGTGATAGCGCACAAGCGCCAAGTGCCGATCGCGGACAACTGGAACGTCAGCTGGGTCAGCCCGGTGGCGTTTCTGCGCGCAGCGCGAATGTTGGCCGCAGCACCCTGCCGCGTGGGAGCGAAATGAGTTCGCCGCGGCGTACCGGTCGTGGGCCCCTAAGCCGCCTTCAATCTGCGCCGCAAGTTGTGTGGAAGCAATTCGTCGATGCGCGACTGTTCAGATGCGTGGTCAGTCTGGTCAGCACGTCGTCAAGGTACGCGTGCGGGTCGTGACCGTTGATCTTTGCTGGCTGCACGAGACTCATGGCCATGGCGGCGCGCTGGCCGGCCGGCTCACTGCCTGCGGACAACCATGCTTTTCTTGCGAGCGCCCATGGCCGAATCAGATTCTCGCAATGGTTGTTGTCCACGTTCACCTCGCCTTCGAGCAGATTGCGCGTCAGCGCGCCCCCAAGCGTTCAAGCTGTAGTTCAGGCCTTGGCTGTGGCACTGCCGCCGTCCAAACGGGCAGGTTCCAGTTGCCGCCACGTGTGCAGCTCTTCCCACAGCGGCTGCGTGACGATGTTCCTGCGGGCCAAGCGTTGCTCGCTCGTCAGCGATCCCGACGCCTCGCCTGCAGAGCCTCAAGGGCTGTGACCGCTCAGAGCCGCAGCGAATATCCATCCCTGAAAAGCTTAGCCAAGCCCGCTTGGATCGTTTCTCGTCCTCTGCTGAATTCGGCAGCGCGTGTTTCATGGAACAGCGCTCTTTCGACGAATACGGCCGGGATGCACGCAAGAAGCCAAATTACGCCGAGATAGGCAGCATAGGTGAGCCCGGCGGGGGTCAGAAGAAAACCCAAGGCGTTCAACTCCAGTGGAGTTTCTTTCGCTCGTGCCCTGTGGAAGCGCTCCCGATCATCAGCAATCTTGGACCGTGCGTCTGTCATTTCGGCCGACAGATGCGCGAACTGCTCTTGGCTAATGCCAGACGCCTTGGCCGCGTCCACTCTTCGCTCAGCGCGCGCGAGTGCGACCTGGTCCACCTCTGGCACGGGGTAGGCTATGCGCTGCACACGTTGCGCCTGGACTTCGTGCGCCCGGCTTCTCACCGCGTCGCCAAGCAGGCTCAACCAGATCAGCATCGATGCCGCGAACGCCAGCATTGCGACGAACCAGACCCGATGCTTGGGACGAAGCAACTTGCTATCAACAGCAAACGCGGTGAGACCGTCTGCGTTCGGTTGGGTATCCCCCGTCTCAAGATTCGCCGCGATCAGAAATTTTCTCGTGTCGCTGTTGCGCTTCCCTCCCCACATGATCGAAATCCGGTTGCCGGGTCGTGCCGACAAGGATGGCCCGCACCAATCAACGAAGTGCTCCTTGCCAGCCGCGTCGCGCAAGAAAAAACGCTGATGTGTTGCGGCAGTCGACGTCATTCGGGGCGCTGCAATGCTGGCGCTGCGCACTCCCAAGGCGTCGCTGCGGCCTGTCTGCATCAGCGGTGTCTCCAAAGCACGATCCGCATGAAAGACCCTGCCGGTCACTTGGCAGGTCCATCCGGCGTTGCCGTTGGGCCCTACGTAATCTCGCATCAAAACTGACAAGCCGCTCACCTCGCAAACGATAGCGTTGCAGGGCCGGCACGCTTGGAAAGCGAGGCCGCAGCGCAGATTCCTCTTGACTGCTTATCGGCACTCTCCGAAGAAAATTGAATCCCTTCGCAAACCGCCCACGCAATCGGGACGAGCGGCCCGGCAGGCGCATTCTTCGAATCATTCTGTGCAACCGTCTGATCAGAAGCGCTCGAGTTTTTGCATACGGTCGCCCCGTATGACAAAACCCTGCGTCGAGCCAATCCTCCGAGGGCTTTAAGGGTTGCTCGCAGCAGTTCCAACTGCATGCCAGAGGAACGAAAGGTCCTTCGCGCCGAGGAGAACCGACGGCGACGTCAACAGGCCAACCCGGCCGCCTCAGACGCGAACTCCTCCATCCCTTGCACCTGGGTGCGCGAGTACGCTCCGACGGCCGACAGATAGATGGTCTTGAGAGGTAGCAGCTCCCTGGCCGGTTAATCGCGCGCCTCCTCGGTCTGACCCGCCTTGATCTGGCGCACCAACTGCGCTTCGCCCTTGCACTTTCACCCGCTTGGCGTCCTCGACCAGATCGCGTTTGCCTGGGACTCTCGTTGGATTGGGCCTGTTGGCGGGCGGGACCAAGCATCGGCCGCGTGACTGGGTGCACCCCGCGCCAGGCGCCCAGGCCCAGAGGCTCGGAATCGCCCAGATGCCGAAGGCGGCCGCACAAGGCCAGCAAGTACTCGGACGTGTAGCGCAGCGCTTCCCTGCGCCTCGGGTGCCCGCGCAGGCCGGGCGTATCAGCTTTGACTGATCACGCCACGGCGCCCGACGCTCCTCGCGCGGCTGCACCGCCGCGCAGCGTCAGGAGATGTGGCGCTGTGCGAGCGCGCCACTGTGCTTCGCCCGGTCGAGCATTTGCCTGAGCATCAGGCGGGCGATGACGCGGGGCGCCCAGCCGGCGTTCGCGGTCCCGGAGCCGAAGGCCATCGAGTTCACCGTGACCATGCCGTCAGCCGCGCGGCACGAGGCGGTGTAGGTCACCCCGTCGTACACCACCGAAATCTCTTCTCCCGCCGTCTGGGGCACCATCTCAGTCCTTTCACCGTTGGCGAAATGATAGGAGGATTCCAGGCGCTGCGCCGCTGCGGTGTCGCGGCGAGCTCCAGTTCAGCGTGACACAGCGCAAAGCCGGTGCCCGGGCTGTTTACGCCGCATGGCGGCCTGGTGCCACGAGGCATATGTGGAACACCGGCAAGCCATGGACGCGCACCGACATAAGGCAGCGCCTCGTCATGGCGTGGGCCACCCAGCCCTATGGCTGGCGCGATCGAGAAAGCGCTCGACAGCGCGCAATTGACGCTGAATAGTCTTCTGTGACCTCAAAAGTTCTGGCCTCCGCCGATGCGTACCCCGCCTTGGCAGGGAAACGATGATTGCCAGATGATCCCTTCATTGAAGCTCCCTGCGCCGGGGTCACCAATAGCGGCTTCGGCACGGCTGCTCGTGCATCAGAACATTCTCCGCAGCCGCGGCGTGGGTTTCGTCTCGCAGCCCGGCAACGCATTCAGCACGCTGTCAGCGCGCGAGAACATCCAGGTCGGCGGCGCATAAAAAAACGATAACGCTCGATCTGCTGCTTAGAAACCGGGCACATCGGCACTCCGACGCTTCCGTTGCACGCGGCGACATCGGCTGCTTCCCGCCGCGGACGGCTTAAAAGGGTAGATCCCAAGGGTGCGAACACATCCCGCCGCAAACGGGACGAAAAAAAACCGGCCGAGAAGGACCGGTTTTTTTCGGAGAAAGTTACCGTGCTCAGTAACGCCCACCGCCGAAGCCACCAGTGCCATAGCCAATGTCCGAGCGTTTGCTGGTGTTGTAGCCGGCCGCGCTGTAACCACCCGAGCCGCTGCCCTCCTCGCGTGCGCGGGCCAGGTTCACCACGATCGAGCGTCCATCGACAGACATTCCGTTCAAGCCGGCGATGGCGGCTTGAGCGACCTCGGCTGATGCCATTTCCACGAAGCCAAAACCCTTGGAACGACCGGTCTCGCGGTCCATCATGACCTTGGCCGAAGAGACGCCGCCAAATTCGGCAAAGTTGCTTTCCAGGCTGGAATCGGTCACGGAATAGGGCAGGTTGCCCACGTAGATCTTTTTGCTCATGAAAGAGCCTTTCTGAATGAAGTCGCAACGAATGCCGTGCGGTTGGAAAAGAGATTGCGGATCGGAGGCTCGCACCGATTGGCAAGGATTGGGATCTGGCTGTAGCGGTCTTCAGCGCGCAGGGAGGGTAGGCATGCTCGTCTGCAGCCAGCCTTGGGTGACTGCGAAGAGCCGCGCGGCTTCGCGCGAGGCAAAGGCCTTATCGAAATGGAATACGCGGCAGTGGCTGTCGCTATCCCGGGAACGATGGACAGAGAAAGAGGCGCGAAAACGACCACAGTCGGTCTGGTGTGTCGCGGGCAAAACGACGTATTTGCCCATGGAAATGGCGGTATTGGGAATCTAATTCATTCAGGATCGCTGGGTTGTGGCAACCCGCGCTGAGCATCTGGAACTCGATCGGCTGCAGCTCTACAGACCAACCGGCGACAAAGGTCGCGAACGCGGCCTTCAATAGAGGCATTCCACCCCTACGCAGGCATCTTGGCAATTGACTACCTAACGCCAAAACCGCGACAAGCTTAATATATCACAAAATCGCATTTAAGAAACGGTTGTTATTTCAATTTTGACTAACTAGGGCGCTGCCGCCACGACACCCGCGGCTACGCGGGTCTGTCCGGCGGACTCCCCGAGACCTCTCGCAAATGGCTTAGCTCGACTTTGTCGAGCGCGCTGCCAATCCCGCACCCATCTTAGAAATGGCCACCTTCCGGCCCGCGGTTTCGCGCTGCCTCTAGGACGGGCCTGACAAGGCGAGTGCGCTGCAAGTCGCGTTTCCTGGGCGAGGGCCAATCCGCACCTGCTGGTCGCAGACGTAACTTCCGTTGAAGCCTCCGGCGGCCGACGCCTCGGCACTGTCGAATCGAAGCGCAAATGACCTACGTGCGCGCCGCGGAGCAGCCACCAGCTTTGCACTTTCAACCCCCACCTCAGCGACGTCGCCATCCATGCCAGTCAGGTCCGCGAAGGATCTTCCCGTGCAAAATTTTCCGACGCCTACAACGCCGAGAAGCGGAGGACGCGCCCGCTGCCGAAGCTCGCGCGCGCGGCCAGCGACCCCGAACTTCAGCAGGCCTTCGTAAAACATCTGCAGGAAACGCGGCCCCCACTGGAGCGCTTGGAGCGGTTGCCAAAGTGCGGGTCAAGCCCAAGCGCATCAAGTGCAACGGCATCGAGAGCCTGGTCGGAGAGATGATGTCGCTGATCGGCCAGATCGAGAAGGGGCCGGTGCCAAATGCCGCGCTCAACGGCGTTGCGCAGACAGTCGAGGACCACCAAATCGCCGGCTACCCGTCGCCATGCCTAGTGGCGCAGGGCCGGGCTTTGCCGATGTCGTGCCGCTGCCCGAGGTCCGTCTCGCGCAGGAGGAGACCGCCGACCGACGGTCGGACCTGCTCGCCCAAGCCACGCAGGTCGAAGAAGCGGCAGCCTGAGAGGGCTGCAAAGAAAGGGCGGGCTCGCATGACCGACTACCGCCAAGGCGATGGCTACGAGTTCAGCATCTGGCTACTCGACCACTGGCGGCTGTTAGTGCACGTGACCCGCGCCACACTGGAATTCCTGGCCGGCGGCGAGCTGATCGACCAACTCTCGACGCTCGCCGCCTTCACGGGCCTCTTGCGCGAGCGCGCCTTGCTCGTGCATGCGAACACGGGCGCCGCGCGCGTAGTGTTCGAGCCGCCCGACGTGGCCGGCCTCACTGGCACCGAGATGCGGGGGCCTTCGCTTCTGCACTGATTGCACAGACGCGCAATCGAATCGAGGGCGGAGCCTCGGGATCGAGGCGCTCGACCTTCATTCCGCACGCTGCAGTGCGTTCACTTTTTTTCGGCGGTGGCGACCAGTTGTCGCGCGTGCTGCAGGTGCCCCTGGACGATCGGCAGCATTTTGCTGGCCAGCGCCTTCAGGTCCGCGTCCTTTGCATCGGCCTGCGTCTTCTTCAGCAGCGTCTCGGTGGCTTCATGGTCGCCCACGCCCGCCTGCTTCACATAGCGACTGTTGAACATCTCGCCCGAGAGCGCCTCGAATTCGAGCGCTACTGCCTTGTGCTTGACGTCCGGCCCGTCGGGCAACTCGGTTCCCTTGGCTGATGCGAGCGTCTTCACGTCGGCGAGGCCCTTGGTGTGCTCGTCGACCATCATCTGGGCAAACTTCTTGATCTCGGCGTTGGAGCTCTTCGCGAGCGCGAGCTTGCCCGTCTCGACCTCGGCCATGTTGGCTTGGGCGATGTCCTTGAGCATCGAGGCGTCGGTGGCCGCGAGCTTGTCGGCGGCCCAGGCGGACGAGACGGACAGCAACGAAAAACTGACTGCACATGTTGCTGCGAAATGGCGGGAAGACAAGGTCATGGATGCGCTCCACGGAGTTGATCGAAGGCGCAGGCTCGCACGGTCGCCATCGCGTTCGCTGTAGGAAAAAGATCAAAACCATGTGCCAGGAATTCTCCCGCGCGGCACTTTGCAGTATTCGCGTTCATCGGTCGCAATCGGGCGCTTGTCCGACGGCGGTGGCACCGCAATTGCGTAGGTTGATCCGCGTGTTCAACGGCGCACATTCAGGAGGTCACCATGCCCAAGATCAGCAGCGGCGGCGGCGTAAGCAACCCAGGAAACCAGCAGCCCCTGGCCACGAGCGCGACGAAGCGGCTCCGCAGCCCTCGTCTGACGCATCCAAACCGCAGCAACAACAGCAGCAGCAGGTCCAAGGCGAGGCCCCGGCATCCAGGGAGGACCGCATACACCGCGCCGCCTACGACGCCTACGACGCCTACGTGCGCCGCGGCGAGCCCGGCGACGAGGTGCAGGACTGGCTCGATGCCGAATCGCAGGTCGACGGCCGCAAGGGCTGAGCCTAGTCCTTTCGCTCGATGAATACGGTGGTGGGCGCTCGGCGCCGCGCGTGTCATCCACCCTGCACGTCCGCTGTAAGTGCTTTTCAATGCCGGCAACACTTGCCGCAAAACTGGCGCCCACGCTTGGCCGCGCCGTCGCTGTCTCGGCGTCGCGTGGATACCGCACCGGAACACGGCACACAAACCACGTGCGGGAGCTTCGCGACCTGTTCCGCCGTTCCTCTCGCCATGAATTCGCCTTCGCACACGTCTCTTCGCGCCCTCACCCCGACTCGATCGCTGCACGCACGATGCACGCGATGCACTCGCCGCCATGTCCGACGCCACCGAGGTGCTCGAACGTCACGACTCGCCGCCCGCGGTGCTGCACAAGGCCGGCGCGGGGTCGCGCGACAGGCGCGCAAGCTCGCCGATCGCATCGAAGAACTGACGATCCACGCACGGCACAGCACCATCGGAGACGAGCGCGCGTGGTCTCGGACGACGTGCGCCTGCTGGCACGGCTCGGGGGCAGCTCTCGCATGCGGGCTACCGGATCGGTTTCGCGGTGATACCGTGACCGGCTACGAAGTGCTGATGCGCGAGCAGCCGGATTTTGCGGTGGTCGATCGGCGCCCCTCGGCCGACGAAGCCCGCTCGCTGGCCCGGCTGGCACGCGACGCCAATTCCGATGGGCGGCTGATCGCCATCGAGGATACGGTGGCAGCGCGGGGCCTGCCCGGCACCAGCAGCGCCGCGGGTTTCGACGCTGTGCTGACGCGCTCCTTCGAGCTAAAAGTCTTGCGCGCGGCGATTCCCGTCGACTGACGCGGCGCAACACCACCCGCCCTGCCGACGGCGTCAAGGGCCGAGCGCGCCGCTTTCCGCCTCGGCCGCGCCCAGGCTCTTGGCGCGTGCCTCGCGGGCTTCCTCGGGCGCGAACTCGTGCGCACGGCTGAGTTCGTGAGCGGCGCGGCCGCGGAGCCGCGCAATCTCGCGCCGTCGCTCGGCGTCCATGCCGGCAGAGCCGCGCCGCGGGCGCAAGGGTGCATCGTGATCGATCGACGTCATGGGTTCCTTCGGTGTCCGCGAATGCCTCGCGGTGCTGGCGCGGGCCGGAATGGCTCGCCATCGCGTGCGGGGCAACCGGGGTGCCAGGCCGCGGCCGAAGACGAGCAGTTCGATCAGCGCGGCCTGTCCGGTAGCAGCGCGCGGTGCATCGCCGAGGCCGCAATGGCGGCGCCACCGAGCGCCACCACTATCTGGTCCGCTCCGGCGCCCAAGTCGGCCGCGAACTGCCAATGCGCCGCCGCGCCGAGCGCGCAGTAGCGTAGAGCGGGTTACACCTCGCCGGCCGCCCGCATGCGTCACGGCACCCGGGTGCGCTCGCGGCGGAGGGCCTCGATGGGCGCATCGCTGCAGCGGATACCGAGAGGCGGCTGCTGCGCCTGCGCGCCGAAGGCCACGAAGAGCTTTATGTCGGCGCTGAAGTGGAGCAGGTACAGTGCCTCGCCGACGCCCCCTCGCCGTCCGCATTTACACCGATGGGCTTGGCCGACGACCTAGGAGGCATCGCACACACCGGGCGTAGCGCAGCGTGCCGGTGTGCAGCGCCTGGCCCATATGCGGCATAGCCAGGGGAACATCGGTCACACCCGTGGCGAGCAGCATCAGAAGGCCTCGAGCGCGCGCGCCTCGCATGCACAGCAAAAACCCCTTCTTCGCCGCGCCGCTCGACGGCTTCCACAAAGCCGTCGATCCGGCCCCGGGGATGGCGGCCCGATCCTTCCCGCAGCATGTCGCGCAACGCGACGCCCGACACGCCGTCGCCGCGCCGGGACGGTTGTGCGACTGCGCAATGCGCGCCACACCGCTCTGCCCGGCATCGAGCAGCGCCGCGGAGCGCGGGAACCGCGCGAGGTAAACGGCGGCCGGCGGGCCCCGCCTCCGACGGCGAGGCATCGTACATGGGGTTGGAGCGCGGGTGTGTGTTCAGAGGTCCGGCGGAAGCTGCACCTCGTCCGGATGCGCCTGTTCGTAGCGCCCCTGGCATGCGATGCAGCGTGCGGCGGCGGGCAACGCGTCCAGCCGCGCGCGGGCCGCATCGATCTCGCGCAACTCACCTATGTCGCGCTCGGCCGCCGCACAGCGCAAGCCTTTGTGCAGCCGCTCGTCGGCGAGGTCTACTGGGTCGCTGGCCGCAGCGTGCGCATGTTCGGTGCCTCCGGGGTTGCGCGCATCGGGCAGTTCAGGGGCGGCAGTGCGCAGGTCGGCCGTAAGCACGGCCTCGCACGCATCGAGCGCGACGCGGCATCGCTCGCGGTCGTTGTCCGTGAAGGAAGTCATGGGCAGTTTCCCTTTCTTTCTCTCTCTCTCTCTCTGTTCTTCGCATGAAGCGCTGGCGTTATGCGTCAGAACGGTGTTGCGCGTCGCACTGCGCGTGGTAGTGGGCGATGCGGCCTAGCGCATAGTCCGCGCTGGCCTCGCGGATCTGGTTGCGCTCTCCATCGAACACGCGCGTCTCGGTGAACTCGTGCAGGCCGCGCGCGTCGCGGAACACCCAGGCGTAACACTGAGTGCCCGGCGCGATCTCGGGATCTGAATCGTCAGCCACGCCGGTGTTGGCGACGGCCACGCCCGCGTCGCTGTGGCGCAATGCCCCGCGTGCCATCTCCAGTGCCACCGGCTCGCTTGTGAGGTTGTGGCGCTCCAGCACCTCGGCGGGCACGCCCAAGCAGCGCCGCTTCGCTTTCGGGTCGTAAACGACGAACGCACACTCCAGCACCTCGCCCGCGCCAGGCGCGGCGGCCAGGCGCGAGGCGATGAGGCCGGCGGTGCACGACTCGGCCGTGACCACCATGAGCGCGCGCCGCTTCAGGTATTCGACAGTCTTCCGATGGCCGGGCGCAGGGTCATTGCCAGCCTCGTTTGGGATCTCGTTCGCGGTCATGTGTTCCAACCTAGGGACGCGCCGCGGCGCGCCATGTCGGACGAGGACTGATCCTGCGAGGAGTCGCCGCGCATGCGGTGCCCGGCATGCCGCTTGCCGCGAAATGCATCGGGGTGGCTCGCATGTGCACTGCACGGTGCGGCTCTCTTGCTTTAACGCTTCCCGACATTTTTTCAACCAACCATCGACCCAGGAGCTATCTCATGTTCTCTCACAACAAGCGACTTCAATACACCGTGCGCGTGAGCGAGACCAACTCCGGCTTCGCCAACCTGTGTTCGACGAGCCGCAGGATGTGCCGCTTCACGCTCGCTTGGTTCATGCGCAGCGTAAGCCCCTTGTTGAGCGCGTTGCCGATCGGCACCGCATTGAAGGTCGGCCCGTATACGCCCACGATCGACACGCGGCCGCCCTTGCGGACCGAGTTGATGCACCAGTGCAACACGATCGCCGCACCGCCCTGCAGCTTGAGCTTCATGCCCAGTAGTCCGTGTGCGAAGAGCCCGCGGCCTCGCAGCCCACGCAATTGATGCACACGTCGGCACCGAGGCCGTCGGTCATCCTCTTGACGTGGATGGCCATGTCGCCGACCTGCTTGAGATCGACCACCTCGCATTGCGCGTAGCGGCGCACGAAGTCGAGCCGATACTCGACGTGGTCACCACGATCACACGGCCCGCGCCCACCAGCCACGCCGACTTGGCTGCAAAGATGCCGATCGGCCCCGCGCCGAAGATCACGACGGTGTCGCCCTCCTCGGTGTCGCCCATCTCCGCGGCGTGGTAGCCGGTGGGCAGCGCATCGGTCAAGCGCACCGCATCGTCGACGGTCATGTCGGACCGGATCACCGTGGGCCCGACGTCGGCCATAAGCACGCGCACGTATTCGACCTGTCCGCCGTTGTAGCCGCCGGTGGTGTGCAAGTAGCCGTTATGCCGCCCACTGCGATGGCCTCGGGGTTGGTGTCGTGGCAGTTGCTGTAAAGCTCTTTCTGGCAGAAGTAGCAATTGCCGCAGAAAATGTTGAACGGCACCAGCACATGGTCGCCGGGCTTCAGGTGCTGTGCGGCGGAGCCGACCGCCTCGACCACCCGGTGAACTCGTGACCGAAGGTAGTGCCCACGCGCGTGTCGGGCACGATGGCGTCGCCAGGATGCTCGATCTCAGGCTCGGCCTTGTGTGCGGCGCGCACGCGGTAGGCCCTCGGTAATTCATAGCGAGCCTTGTGGTGGTCGCGCGCCGCGGCGAGCTGCTGCGCCGCCTGGCCGACGACATCAGCGCACAGGGCGGCCGTACGATCACCGCCGAAGCCGACGTGGCCGTGCGTGCGAAGCTGGACTGCGAGGCGCTGCTCGCAGTGGGCCACTACGGGCGCATCGACACTGGGTGAATGATGCGGCGTTTCCATCTACCCGCCGGCTCGCGAGGTGAGCGAGGCCGACAACCGCCCCCTGTTCGATATCAGCTCCTGGAAGCGTGGTGAACGGATGCCTCTGCGCGCTGCCCTACCTCAAGCTGGCGGACGGCACGCTGGTGAACGGGGGCAGCGGAGTGTTGCACCCAGCGGTTTCGCTGCAGGGCATGCACTCGGCCTCCGAACATGGGGAAGGGCTTCATTGATGTGGTGCCGCGGCGGGAGCGACGTGAGGGTGGGCGGCATGGCGGTGATGAACACGATGCTTTCCAAGGTGCTGCCCTCGGTGGCCGACCGCCAGTAAAGCAAAAGAGCGCAAGCGCGATCCCGAAGGCGCGCTTAATCGCGCCGACAATTCAGGCCGCGCCCACGGCAACTCGCCGCAGTGGCCTGCCGAAAAACGTGCAAAAGGAATTGCCGCATGTCTCACCGATACCTTGCCAAGCTGGCCGCGTGCCGGCTGCCCATGTTCGTGACTGCGCCCACCAAGCTGCGTCGCCTGCGACGCTTGGCCGGCGCGGGCCATGTCGAGGCGCGTTTCTATCCGCCGAACTACGACGGCGACCAGTTCGGCGAAGTGCGGGCATTGACCCTCGCCGGGCGCAACGTGCTCGCCGCACGCGCATCGTCGCGCAATGGCAGCGCAGCACGGTAGGGACAGGACGAGAACAACCGCCAGAGTCGACCCTGGCACGCGCACCTGCCCTTCTGCAGGATGTTCGCGAAGGCCCTTGCGCAGCGCCCGACGCATGGGGCATCGGGGCGGCGCTCACGCTTGGCGGCATGAGCAACTTCGACTTTATCCATGGACCGCCTATTCGTCCAGTTCTCAAACAAGATCGCGCACGTTGCGAGAAGCCCCCTCACCTTCTTGGTGTGCAGTGCCGTGGTCATCGCATGGGTGGTGGCAGGGCCGTTCTTCGGCTTCTCAGACACTTGGCAGCTCATCATCAACACCGCCCACCACCGTCGTCACTTTGCTGATGGTGCTCCTGATCCATAACACACAGAACCGCGACGGCGTGGCGCTGCAGACGAAGCTGGACGAACTGAAAACTCACCGACGAAGAACCGACCGCATTGCACGAACGCTGCGAGGCCGCCGCCAAGCGGAGAGACGCCACGCTGGAGCGAACTCAGGCCGAGCGTTGCCGGCGTAAACATGCCAAGGGCATCGCAGCCTCCCGTTGACTCGACTTGACCTGCCAGTTCGCCCGCGCAAATCAGCCATGGCATCGAAGCATGACAACTCGGGCACTGGCATAGCGACGGGGACATCGGCCGCCGCCTCATGTGGACGCTGCTGGCAGTGTTGCGGCGGGCGCTGTTCTTCTACGGCATCCGGGATCCCGCGAAGGGACCCGGCAATTTGCCGCCCGGCGGCGACCCCTCGCCGATACAGGAGAACGGCCTGCCGCCCCCCTTGCGAGTGAGCGGATCGCTCGTCGCCGGCTCCTCGCCACGAGGGACGCCGCCAAGCCGAAGGCTCGATTGAAATGGCTGCTCTGGCCGAAAGACCACCGCCGTCGCATATCGTCCAGGGCGCTCGATCGGCCGTCGCTCAGGCCACCTGGACGTCAATCCTCCTCGGCTTGGCGTGTTCCGTCTTGGGAAGCCGCAGCGTCAGCACGCCTTGGTCCAACTCGGCTGTGACCTTCTCGGTGTCCAACTCCTTGCTGAGCGTGAAAACGCGCCGGAACCGGCCGAGTGCCACTTCGGTATGGCTGATCTTCAAGCCTTCGGCGACCTTCAGGGCCGATTCTGCGTCAATGGTCAGCGTCGAGGCTTCCACATGCAGGTTCAGTCCTTCGCGGCTCACGCCGGGCAGGTCCGCGTACAAGGTGATGCCATTGATGTCCTCGATCACGTCCACTGGCGGCGTGAGCGCGGATGCCTCGTAGCGGGCGTTGTCGGAAACGCCAGAGTCCTGGCGAGCCGAGCGGCCGGTTGCTTGAATGTCGCTGTTCATGATCTATCCTTCCTTGTGTTTCGACGTTT